>CAZWOT010000022.1:0-19033 GCA_964635595.1 uncultured Desulfovibrio sp.
TGTGAGGAACTCATGTTGCAGGATTGCCTCGTTGCGTGAAACCTGGAAACAGGTGAGAGGAGACAAGACGCGTCGTCTATTCCCTGGACGATCGCTATCTCGAGCAGAAGACCTACGTGCGGGGGAACTTTGCCTGTCTCTACGACGACTCTCTTTTGAACAACATCGAGGTCTACTTCGATGTCGAGGTCTTCAGGGAGATTTTGAAGGATGTCCGGGACTGGACGCAGGGCGTGGGCGACCCGAGGCTCGACGGCTACGACATGCCCACGAGCTGGTACGCCGAGCTTCGCGACCGCTTTGGCGGCATCGACAAATGGCTTGCGGCCAGGAAGGGCTGGGACTTCTTTGCCGAAATCATCCGGGTCGCGGGCAGGATGGAGGAGGCCCCCTTCGACGAGAAGGAGCTTGAAAGCAGATACGCCGAGGATGTGAAGAAGGCTCTTGCCTACTGCGACAAGTATCTTTTCGACTATGTGAGCGCCCATCCAGAAACCGACTTCTATCTCGTCTTTCCGCCCTATTCCCGGATTCGCCAGGCCATGTGGTACCAGGCCGACCGCAGAAACGCCGTTCTCCACCGGGCGGTGGTGCGCCGCGCGGCGGGTCTTGCCTCCGAATGCCCCAATCTGCGGGTCTTCGGCTACGAGGACGAGGCCTTTCTGGACGACATCGCCCTCTACCTCGACACCTACCACTACCACCCGGACGTGAACCGCAAGATCAGCGAGGACATGGCCGAAGGGCGGCACCTTCTGACCCTGGACAACGTGGAAGAATATCTTGCGAAGTCGCAGGAGGCGGCGCTGGCCTGTGATTTGAAGGGTCTTGCCCGGATGCTGGACGAGTTCCTCAAGAGCCGTAGGGGGAAGAAGGCCGGGGGACAGGCCAAGGAACAGGCAAACGACCAGGCCAAAGATCAGGCAAAAGGATAGACAAACGGAGACAAACGGACAGACAAAAGGCCCCGCGAGGGGCCGCTGCGAGAATGGCGTCGACGGGCCGTGGGCCCGCAGCGTGTCCTATGCCTTGGGCAGGCCGTAGATGGCGTGCAGGACGCGGGCGGCCGCGCAGGCGGCGCCGTAGCCGTTGTCGATGTTGAAGATGCCAAGGCCCGGCGCGCAGGAGGCGAGCATGCTGTTGAGCGCCGTGTGCCCGTGGGCGGCGGTGCCGTAGCCGACCGAGGAGGGCACGCCGAAAAGGGGCTTTGGCGTAAGTCCCCCAAGCACGCTCGCAAGCGCCGCATCAAGGCCGGCGACCACGATGACGGCATCGTGCTCGTTGATTTCGGGCAGGCGCTTTTCAAGGCGCCAGAGGCCGGCCACGCCGCAGTCCTCGAAGACGTTGCAGGTGATGCCCAGATACTCCAGGGTGCGCGCGGCCTCCCAGGTGATGAAGCCGTCGGCGGTGCCGGCCGAGACCACGGCCACCTTGCCGTGGGGGTAGACGGGCATGCGCTCGCCAAAGGCCGTGCGGGAGACGGGATGGTAGTCGTAGCGGGCGCGGATGTCCTCGGGGACCTTCGCGAAGACCTCGGGCGAGAGCCTGGTGAAGAGGATGGGGCGGTGGTTGTCCCTCGCGAAGTCGGTGAGCAGCTCGAGCAGGGCCTCGAAGGGCTTGCTCTCGCAGTACACGGCCTCGGGCAGGCCGATGCGGGCCGTGCGGGCATGGTCGAAGAAGATGGCGCTGGACAAGGGGGCGACTCCTTTTATCCCGGGTTCGGGGGCCTGGTTGCCTGATTTGCTTGTGCTTTCGCGACTTGTGCCACCGGGCAGGGCACGGGACAAGAGACAAAAGCCCCAAATCCTTGCACGATGCTCTCAAAGACAGGAGAAGCGCCTGGGGGAGCCTGGTTGAGGCCAGGGGAGCCGAAAAGTGAAGCCGCAAAGTGCCTCTTTGCCAGCGCTCCTACGCCAGAAGGGCCGCGCAAAGCCCGGCAACAAGCGCGCTTGAAAGGCACAGGGCCTTCATGAGGGCAATGGCGCGGCCGATGTCGTCGGCATCGACCTCGCGGCGTCCCACCCCCAGGAGCGGGTGCTCCACAAGCACCCCCTGGTAGCGGCAGGGGCCGCCCAGGGTGAGCCCGAGGGCGCCTGCGAAGGCGGCCTCGGAAAAGGCGGAATTGGGGCTTTCGTGCTGGCGGCAGAAACGCCGGCCTATTGCCAGGGCGTCCCTGGCGCTTGTTCCCTTCACAAAAAAACAGGCCAGGGCCGTCATGGGCAGCACGATGCGGGCAGGCACAAAGGCCATCACGTCGTCGAGCCTGGCAGCGCACCTGCCAAAATGGAGGTACCTCTCGTCCTTCCTGCCCCACATGGCGTCCATGGTGTTGGCCACGCGATGGGCAACCACGAGGGCGCAGGCAAGAGGCGCTCCGCCAAGCACGAGTCCCGCCGAAGCCCAGAAAAGGCTTGCCACGGTGCCGTCGGTGGAGTTCTCGGCCACGGACTCGACCGCGGCCCTGGCCACGCCCGTTTCGTCCAGTGCTCGCGTCTCCCGGCCCACGATGCGGGAAAGCATTGTCCTTGCCTCGGGAAGATCGCCTCGTTCAAGCGGCTTTTGCACGGCTTTGGCGTGCTCCTCCATGGAGCGGGGCGAGACGCACAGCCAGAGGACAACGGCAGTTGCGAGGGCCCCGAGAGCCGGGTGCACCGCGTCCGACAAAAGGGCCAGGAGCGCTGCCGGAAGGCTGAAGGAAAGAAGCAGGATGCCCAACGAGACGCCCCCTGCGGCCAGATGTCGGCCATTGCCCTTGCCCTCGACAAGTTTCCTGGCCCTTTTCTCGAGACGCTCCGCCATTGTCCCCATGTGGCAGACCGGGTGCCAGGACGCGGGCGGCTCGCCGAACATGCGGTCCAGCACAAGGGCCAGCGGCGGGACCAGAAAGAAGAGGGCGGAAAGAGCGGCTTCGGACATGGCTTTGGCCCGGGGCCCCTATCTGATCCCCAGTTCGCGGTAGATGCGGTCCATGTCGACGCAGGCCCGAACCTCCCTGGCAAGCCGGCTGATCCCGGCATCCACGCTGTAGACTCCGGGCTTTTTGATGATCCTCATCTTGAGGCTTTTGCGCACGTGGTTCAGGAAGGCCCTGCGGAACTTGTCCTCGTCGAAGATGCCGTGCAGATAGGTCACGAAGACGCGATCGCACAAGATCCCGAGGAAGCTTTTGTCCTCTGCCCACATGATGTCGAACCTGTCCAGAGTGTCCCGCTGAAGGTGCGTCACCCCGTGGTGGATCTCGTAGCCCGAGCAGGGCACCCCGAAGGGCGAGGGGACGTTTTCCCTGCGGACAAGGGTCTTTTCCGCTCCCATGCCCGTCGCGAACTCCAGAATGCCAAGGCCCGGACGTGCGCGCGTCTGCGACTCGACGCCGTATGGATCCTCGATGAAGATGCCCGCCATCTGCAGGCCGCCGCACAGGCCCACGAGCCATCCGCCCTCGTCCACGTGGCAGCGTATTCTCCCGTCGAGCCCGCGTTTGTCGAGCTCGGCCAGGTCGGCGGCCACGCTGCGCGAGCCGGGCAGGACGACGATGTGCGGATCGCCGAACTCGTCCAGGTTTTCCACCACGCGCAGGCGCACGTCCTTCTCGGCCTTGAAGGGGGCAAGGTCGGTGAAGTTGGAGGTGGCGCCAAGGGCAATCACCGCGATGTCGAGATAGTCCTTGACCTCGGGAGCCTTCTTGAGGGACGAGGCCAGCGTCAGGCTGTCCTCCTCGGGCAGCTCCAGATCGGACAGCCAGGGAATGACGCCGAGCACGTCCTTTCCCGTGGCCTTCTTCAGATATTCGTGGGCCGGGGCAAGCAGGCTTTCGTCGCCCCGGAAGCGGTTGACAAGGAAGCCGGAAAGAAGCCGTCGCTCGGCCTCGTCGAAGGTGAGCCAGGTGCCGAGGAAGGAGGCATAGACCCCGCCGCGGTCGATGTCGCCGCACAAGAGGACCCGCGCGTCGGCAAACTTCGCCATGTTCATGTTGACGAGATCGTGGGCCTTCAGATTCACCTCGGCAGGCGATCCGGCCCCCTCGAGCACCATGAGGTCGTGCTCGGCCGCAAGGCTTGCATAGGCTTCTTCTATGGGTTTTCGCAGGGCCTCGCGCTCGGTCAGAAAGTCTTTTGCCGGCAGGATCTTGTGGGGCTTGCCCAGGAGGACGATCTGCGAGCCCCTGTCGGACATGGGCTTCAAAAGCACCGGGTTCATGCGCACGTCGGGCTCGAGCCCGCAGGCCATGGCCTGGGTTATCTGGGCGCGTCCCATCTCGAGGCCGTCCAGGGTCACGCCGGAGTTGAGGGCCATGTTCTGGGCCTTGAAGGGAGCGACGTTGAAGCCGTCCTCCTTGAAGATGCGGCAAAAGGCGGCCGCAAGCACGCTCTTGCCGGCGCCGGAACCCGTGCCCTGCAGCATGAGGGCGGGCGTCTTCTTCTGCTTGCCGGAAGTTCTGGCCCTTTTTGCTGCCGTCCCTGGCAAAAGGCACCTGCCGAGGGCTTCGGCAATGCGTTCGTTGGCGGCCTCGTCGCGCACGGCAATGCGGAAATGGCAGCCGTCCTCGCAGCCATGAAAGTTGCGGCAGTCGCGGATGGCGATTTTCTCCTTCTGCAGGAGATCGCAAGCGAGATGGAGCATGGGCTCATGCAGGCGCACGAGCAGGTAGTTGGCCCTCGAGAGATAGATGTCGAGGGGGAGATCCTGCAGGCATTGCACAAGATGCTCGCGCAGCGCGATGTTGCGGGCCCTTGTTTTCTCCTCGTCCTCCACGACCTCTTCGGTTCCGGAGAAAATGGCCCTGCAGGCGGCCAGGGCCAGGGCATTGGCCCGCCACTCGCAAAGCCACAGCTCGAGCTGGCGGGCAACGGGTCTGGAGAGCACGGCGTAGCCTGCCCTGATGCCGGCAAGGCCGTGGAACTTGGTGAGCGAGCGCACCACGACGACGTTGATCTTCTTTGCCAGCTTCTTCAGATGCGGGATGATGGAGCACTGGGCATCCGTTCCCGCGTAGAGAATGAAGGCCTCGTCGATGACCCACGTCAGGTCCGGGCGCATCCGTATGAGCTTCAGAATCTCCTTCGGTTCAAGAAAGTTGCCGCTCGGGTTTCCCGGGTTGGCCAGAAAGACGGACCCGTTGGGCTCGAGCTCCTCGATGAAGACGTCGGCCACGTCCCTTTCAAGAAACGTTCTGCCGCTCGCATCCCTTTTCGCCTCGAGGCTGCCGAGGGATCTCGACACGTCCATGAGGCACCTGCCGCAGGCGTGATCGTAGGTGGAAAAGGCCGGATCGACAATGATGGCCTTTCTCGCGTCCCACTCTGCCAGCCATCCCGCGATGGCATAGAAGAGCTCGTTGGTCCCGTTGGCAATGACGATCTGGTCCGGGGAGACGCCGTGGTGTCTGGCAGCGGCCTCCTTGGCCTCCTCGCCATGGGGCGAGGGATAGCGGCCGACGTCGGCAAGGGCGCGCGTCATGGCAAGGCGCAGGTACTCCGGAGGACCCGAGGCGCGGACATTGACGCTCAGGTCGAGCAGTTCTCCAGCCTGGTCTTCCGAAAGGCCGGCTTCCTTCAGCAAGCGGCGCAAGTCCCCGCCGTGAGGCGGCAAAAATTCGTCCATGACTATTCCTCGACAACGTTCTCGACAAGTGCCCCGACAGGTTCCTCGCCAGGCTCCGGACGCCTGGTGGCGAAGGAGAGGGCGGGATGAGCGCTCTTGAGGCCCTCGAGCACCCGGGCCGCAAGCTCGGCGGTCGAGCACTTGCCCGAATCAAGGCGCAGGGAAGCCCATTCGCAAGGATTCCGGGCCTGCCACTCAGCCTGCCAAAGCGCGTGTTCGGGCAGTCCCGGACGGTCGGGGCGATCGTGTTCGCGAGCCTCGAGGATGTCCTTTTCGCAAAAAAGCTCCACAAGATAGAGGTCCATGTCCGCGAGGCGCGTCTGCAGATCGCCGGTCCAGGCCGCGTTTCCGCAGAGCACGTGGTCGCAGAAAACGACGCCGTGCCTTTGCGCAAGCGCCCTCAGATGCTCGTGGTAGACATCCACGGTGAAGCCGAAAAGCTCGGCCTCCTTCAGGTTGCGGCAAGGGCAGGTCTTCGGCATCCGCTCCTCGAGCTCCAGGTCGAGGCTGACCGTTTGGGCTCCCTCGACTGCAGGCTCGAGGGCCTGCACAAGGCTCGACTTGCCGGCCGAGGAGGGGCCGGTGATCACGACCACCAGGGGTCTTGCTGCCCTGTCTTCCCTCTTGCGTGCGTCCTTCATGCTGTCGTTCCTGTCGCCCTGTCCTGGCTGTTTTCGTGCCTGCCGGTCCCTGTCCGTTCTTTGCCCTTGTGCCTGTCAGCCGTTCAGAAAGGAGATGGACGGAAGGTAGACGTGCAGGTAGCTTGCAAGCACGTTGTTCCCTGGCCCGGTCACAACCCCGTGGCGCCGGCCGTCCGGCGTTTCATAGAGGGCCCGGGGGCTATGGGCAAGCTCCATGTCCGACCAGTGGAACTCGTGGCCGCGAAGGACAAGCCCCTCGCCCAGAGAGAAGGGCAGGGCGCCAACAAATCTCGCCTCGCGGTAGCCGAGGCTTTTCAGTCCCCTGCCCATGCGGGCAATGCCGTCCACCACCCCGCACATGGCGTGCGTCTTCCCGTCTTCGGTCTCGAGAAACTTCGCAAGATACATGTAGCCGCCGCACTCGGCAAAGACGGGCAGACCCTCGCAGGCGCTTTGCCGTATCTCGCCGCGCAGGCTCCTGTTGGCCTCAAGCTCGCCTGCGAAGACCTCGGGGTAGCCTCCGCCAAGGTAGAGCGCATCGCACTGGGGCAGACAGGACTCCTTCAGGGGAGAGAAGAAGCAGAGCTTCCAGCCGCGCTCGCGCAGGAAGCGGAAATTTTCCTCGTAGTGGAAGCAGAAGGCCTCGTCCCTGGCCACGGCCAGGCGCTTTTGAACCTTGCAGGAGATGGGGGCCGCTTCGGGAAGAAGTGCCGGTCCTTCGGGGGAAACTTCGCACAGCGTGTCCCAGAAGCGCGCAGCGTCCGCCGCATCCAGACTTTGGGCAAGAAGGCCAAGGGTCTTCTCGAAATCCTCGACTTCCGCGGCGGGCACAAGGCCCAGCTGCCTCGAGGGCAGGGAGAGCCGGCTCTCCCTTGGCAAAAAGAAGGAAAGAGGGGGAAGGTCGACAGAGTCCAGGGAGGTCTCGAGGATTGCCCTGTGCCTTGGCGAGCCGCCGTTGGTGGCAAAGATCCCCAGAAGACGCACGCCTTCCTTCTCGCAGGCCTCCTTCGTGCCTTTGGCGAGGATTTGCACGGATTGGGCAAGGCCGCGGGCGTTGACGACAAGAAGCACGGGAAGTCCCAGCACCCTGGCGACATCGAGCGTGGCGCCGGAAAGGTCGCCGGCCCCGGTCTTGCCGTCCAGAAGGCCCATGACGCCTTCCACGACCACCACGTCCTTGCCTTCGCCCGCATGGGCATAGGTGCGAAGAACACCCTCTCTTCCCATGAGCCAGGTGTCGAGATTGCGGCAGCAGGCTATGTCGGGGGCATCCTGGGCATCCTGGGCATCCTGGGCATCCTGGGCATCCTGGGCATCCAGGGAGGCGGCATCTTTGGCGCACGAACCGTTCTGGGCGTCGCCAAAGGCGCCAGCTCTTGCGAGCAGGGTCGGGTCCACGTAGTCCGGGCCGCACTTGCACACGCCGACCTTGAGTCCCAGCCCTTTCAGGGCCAGGACCAGGGCCAGCGCGGCCGTGGTCTTGCCTTCGTTGGAGCGCAGGGCCGCCACCACCACGCCCCTGGGGGCGCGGCCTTCTCCCGAACTTGTTCGTGCGGCCAGGGTGCCGGCCATGTGCTCGTCCAGGGACATGGCTGCCCCGTCAGGCCCTGTCGGCCATCTTGCCCGAATACTTGTCGGCGTAGCCGCGCGACTCGAAGAAATAGCCTTCCTCGTAGCGGCTGCGCGCATCGCCGATGATAACGAGCGTGAACATGTCCACGGCGGCCTCGTCGAGGTCGGAGAGCCTGCCCACCCAGGCCGAGCACTCGCGCTTGCCCGCATGGCGCACAAGGGAGACCAGGGTCTTCTCCCCGCGAATGGCCCTTGCCATCTCGATGGTCTCTTTCAGAAGCTCGCGGCGCTTTTTGCCTGCCGGATTGTAGACGGCAAGCGGCAGGGCGCTCTCGAGGGCCTTCTTCACGTTCAGGCGCACTTCGTCCGAGGGCACGAGCAGATCCGAGAGGGAGACGAGCACGGCCCCGTTCTGCAGGGGCGCCCCCAGCCGTGCCGCAGCCAGGAAGGCCGCGGTGACGCCGGGGAAGATGCGCACGTTGACGCTGCGGTAGGCCGGATTGCCGACTTTGAGTTCCAGCACGAGCCCCGCCATGGCGAGAAGGCCCGGGTCCCCGCTCGAGACAAGGGCCACGTGCCTGCCCCTTGCCGCTTCGTCCAGGGCCATGCGGCAGCGCTCGATTTCCCCGCGCATGCCGCTCTCGATGTAGTCCTTGGAGACAAGGACGCTTCGCCCCTCGCTCTCGAGCTCGGAAAGAAGGCTTCGGGCCATGTCCATGTAGGTGGAATAGCCCACCACGACCTCGCACGAGCAGAGCACCCGGGCCGCGTCCTCGGTCAGGTGTCCGCGCTCGCCGGAGCCAAGGCCCACCACCGAGAGCTGGCCAAGGACCGGATAGTCGCGGGCCTGGGCGCCGGGCTCGTCCATGCCCTTGGGCAGGACGGAAGAGGCGCTGGGGCCTGCCTCAAAAGGCTTGGCAGACGCGCTTTCGGGGGTGTTGTGGCCAATCTGGGCAAGGGCAAAGGTCATCACCTTGTCGCGCGACTCCCGTGGTCCCAGAAGTCTTCCCGTGCGCCCATGGCGCCTTGCGGCCCAGAGGGAGGATGCCTCGGCCACGGAGGGCGTTCCCATGTATCGCTCGACCGTGGCCGAGCGGGTCAGAACGTCCTCCTGCCCTGCCAGCTCCTCGTTGGTGGCGCCCATGAAGGGCAGGTTGTAGGTCTGGCAGAAGAGGCGAACGCCCTGTTCGTTCCCCTTGACGGCGAGGCTCGCAACGCAGGCAAGCCTGGCCGGGTCCACGTTTTTCTCGGAGAGATAGATTCTGGCCGCGTCGAGGAAGCGTTCCGGCTCAAGGTCGTTGTGCAGGCCCACGCCCAGAACGAACGTCCGCGTGGAAACCTGCAGGGCGTGCTGATAGTCCCCTGTCGGCTCCTGGTCCCAGAAGACCGCGCACTGGGCTGGGGCCCTGGGCTCCTCGAGCGTCGTCTCGCCGGTTTTGCCTGCCTCGGGACCCGAATCCACGGTGTCGGGGCCCCGGAAGCGCACGTGCTCGGTGTCGTGCCAGTAGCGGTCGTAGACGGCCCTGGGCCCGAAGAAGTCGACAGGCTCCCTGTCCAGGAGGGCGCGGTTGCAGGCAAGGATGGCGCGGGTGTTGACGACGCGCGCCTCCTCTCTGGCCGCGGCCTCGTCGAAGGCCACGTGGCCCTCGGTGTCCGTGGCGGTGCTGATGACGGGGGTGCCCTGGGTTATGCGGGCAACGCGGCGGGCCAGGCGGTTGGCGCCTGCCAGATGTCCCCCGCAAAGGCTCACGACAAAACGCCCGCGCTCGTCCAGAGTCACGATGGCCGGGTCCTTGGCCTTGCTCTTCAGCAGGGGTGCAATGATGCGCACCACAAGGCCGGAAGCGCCCACGCAGACAAAGCCTGCGTATTTCTCCCAGGCAGCGCGAAAGTCCTTCACGCTTTCAAGCATCCGGGCCTGCTCGCCAAGGCCCTGGCAGATCTCGCGGGCCTTGAGGCGTCCCTTGGCCGAGAAGGCCACCACGCCAATGCTGCCCGTGAAGCGCTCGTCGGCAAGGTCGTTGCGATAGCCGTGGGAGAAGGGACTGTCGTAGAGGCGCGAGAGGGTCTCGCCCCGGGCCTCCACCGCTTTCCCCACGATGAGAAGGGCCTGGCGGGAGACGCCGGCGGCATCCGCCTTGCCAACAATGTCCGCAAGCGTTCCGCGCAAGATGAGCTCGTCCGGCCAGCTGGCCCGCGAAACGATGGCGCAGGGGGTGTCCGGGGCAAGGCCGCCGTCCTGCATGAGCTCCTCGCACAGGCGCGCGAAGTGCCCGGCGCTCAGGTAGAAGGCAAGGGTTGCGCCCGTTTTGGCAAAGGCCGCAGGCCTTTGGGCCTCGGGAAGCGGGGTTCTGCCGGAGGAGCGGGTGATGACCAGCGACTGGCTGATTTCCGGCACGGTGAGCTCGCACCCAAGCGTTGCCGCGGCCGCGCAGGCTGCCGTGACCCCGGGGATGACCTCGCACTCCACGCCGTCCTTTTTCAAAAGCGCCATCTGCTCGGCAATGGCCCCGTAGAGGGAGGGGTCGCCCGAGTGCAGGCGCACGACTTTCTCGCCCTTCTTCGCGTGGCTCGAGAGCAGGGCCGTCTGCTCCTCGAGGGTCATGTGCGAGGAGTCGGCAAGCTCGCAGGAGCTTTTGCACCCGCTCAGGATGTCGGGGTTCACGAGGGAGCCCGCGTAGAGGACGAGATCCGCCTCCTTCAGGGCGTTCATCGCGCGCACGGTGATGAGGTCCGGGGCTCCCGGACCCGCGCCGGCAAAGACAACCTTTGTCCGGGGGCGGCTTTTCTCCCCCCTCGTTTCGGTCAGGGTCATGGTTTCGTGCATGAGTGGCCCGCTCCTTCAAGGAGTGATGGCTTGAATGATGGCTTGAATGATGGCTTGAGTGACGGCTTGAGTGACGGCTTGATCGCTTGATCGGTGGCTTGAGCGACGGCAAAGAGACGGTCCCCCGAAGACGCTCCCGTCGTCCCGGGGATGGTCCCTGAAATCGGTCGGCTTATGACAAGGGGATCAGCTGTAGTAGCAGAAGACGTGGATGCGGTGCTGCGGCTCGGGGATGAGGGAATCGGTCCCCTTCAGGGGGCGGTTTTCCTCCACGGTCAGGGAGAACGATTCGTCGAGCTGGTCCCTCGGGTACTGGGCAAGCAGCGCCAGGGAGTCGAGGGTCACGGCCACGGCCACGATGCGGACGTTCTGGCCCTGGTATTCGTCGAGGAGCCAGTCGAGGATTTGCGGCACATCCTCGCCGCCCCCGCCGATGAACACGCTTGTGGGGGGATTTTCACTGGCGAGTTCGCGAAGAAGAGGCAGGATCTCGCCCTCGTGCACGTGGTAGTCCGTCAGTCCCCGCTCCAGGGCGGTTGCGCGGATGTTCTCGCAGCGGCTGCTCCGCTTTTCCACGGCGTGGACGCAAAGTCGGGGGCAGAGCTGGGCGGCCTCGATGCTCACCGAGCCCGATCCCGCGCCAAGGTCCCAGAGCGTGCTGTCCGGCATGAGGGTGAGGGCGCCCAGGATGGCCGGCCGCACCCAGCGGTGGGTGATGATGTGCTGATCGAACCTGAACGCCGAGTCGGGCGCCGCGAGGGGAAGCGCGCCGACAACGGCCCCCTCGGAGAGGAGGTACAGCATGGAGGTGGGCGGAAATTCTCCCCTGGCAGCTCCCGCAAGGTTGGTCAGGACCATCTTCTCCCTTTCGGTGCCAAGTTCGCTTGCCACGAGAACCTTGCGCCCGGCCTGGTATTTCTCGAAGTCGAGGAGCCTTTGGGCAATGACCTCGGGAGTGCAGGGGGAGCCCGCGTAGATGATGGCCCTGTAGGCCCGGGTGATCTCGATGACGGGGAGGTCTTTCTCCCTCATGGAATGGCAGGAAAAGACCGGCACGTCCTCGAAAGGGATCCCCAGCCTGTGGCAAAGGGCCTGGGCCGCGGTGGGACCAGGGTGGAAGACGAGCTCGAAGGGAAGCGGCGGGGGAAGCATGAGGGCAAGGTCGGCACCCGGGTCCAATTCGACAGACGTGCCCAATTCGTCCTCAAGGTCCTCCTTGAAGCTGCCCAGACGGTCCTCTTCATCCATGTCCTCGTCCGTGGGCGCGTTCTGGTCGATCTCGAGGGTCTCGGGGCACAGGGCAAAAACGTGGTGCCGGAACCCCAGCTTATGGACGAAGGTGGAGCCGATGCCGTGGAAAAGCGCGTCGCCCGAGGCGAGCACCACGACCGTCCTGCCGTCGCCGGCGGCCTTTTGCGCCTCGATCACCCGCTCGCGGGCCTTTGCGTCGAGGACGAGGACTTCCCTGCACCTGTCCTTGCCAAGCGCATCCAGAAGGCGCGGGGAGGCAGCGACGAGATCCGCCTTCTCGCAGGCCCTGACGGCTTCTTCGGGGAGATCGATGCCGCAGGAGAAGAAGTGGAGCGAGCCTTTTTTAATGTCTTGTGGCGTTTCGGCCCTTGAGGCCTTGGCCGCATTCGCCTTTGTCTTGGTCCTGGCGCTTTGGCCCGATTTTTTCGCTGGCATGGGGGCACTTCCTTTGTGATTTCGTTTTGCCCGTTGGGGGGCAGAGGACTCGACCGTTCGGAAACAGGGAACGCGAAAGCCTTCGCATTTCCGTCCATCGGAGATTTTCACGGGGATGTTCGTGATGGTTTTGAAGCCGGAAGATCCTAGTCGAAAAATCCCTCGCATGCAAAAAAGTCGAGCACCTCGCCCGCAAAGCCCGCAAGGAGAATGCCGCAGCGTCTCCTGGCGCCTTTTGCCCCGCCGCTCTTGCCCTCGCAGGTCCTGTCCCCGTCGCCCTTGTCCCGCACAAGCTCTTCGACTCTGTCGAGCGCCATGCCGGCAAGGGCCTCGAGAACCCGTTTCTGTTCCTGCCCGTTCATGAGCCCCATGGCCTCGCGCATGCTGGCGGCGGCATCGAGAGCTGTGGCATGGCCTGTGGCCTTCATGAAGACCTCGGCCAGAAGACCCATGTTCTGGGCGTTTTTGTGGGCGTGGGTGTTGTCGAAGCCGGCAGCCATCTTGAGGAGCTTGCCCGGCATGCAGACAACGACAATCCTTTCAAAATCGAGCCTGGCTGCGGCCTCGAGGCTCTCGGCAAAGAAGTCGGCCATGGAGACAAAGCTGGTCTCCGGGACCTCATGCAGGAAGGCACAGGGGGACTCCTGGCAGAAGGCTTTGGCGGTCTTGAGGGTGCGCGTGCCGGTGCCAAGGAAGATCGTCGGGTTCAGGAGCCTTGCCTGGCGCAGGTTTGTCCGGATGCTCGAGATGTAGGCCTCGTGACTGAAGGGGCGAACGAGGCCCGTTGTCCCGAGAAGGGAGAGGCCGCCCACGACGCCGAGCGTGCCGTTGAGGGTGGATTTGGCTTTTTCGGCCCCTTCGGGTATTGCCAAAAGGGCAGCCCAGCTGCCGTCGCGCATCCCGGCCGCCTCCAGATTGTCGAGGATCATGGCCTGGGTGCCGTAATTGATGGCCCAGTGTCCGTCCGCACAGTCAAGGCCAGGCCTTGTGGCCAGGCCAACCCCGCACAGGCCGTGCAGACGGACACGGGCCCTGCCCCTTGTGAGGGCAATGTCTGCCGGGCCGCAAGGAACGCTTTCCATGTCCCTTGCGGCTTCGGGCGATTCGGGAACAATCTTGGCGAGAATTTCGATGCCGTGGGTGCAGTCCGGGTCGTCGCCGCCGTTCTTGCGCACGCACACATATCCAGGATAGTCGGCGCGTTCGGGAGAAAGGGGAATTTTCCTCGTCTTCCCGTCGCCGAAGCGCACCTCCACGTGGCCGAAGGAGACGTTTCCGGCCGCGTCCCGGGACCTTTTTGCCTGCATCTCCCTGAAGGAGGCCACAAGGGCCGCTGTGGCGGCAGCCCCGGTCGTGTAGCCCCAGCGAAGAAGGGGCGAGGAGGGCAGGGGCGTTCCGTCCCACCAGGGCCAGATGTCGGGAACGGGGCCAAGCTCGCGGGCCTTCTTGTCGCGTGTTTCCATGGGATTTCGAGGCAGGCAAGCCTTTCGGCCTTACGCCTTCTCGTCCAGCACGACCTCGATGAGGGCGTGCAGCGCGGCAACGGCGAGGGGAGAGCCCCCGCGCCGGCCCATGAGAACGATCTGGGGCACGGGGCAAAGGGCCAGAAGCTCCTTGGCCTCGCAGACGTTGACAAAGCCCACGGGCATGCCGACCACAAGGGCCGGCTTGAGCCCCTCCTCGAGAACGAGCTTCGAGATTTTGGCCAAAGCCAGGGGCGCGTTGCCGACGAGGATGACGGCGCCCTCGAGCTCGCCGAGGGAGTGGGACTTCTCGACCGCGCAAAGGGCTCTGGTGGTCCCGGTCTGCCTGGCCTTCTCGACCACGTCCGGGTCGGAAGAGCGGCAGAGGATGTTTTCCTCGCGGAACTCCTTCGAGCAGGCGGCAAGCTTGGGCTTCGAGAGGCCGGCCTTTATCATGTGGGCGTCGCAGTAGATGCGAGAACCGTTTTTCAGGGCCGCAACACCCGCCTCGATGGCCCCGTTGGCAAAGCGCAGGAGCTTCGCCACCTCGGGGTCGGCCGTGGTGTGCACAAGGCGCCTCGCCACCCGCCATTCGGCTGGCGCAAAGCGGGGAATCATGTCCTCGCAGAGCTGTTCGATGCGGCGAAAGCTCTCCTGTTCGATTTCGGGGCCGGCCATGTCCCAGCCTATGGCGGCAAGGGCCTTTTCCACGGCCTCGGGGGAGGGTTTTGTATCTTGTTCGCTCATGGCGCTGAGGCTGTCTGTCGGGTTATGGGGGAAGAGTCGCAGAGGGGAATTTGGGGAGGTGTCAGGCAGCTCCCGTCATCTGCATCCAGAATATGACCATGGCCGCTCCCGCAAGGGTGACGACAAGGCGGGAAAACTGCATGCCGAAGACGATGAGGCAGGCCGTTCCCGGAGAAAAGATGCCGAGGGCCGTGGGCAGGTTTCGCCGAAGCGCCCTCACCGGATTTCCCACGGCGCTCGAGACCAGCATGGCAAGGAGCACCTGGGCGGGCGTGATGAGGCCCTGGGAGAGGAGCGAGGCGGACACGGTGGAGGACTGCACGAGGCCCCCCATCTGGGCCGCGGTGATGGTGAGCAGCTCCTTGGGGAAATAACGGCTCACGGCCTCCGGGACAAGTTCGGTCCAGAAATTGAGGAGGCCTGCGCGGATGACCCACTCCATGGCCAGTATCATGGGAACCGAGATGCAGGCTATGCGAAAGAGCAGGGTGGCGGCGCGAAGAAGGCCCTTCCTGAGGCTTTCGGAGTAGCTTTGCACCTTGTGCTCGAGGGCATCGAGGGCATCGAGGGCATCGAAGGCGACGGCGCTCTCCTCGGTGGCGACCCTTTTGCGCACGGCCAGGCGGTGGATGACGAGCACCACGCCGATGATGATGGCTCCTCCCGAGAACTGGATGACGAAGTAGAGAAGGCCGGGCAGGCCTATGGCCGCGATGACGGGGTAGAGCACCCGCATGCTGTGGGAGACGTGGGCAAGGTAGGAGTTGAGCATGCCGCCCGCGACCAGGGCCGTGCGGGAGATTTCCCCGCGGGCGTGGCTTGCCACAAGCATGCTGTCCGCTGCCGGACAGGAGGCAAGGGCCGTGGGCATGGCGGCTCCCACGATTTGCGGAAGCCTTGCGGCCCTGGTCAGCCGTCCAAGGGTGCCGGCAAGAAAGCGGTACCAGCAGCGCCCCTCGATGAGGGAGCCCAATATGGCGCCAAGGGCCACGTAGAGGAAAAGACGCCCGAAAATCCTTGCCCTGTTGAGAAGGCGGCTCGCCGCTCCCCCGTCCCCGTGGGCCTTGTTCATGCGCGGGGAGGCCCGGGCGGCTTCGGAGGCGGCTTCGGATCTGGCCCGGGATTGGGCTTTTGCTTCGGTCCTGGACGGGTCAGGCTCGGGCGAGACGGTTTCGGGGGAGATTGATTTGTTGCCCGATTGAATGTCGGCTTCGGGAGCGGGTGAGGAAGCGGCACCGGATGCAGCTGCGGGGGCAGCCGGCCTCTGGGCGCTCTCGCGAAGATGTTGGGCTGCGGCTTGCGCGTCCACGCGCTTGACGTGCGTCGGCATGTGCACGGTCATCCAGCCGGAAAGAAGGAGAGCCGCGACCAGCCAGACGCACCAGAAGGGACTTTTCCAGGGAGCGGGCCGCTTTTTGCGGCGCCCATGGCGGGAGGCAGGCCCGGCAGGGGGCTGGCCTTCCCCGACACAGGGCATGCTCCCGGAAGCCGCCTTGCCGGCCTCCCAGTCCCTGGGCGAGGTCGGGCTCGTGGTTTCCCCGGGTCGCAAGGCAGCCTATCCCTTCTTCTTGACCAGCATGAGGGAGAGGTAGTTTTCCTCCCTGCCCGCGATGTCGCCCAGGCTGGTGGTCGTGAAGGCGCCCTCGCGGGTGAGGTTCTCGCCGTAGACCACTTCGACGCCCTCTTCCCTTTCAAGGCGATCGAGCAGGGCCTTGCGGGTGCGGTAGGTCTTCAGAAGCACCGTGGAGGAATTTTTCGGGAAGTCCACCTTGTCGGCCATGTCGGCCGTAAAGGAGGGGACGATGCGCAGGATCTCGCGGTTTTCCGCAAGCACCACGCCGGTCTCGGCCGCAAGGGTGGACCAGGAGGTGATGCCGGGGACAATCTCTATTTCGGCCTCGGGCAGGGCGGCGCGCACGATGGGCAGAACGTGGCCGAAGGTCGAGTAGGAGAGGGCGTCGCCCAGGGTCGTGTAGGCGCAGTCGCCGTACTCTTTCAGATGCTCGACGATGATGCGGGCATTGTCCTCGATCATGCGCCGACGCTTCTCGCGGTCGTTGGACATGGCGAAGGTGAGGCGCACGAGCTTTCCTTCGGGCTCAAGGCCGCCCACTATCCCCTCGGACACGCTGTCCGTGACGTTGGAGGACATGACCGTGAAGATGATGGGACAGGTCTTGAGGATTCTGGCCGCCTTGAGGGTGACGAGCTCCGGGTCGCCGGGGCCTAGTCCGATGCCGTAGAGGGTCATGGTGCTCCTTGCAATATGGAAAACGGGGTTTGGGGTTGAGTAGTTTGGAGGGCAGATTCGGTTTGCGGTTCGGCCCGAGGGGTCCTGGGTCATGCCCGGGACCCGTTTCATCCCAAGAGATCAAACGGGCCCCGGGGTTAAGGAGGTGCTTTTCACGAGGGACGGGCGCGATCCCCTGCTTTTGCGTCCCTTGGAACAAGTGCTTTCAGGCAGCGCTGTCGGGATCGCGCCATTGGCCGCCTAAAA
Source organism: uncultured Desulfovibrio sp. (assembly GCA_964635595.1). Taxonomy (GTDB): domain Bacteria; phylum Desulfobacterota; class Desulfovibrionia; order Desulfovibrionales; family Desulfovibrionaceae; genus Desulfovibrio. Next base: position 17,035 of record CAZWOT010000022.1, read on the forward strand.
GATTTTCTTCGGATTGGCGAGCTCGTCCGTGGATTCCTTGGCGTGGCGCACGAAGACGGCCTGCACGCCGGGGATTTGTCCAAGGCCGATCAGGTTGGCCTCGACCTCGAGGCCCTGGGCCTTCAGAAGGGAGGCCCAGCTGTCGTCCTCGTCGCCGGCAAGGTCGTTGTTGGCGTGGTCGCCGGCAACCACCATGAAGGGCTGCAGATAGACCTTCTTCGCACCAGAGGCCTTGACCTTCTCGAGTACCGCGTCGAAGCCGTTGGCACCTTCGACGGTGGCAAGGTACACGTTCTTGTCCTTGTCCTGGAGGGCGCAGGCCACGTGGGCCAGGGTGATGTCGCCGGGGCCGCGGTCGTTGCCGTGGCCCATGAGCACCACGGCGTCCTCGGCCTTGCGGTCCCTGGGCAGGCTGGCGATCACGGCGTTCACCACGTCGTCGAGGTCTTGAGTGGACTCGAGCAGGGGATGGCCCAGCCACACTTCCTTGAACTTGCCGGGATTGGAGGCGAGGTAGCGGACAAGCAGGCGCTGGAGCTGGGAGAACTCCTCGCCCACGCTCACGTGCAGGCTCTGCACGCGCAAATTCACGATGCCTTCCTTGGCGCAGTGGTCGAGGGCCTCGCGCACGCTGAATACGGGCTTGCCTTCCTCGGCGAGCTTCTTGCGGATGATGTCCGAGGTGTAGGCCCAGACCACGGGCGTGTTCGGCCAGGCCTTCTCGAAGGCCTTGCCGACCTCGTCGAGGGCAGGTTTGGCCTCATCCATGCTGGTGCCGAAGGCCACGAGCAGGACGCCGTTGGGCGAGGCCGCCTGGGCGAGAGTCGCGAACGCGACGAGGAAGAGGGAGAGAAAGAGGGAGAGAAAGAGGGCCCCTGCTTTGGGGCAGGCCAGATGTCTCATGCGCGTCTCCTTTGAACGAAACAAAAGGGTTTGGCTGAGGCACCCAGAGTGGCGGTTCTGAAGGCTTGTGAACGTGAGCGCGGCTTCGGGGGAAAACTTGAATGAAAAGCCTGGAGAAAAGTTCAGGTCCCGACTTGAAGCTGGCGCCCGCATGGGATTTGGGGGGTGGCCCAAAATGGAAAGCCTTCAGGCCCGAAGTCGCGTCAAGCGCTGTCGCTTTGGTGTTCCCGGGAAAAGCTTCGCTGCCCAAAGCGGGCTTTGGGGGAGTGGAGACGAACTGCCTCTCCGTCTTTGCAGAATGGCTTTGCAGGCTTGCAAAGATGGATGGTAAAGATGGTGGCAAATGCGTCCTTGGCTTGCGGGGAAGGACTCAAAAAGGACTGCGGCGGCCCAGGTACCCGTGGGTGCGGCAAAAAGGGGTGAGAGAGGAACATGGTCGGTCTTCCGACTCCCGGGTCGTCCTCGGTTCGCGCCTTCCCATCGGGGGTTGCCGACAGTGACGTAGATGTTGCGAACGTTGTCTCCGGTTACGGCGGCGGGTCCGTGCCGGACTTGCACCGGCTTCCCATCGAGAGGGCCGCGTGGGTGATTGGGCCCCCTCACCATGCGCCGCCCATATTGGTAGCATGAGGGGTGCCTGTCAAGTCCCCGACTTGACGACACATGGCGCGGGAAGCCTTGCAGGAGGCAGGGAATGCGCCCCATGCCGCTTTGGGGCATGATGGGCATGGACGCCCTCTGCAAAGAACGCTCCTCTGCACCCTGGAGCCGATCCCTCGACTGCCCTTTGCTTTTCCCTGCATTGCCCCGGCAGGTCGCATCCTGGGGTGTTTTGTCCACGCGTCATGGGGCTCGGGTTCCATGTTCCGGGCCGTCGGCTCCCAGGCCTGTGGTCGATCCCGAAATCCCGACTTTTCCAAAAAAAATTTGTTGGCACATATTTTTGGTGCGTTGTCTTGACGTCATCCCCCGATTAGGATGCGCCCTCACGTGACCGCCCAAGGCCCTGTCAGGGGGCGAAAACGCCCATGGGACAAGGACTTGGGCCCTCCATCGAGGGACAGGTTTTGGGGGCTTTCAAGGTCCCCCTGGCGGT
>CAZWOT010000023.1:0-18940 GCA_964635595.1 uncultured Desulfovibrio sp.
CGTAGACCGGCTGCATGATGGGCGGGCCCACGCGGCGCTGCATGCGGGCCACGAGGCGGCGGTCCCAGCCTTTCAGGAAGAGCGCGAAGGCCAGGGCGAAGATTCCGCCGGGGAACACGCAGACATGGAAGAGTGCCCAGATGATGTCGCTCATTGCCTAGTCCTCCTTCACGTGCGCGGGGGTGGCGTTGCTCGAGCGCAGGAAGGACGGAAGCGATCCGTACACGCTCGAGGGCCGCATGCGGCGGGTGGCGTTCTCGGGCTCGCGGCCGCAGTTGTGGACCTCGATCTCGCGCACATGCACGAACCTGCGCAGCACCCAGCATCCGAAGGCGAAGGGAGCCAGCATGATGACGAACATGACACCGGGATTCCAGCCGGTGGCCCCGTTTCCTATGCTGGAGAGGGTGAAGGGCACGGGCTCGAGGTTGAAGTCGGCGGCGATGCTGCCGATGGGCGAGAGCAGAAGCCCGGGGAAGATGCCCGTGACAACGCAGCCCACGGCCAGGATGAACATGGGCACCCGCATGACGAGCGGCGGGTCATGGACTTCCTGCAGGGCGGGGTTGGGCTGCCCGAGGAAGGCCGCGTGCATGAACTTGGCGATGTAGGCAAGCGTGAGCACGGAGCCGAAGAGGGAGAGCAGGGCCAGGATGGGCTGGTTGGCCTGCATGAGGGCGTGGTAGATGAGCCACTTGGAGTTGAAGCCGGAGGTGGGCGGGATGCCGACCACGGAAAGCCCGGCTATGAAGAACATGGTCATGGTGAACGGCATCTTGCGGCCGAGACCGCCCATGTCGCTCAGGTACTCGCGGTGCGTCATGAACATGAGCGCGCCGCAGACAAGGAAGAGCAGATCCTTGAAGAAGACGTGGTTGGCGAGGTGCAGGAGGCTTCCGGAGAGTCCCAGGGCCGCATCCGCGTTGACCGCCAGGGCATAGCCCGCCACGGCGATGGCGAGCACCATGTAGCCTATCTGGCTCACGGTCGAGTAGATGAAGACGAGCTTCACCTGGTTGGCGCGCATGGCCTGCAGGGCCGCGAGCACCACGGTGATGCCGCCCACCCACATGACGAAGTTCGACTGGAGCACGCTGTAGAGGGCCGGAGCACCCTCGCCAAGGATGAAGAAGAGCTTGACGAGGCCTATGACGGCGCTCTTCAGGAGCATGGAGGAGATGTAGCCGGACACTGGAGTGGGGGCCACGGCCGGGTGCATCTGCCAGTCGATGCGGATGGGAAGCTGGGCGGCCTTCATGACGAAGCCGATGGCCAGAAGCGCAAGGCCCACGGTCATCAGGGACGGATCGGTGGAGACCCAGGGAACGGGCATGCCGAAGGCCACCATGGGGGCGCCGCCGCCGATGACGCAGACGCCCACGAAGATGAAGCTCGCACCGGCGATGTTGAAGAGGAAGTACTTGCCCGCCTCGCGCAGCGAAAGCGCGTCTCCCTCGTGGGCCAGGACCATGTAGAGCGTCCACGAGCTCATCACTTCCCAGAACATGAAGAAGGAGAACAGGTTGGGGCTTGCGGCCATGCCCACAAGGCCGCCGCACATGGCCGTGAAGATGCAGTAGAAGCGCCACTGGGTGTGGCTGTGGTCCATGTAGCCCACGGCATAGGCCATGTTCACGGCGCCGAGGGCCGGCACGATGACCGCGAAGCACCAGGAGATGGTGTCGAGCTCGCCGCCCCAGGCCAGCGCCAGCATGGCCGTGACCGCCAGGACGCACACGCTGGCCCAGCCGCTCAGGCGCCTGTTGAAGCGGAAGAAGGCCGGGACGACCGCGCCGAGGATGGGCAGGAGCACGTAGCTTGGCCAGTTCACGAGCAGGGCGTCGGCCGGCAGGCTCTCGCCCGCGCTGGCGCACATGGCGGCGGCAGCGGCCGCGATGTTGTAGGGGATGGTGGGCACGAAGCCGAAGAGGAGCACCGCGAAGGTCAGCGCGATGATGGCCGCCAGCATGGAGCGCGGAGCTTCCTTGAGCACCGGCGCGCCCTCGGGACGCTTCTGGAAGACCAGCACGTTGAGGATGCGCGTGTAGTAGAGCACGCCGATGAGCGAGCCGATCAGGATGGCCGCGGCCGCCACGATGTGGCCCGAGGCCACGGCCGCGTTCACCATGGCGAATTTCGAGTAGAAGCCGGCGAAGGGCGGCAGGCCCATGATGGAGAGGATGCCGGCGGTCATGCACGTGCAGGTGATCGGCATCTGCGCGCAGGCGCCCTTGAGATCGGAGAGCCTGCGCGAGCCGGCGGAGAGGATGAGGGCGCCCGCTCCAAGGAAGAGCAGGTCCTTCATGACGGCGTGGTTCAGGATGTGGAAGAACGACGCCGTGGTGCCCATGACCGTGGTGAGGCCCAGGACTATGGTGATTTCGCCTATCTGGCCGATGGTCGAATAGGCGAGCATGCGCTTGATGTCTTCCTGGCGCAGGGCCCAGATTTCGCCCACGAAGAGCGTCACGAGGCCCACGAGGAGCATGCCCGTGCTGTACCAGGAAAGCCCGAAGTAGCCGGGCATCTCGGAGAGGTAGGGTCCGGCCTGGCCGGCGATGATGGCCGCGATGCCGAAGAAGCCCATCTTGGTGATGACGCCCGAGAGGGGGCCGGACACGGAGCTCGGCGCGGCCGGGTGGGCGTCGGGAAGCCAGAAGTGCAGGGGCACGACGCCGGCCTTGGTGCCGAAGCCGGCCACGCAGAGAATGAGCGCAACCTGGGCCCAGGAGGAGGTCAGGTTCTGCATGCCTGTCCACGGCACCTGCATGCCCTCGGTGAGCGCGCGAAGCTGGCCCGCGTCCGAGGAGAGCAGGATGATGCCGGGCAGCATGAAGAGCGCTCCGCCTATGCACATGACGAAGTACTTGATGGAGGCCGCCCGGGCCGTTCTCGTGGCCTCGTGGGCCACCAGGATGAAGCTCGAGAAGGTCATCATTTCCCAGAAGCCGTAGCCGTAGATGTCGGACACGCTGCTGGAGGAAACGACGCCGATGAGGCTCGAGAAGGTGAGAAGCAGGAAGAACCAGTACCAGCCGCGGTGCTGGTCGTGGGCCATGTAGTCGAGGGAGTAGACCGCCACCACCACGCCGGCGATGCCCACGAGCAGGAGGAACATCTGCGAGAGCGGGGTGGAGGGAATGGCCAGGATGGCGACGAGTGCCACCACCGTGGCGCCCACGGCGACCTTCAGGGCCAGCTTCTCGCGGTAGAGCCAGTAGAGCCCCGCAACCGCGAAGGCCGCGAGGTAGAGAATCGTGGAGGCAATGTGCGGGGCCGAGTGGTGGATGTCGAACCCGGCCACGACGCAGGCGAACTTCAGAAGGGGCGTCTTGAAGATGCCCATGAGCGCGCCGGCACAGGCAAGTCCGAGGCACAGCTTCGTGGGCGTGTCCTCGATCACGTAGTCGTGCTGGGGCTCGTCGAAGAGCACGGCCACCGCAACCCTCGCCATGAGCCACACCTGGACGGTGCTTGTGGCCGCGGCGAAGAGCATGATGTAGAAGAATTCGGGTACCCCGGGCACCTGGGAGACGGTGGCTGCGGCTATGAGAAAGCGCCCTTCGGGCACGAAGAAGATGGAGCCGCCCACCGTGGCCAGCATGGCAAAGGCGAAGATGCGGCCGAGCACGGGCGCCCTGCGGGCAACGCCTTTCAACGCCCACAGATCGCTCCCGCTGCCGTCCGCAGCCTGCGCCGGTTTCAGCAGGTCGAGCGACGTCCACGCGACGCCGCGCACAACGACCTGGAAGACCATGTAGAGGAAGAAGCCCGCGGCGCCCATGGAATCCGGACACGCGAGCCCGAGACAGGCCACGCCCAGGTCGTGCAGGCCTCCTCGCCAGATGAGGGGCCTGAACTTGTCATGGCTCACGAAGCTCAGCACCGTGCCCGAGACGAGCAGGCAGACGCTGAAGAAGAGCATGACCGAGGTTGATATTTCCATTGTTCCCCCGAAAAGTCGCGGCGGTACGCGTATTGCCCGCCTCGAAACGCTGTCTTCTCGACCTGATTGCCCGGCATGCGCCGTGTCTTGAGGGGACGCGGCAGGGCGCGGCCTTGCGCGCTATTCCTGTCCCAGGGATCGGCTCATGAGGCTTTTGGCGGCCTCCTGCGGGGAGAGACGGCCGTCGAGTATCGCGCACACGGCATCGGTGATGGGCACGTGCACGCCAAGTCGTGCTGCCAGGGCGCTCACGGCGAAGGCGGTCTTGACGCCCTCGGTCACCATCCCGATGCGGGCGCAGGCCTCGTCGAGGCTCTGTCCCTGCCCCAGGGCCAGGCCCAGGGTGCGGTTGCGGGAAAGGCTGCCGGTTGCCGTGAGGATGAGGTCGCCAAGTCCCGAGAGTCCCATGAAGGTGGCGGGACTGGCGCCAAGCGCGGCGCCGAGGCGGCCGATTTCGGCAAGGCCCCGGGTGAGAAGCGCCGCTCTGCCGTTGGTGCCTATGGACAGGCCGTCGCACAGGCCGGCGGCTATGGCTATGACATTCTTGACCGCCCCGCCGATTTCCACGCCGAGCACGTCGGTGCTCGTGTAGCAACGGAAGGTGGCGGACGAGAAGAGATGCTGGATGAGGGAAGCGTCGTCGGGAGAGTCCGAGGCGGCCACCACGGCCGTGGGCTGGCCAAGGAGGACTTCCCGTGCGAAGGAGGGGCCGGAAAGGACGGAGTAGCGCGCTCCCTTGTGCTCGAGCAGGGAGGGGATGAACCGGGACGCTGTGAGCCCGCTTTCCACCTCGAAGCCCTTGGCGGCGTTGACGAGCAGGACGCCCTTTGCGAAGCGGGCGTTGTGCTCGGCAATGAAGCCGCGCTGCTGCTGGCAGGGAATGGCCAGCACCACAAGGGGGGAATCGAGGACGTCCGGGTCGGTGGAGGCCTTGAGGGCCGGGTGGAGCGGGAGCCCCGAAAGATACCGGACGTTTTCGTGGCGATGGTTGATGGCGTCGGCGACCGTCCTGTCGCGCAGCCACAGGGTCACGTCGTGCCCGTTGGCTGCCGCGAGGTGGGCCAGGGCCGTGCCCCAGCTGCCGCCGCCGGCCACGCAGAGCTTGTGTTTCGGGTAGACCAAGGCGTCAGTCCTCTATGAGCCAAAGTGCGGAATCATCATGCGACTTTCCAGGATGCGACTTTCCGGGATGCGACGTTCCAGGCCCGTTCCGTGCAGCTCGCGCGACCGTGTCAAAAAGGAAGCATGTGAAAAATCGCACATAATTCGGTTCCCAAACTCGAATCCGCAAATGCAAAATACCGTAATCACATGAAAAACGGCCATTATTGCGGACCTTGTTCCTTTTTGCACACACATTCTATACCTGTGCCAAGTTGGCTAGTCAAGCAAGCCCAAACGCCCTTCCAGAGCCAATTTCTGTTTCAGCTCCCTGGTTCCCATGGGTCGCAAGCTGTCGAATTCCTTGTTTCTTTTCTGGTGGCGGCAGAAGACCAAAAAACTTGTATGAGCAATCATTCGGTCATTGGGGCGCAGGCGGTCGGCGAGGGGCTTCCAGTCGCGCAGGAGCAGTTCCTGCACCTCTATATGGTCGAAGGGCCCCTTCTCGAGGCCCTTCAAAAGCTCGCTCACCTGCACCACCGTGGGCAGGAGAAAGCCCATGCTCGCACCCGGCTTCACGGCCGCCACGGCCTGGTCCAGGTACTCCCAGGGTGTGCGCACGTCGAGGAAGAGGGCGTCGGCCCCATCCACGCAAAAGCCTTCGGCCACGTCGCGCACGTTGATCTCCACGTTCTCGCCAAGGCCGGCCCAGTCGAGGTTCTTGCGGGCTAGGGCCGCGAACTCCTCCCTGGCCTCGTGGCTCACCACGCGGCCCGTGGGGCCGCAGAACCAGGACAGGGCCAGGGTGAGGCCGCCGGAGCCGCAGCCGGCCTCCACGATGGTGCGGTTCGGACCTGCGCCGAGCTTGAGGCATATATACGCGATGTCCTTTGCGTATATGATTTGGGTCTGCCGCTTGATGCCCTTCAGAAGGACGGGAAGGGTGGCCTCGAGCAGCTGCACCGGGCGGCCGAGGCTGGTGGTCACGGTGTCGCCGAAGTCGGCGCCTGCCACCGTCTCCGGGTCCAGAATCCCGTCGTGGCTTTGCCAGGATTCTCCCTCGACGAGGCGCTTGACGTGACGCTTGCCCTTGGGGGTGACGCAGAGAACGAGAGAACCGTAGGGAATCATGGCAATCCTTCGCGCGGAGCGCGGGTCCTGGATGGCGGATGGGGAGAAGATGAAGGGGATGCGTCCCGAAAGGCCGTTGCCCCCGGGACACGCGGACGCGCCCCGAAAGAAGGTTCTCGGGACGCGTCCTTCTGGAGGTCGACAAGTCGTCGAATCAGGAAATGAACCCTGGATATGAACCCCGGGAATGTGAACCCTGGAAAACGAACCTTGACAATGCCGCATGCAGCCGGGCCGGGCAATGGCCTGGAGGGCATCCTTGCCTGCACCGCAAAACGGGGCCCGGAAGGGTCCCGTCAATCTGGACCGAAGCAGCTCCGGACGGCGATCAGAAGAGTTCCCGCATGAGCATCTCGCTGTCCTCGCCGGTTTCCATGGGAAGGGCCGCGTCGGCGTCGGAGCCGGAAACGGCCCCGTCGGTGGCCGAGCGTTCCTCCTGCCCAAGGGTCGCGGTGAGGTAGGGGAGATCGCCCTTCATGGTGATGCCGTCGGGCATGGGCAGTTCCTGGGGACGGCCTTCGTAGGCCTTGTCGGCCTTCTCGCGGTAGGCCTTGAAGATGGGTGCCGCGGTGCGGCCGCCCTGTTCCCAGCCGCCCATGGAGTTCATCTGGTCGTAGCCGATGTAGACGCCGGTGCACAGATAGGGCGTGTAGCCCACGAACCAGCAGTCGCGGGTGTCGTTGGAGGTGCCGGTCTTGCCGGCGATCTTGAGACCCTCGATGCGGGCCCGGCCGCCCGTGCCGCTCTCCACCACGCGGCGCAGGAGCGTGGTCATCTGGAAGGCGTTCTGGGGCGAGACGGCCTGCCACTGCTCGATTTCCTGGCGGTAGAGCTCGCGGCCGCGGGCGTCCTTGATGGAAGTGACGATGCGCGGCCTCGAGGCGACGCCGCCATTGGCAAAGGCCGTGTAGGCCTGGGTGAGGTTCAGGGGCGAGACGCCGACCGCGCCGAGGCTCACCGCAAGCACCTGGGGGAAGTCCGCGTCGAGCCCCAGCATGCGGGCGCGCTCGATGACCCTGTCGATGCCCACGGCCTGGGCAAGACGCACGGTGGGCGTGTTTCTCGAGAGCGCCAGGGCCTGGTAGAGGGGCATGGAGCCCTTGTAGGAATGCTCGAAGTTGCTCGGCCGCCACACCTGGCCCGTCACCGGGTCCACGTAGTTGATGGGGGCGTCGAGCACGGTGGAGGTGGGCGTGAAGCCGTTGTCGAGGGCGGTGGAGTAGACCACGGGCTTGAAGCTCGATCCCGGCTGCCTGCGCGACTGGGTTGCGCGGTTGAAATGGCTCTCGCCGAACTGGTAGCCGCCCACAAGCGCCACCACGTCGCCCGTGTCGGGCTCGATGGAGACCAGCGCGCCCTGGACAAGGGGCTCCTGCTGCAGGAGAAGGTTGAGGGGCTGACCCTGGACAAGTCCCTGCGGCTCGGCTGCCTGGGTCTCGGGATTTTGCTGCTTGTCGCCCTTCCTGGGCTTGGGCGCTTCCTTGGGCGCAAGACTCACCCAGACGACGTCGCCAACGGTCACGATGCCCTGGGTGCGCGCCTTGGGCGCGAACTTGGAGCGCTTCTGGGCCCACTTGAAATCGTTCTGGGCGATTTTCCCGCTCCAGCCCCTGCCAAGGTCCACGGCGATCTCGCGGGCCGAGACGGCGGTGACGAGGCCCTGCGCCCAGGTGCCGTCGGCAAACTCCTCGGGGCTGAACTCGAGCTTTTCCACAAAGGCGGTCTGCTCGGCCTTCGAGGCCAGATGGCGGATGGCCCCGCGCCAGCCCTGGCGCTTGTCGATGACCTCGAGGCCCGAGCGCAGGGACTGGGCAGCCAGGTTCTGCTGCAGGGGGTCCATGGCCGTCTGGATGGTGAGGCCGGCCTCGTAGACATAGTCGAGGCCGAAGCGGTTGGTCTCGACGCCAAGGGCCTTCAGGTTGCTCTCGGTGAAGAACTCGATGAGCAGGCGGCGCGTTTCCTCGAAGTACCACTGGCTGGCCCCGGTGGTGTTCTCGGTCATGCTCCAGTAGACGAGGGGCTCGTCGATGGCCTTGCGGTAGTCCTCCTCCGTGATCCACTCGAGCACGCGCAGGCGCTTGAGCACCTCGAGCTGGCGATTCTTGGCCGCCTCGGGGTTGCGGAAGGGATTGTAGCGGCTGGGCGCCTGGGGCATGCCGGCGATGACGCAGGCCTCGGCCAGGGTGATGTTGGATGCGTGCTTGCCGAAATAGGTGCGGGCCGCGGCCTCGACGCCGTAGCTGTGCTGCCCGAGATAGATGTAGTTCAGGTAGAGGGCCAGAATCTGGTCCTTGGAAAGCTCCTGCTCGAGGCGCATGGCGAGGATGGCCTCCTTCATCTTGCGGATGTAGCTTCTCTCCGAGGAGAGCAGGAGCTGCTTGACGATCTGCTGGGTGATGGTGGAACCGCCCTGGCTTGTGGTGCCGCGCTCCATGTTCACGAGGGCCGCGCGCACGATGGCGAAGACGTTGATGCCCGGGTGCTGGTAGAAGGAGCTGTCCTCGATGGCGAGGAAGGCCATGGGCAGGTACTTGGGCATGTCGTCCAGGGTGATGACGAAGCGCTTCTCGTGGGAGAGCACGCCCATGATCGAGCCGTCGCGGGCGAGCACGGTGCTCGCCTGGGCCGCGCGGAAGTCGAGCACGCGGTCGATGTCCGGCAGATCCTTGCTCACCCAGGTGTAGAGGAAGAAGGCCGCGGCGGCCGCGATGGCGCCAAGGCCCAGGATCAGGCTGAAGAGCCAGACGAGAAGGGTCGCGAAGATGCCGCGCCGTTTGCGCTCCTTCCTGCCTTTCTTCTTCTTTTTGCCGTCGTCGTCGCCGGTTCCGCTCCCCTGCGCCTCCCCGTCAAGGTCGAGCCTGTCGGGAGCGCCTTCGGGAGACACGGCCTGCGTGCCGTGCGCCCCCGTCTGTCCTGCCTGCCAGGCCTGCACCGCCTGGCCGGTCATGCCCATGGCCTGGGCCCGTGCGGCGTTTCCTCCCTGGGCGTTCTTGTTCCACTGGTCGTCGGGTCCGTCGGGGAGAGTGTTGTTCAGCTTCATCGTGCCGGTTCAAAAGGCCGCAGGGGCGGAAAGGGTGGTTGAGAGCAGGGTGCCCGGGCAATGCCCAAAGGAAGGGGAAGTATCCTTCCCCGGCACCTGCCTGCCCGGGACAGGGAGAATTTCAAGTAATTTCGGGCCCCTTGTCCGGGGCGCTGACATGGGGCACCTCTAGCACACAAGGCCCCAAAAAGCAAAAAGCCCCTTGCGGGGCTTGACTTGCAAAGGAAAGACGGGGCGCGACAAGACGCGACCCCGTCTTCCGAAAGGCTTTTGATTCCTACACACAGCCGGTGGGCTTGGGCAGGCCGGCCATTTTGCAGGCGCCCTTGCCGGGGCCGGAGGGGAAGAGCTCGTACACTTCCTTCAGCTTGTAGCCGGTGTTCTTGGAAAGAATGCGGACCATCGGGGCGATGCCGTTCTTCTTGTAGTAGTCCTGCAGGAAGTCCAGGATCTTCTGGTGGTCGGCGGTGATTTCCTTGATGCCTTCAGACTCTTTCACGTATTCGAGCCATTCCGGGCACCAGTCCTCGAAGTGGAGAAGGAAGCCGTCTTCGTCAACTTCGAACGATTTGCCTTGGAATTGAACTTCAGCCATGCGTGTCCTCCTTGGACCTCATGAAAGCGGGATCGTGAATCCCGGGTTTGTCCGGCCGAAAACAGGTTCGGCTGGGAGAGATGTTTCCCATGATGCGCAAACTTATGTCTTTGCGCTGACAAATATGAGCCGTTGGGAAGCAGCGTGGCCAGGTTTTCCTCTGCAAAAGACCCAGGGCACCCACGCGTTTCATTTCGTCAGTCTGCCACAAACGTCAAATCATGGCAAGGGTCAGGCAGATCAAAAAAGCTGGCCGCAAAAGGGGCGAAAAATGCTCCTAGGCCTCACAGGGCGTCCACTCGAGCAGGTTCGTCTGGGTTTCCAGATCCGCCTTGACGGCCTCGGCCCTGGCGGGGTCGTCGAAGGGACGCAGGCGGATGAAGACCTGGCGGTTGCCGTTGTCGAGATAGGCGGTCATGACCGAGACGATGCGGCCCTTGTTCTTGCGGATGATGTCGAAGACGCGGGCCATGGAGCCGGGCTCCTGGCTCGTCTCCACCGCGAGCTCGATGCCGCCCACGCGGGCGCCGCCGATGGTGACAAGGACCTTGAAGATGTCCTGGTCGGTGATGATGCCGTGCAGATGGTTTTCGTCGTCCACCACGGGCATGCCGCCGATCTTCTTGTCCAGCATGATGAGGGCGACCTTGTATATGGAGTCGTCCTTCTTCACGCAGATGGGATTGGCGGTCATGATGTCCCTGGCCTTCACGGACGCGAGCAGGTACTGCATCTCGTGCACCTCGAGCGAGGTGGCCTTGGAGGGAGAAGCGCTTTTCACGTCGCGGTCGGAGATGATGCCGACCACGCGGTTCTGATCGTCGACCACGGGCAGGCGCCGGATGTCGTGCTCCTTCATGAGCTTCTGGCACTTGGAGAGCGAGGTGTCCGGCTTGGCGCTGACGGGATACGCCGTCATCCATGGATAAATGAGCATGGCTCCTCCTTCTCGTGGACTTTGCTGGCCGCCCGCGGCCGCCGTGCAGGCCGGCCGTCCTGGCGGAAAAAAGCGAGGTGAACGCAAAAAAGAATATGAGCACACTTTCCCCTAAATGGCAATGCCTGCAAATTTTCTCCTTTTCCTCTCCAGGGCCCGCCCGGGGCCGATCTTCGTGCCCGCTCGAGTCCGGATTTGCACATGAATGCGGACAGTTTGCGGATCGGCCCGCCCGTGGGGTAGAAACGTCGTCATGAACAAAAGAATTCCGACCCTGACGCCCCTTGTCCCCCGCACCCTCTACATCAACGCCGAGAACGGCATGAACCTGCGCATCCTGCACGAGGCGCTGAAGCAGCTCGACCCCCTGAAGGACATGCCCTCGTGCGCGGAGGTGGTGCTGGGCCGGCCGGAGGTCCAGATGGACGAGAAGGGGAACATCCTTTCGTTCGAAACGTTCGAAGAGTGGCCGGTCGAGCTCCAATGGCTTCTCGAATACGTGGAGAAGCGGGCGGACCAGCTCAATCTTCTCAAGATGCGGCGCCGCGAGGAAACCCTGGCCATGATGGGCATAGCCAAGCATCTGAAGCGCCTTGCCGTGCGCAGCATAGTCGTGGGCGATCTGCCCCTGCCTCCGAAGCACAGGCGCGAGGACGTGCGCTTGGCGCTGCTGTCCCGCTTCCATGGCTATGTGAGCGAAACGACTGGGGTGAGCGCCACCGCAGCCCTGTTTCTGGACTGTTACGAGGCCAGGCAGGAGAAGGAGGTCAGGGGCAGGCTCCTCTACGCCGCGCAGGTCATTGGCGACGAGGGCGCGCCCTTCACCATAGCCCTCATGGAGATGGAGCCCGCGGGCGATGTGGCACGCGAGATCGTGGCGAAGGAGCGCGGCCCACGCGAGGAATGGACTCCCCGACCCGGGAAGGAGACCCGCATGAATGCCGACAGGAAGGCCCGCAGGCATGGCAGGGATGCCGGGACTGCCGGAAACGACTTTTTCGAGACCATAGTCCAGTTCGAGACCAACGTGGACCACATCACGGGCGAGGAAGCGGGTGCCGCCCTGGACGCCCTGAGCCGGGACGAGCGGGTGCTCGACGCCCTGTGGCTCACCGGCATCGGCAAGAAGAACCGACCCACCGGCCTTTTGCGGGTGCTCTGCCATCCGGAGGACAGGGAAGAGGTCCTGCGGCTCATCCTTCGCCACACCCACACCCTGGGCGTGCGCGTGCAGGAGATCAGGCGCTTTGTCGCGCCCAGGGCGAGAGGACTGGCCGAACTGTCCGACCAGAGCGGGGTCGAGGCCAAGCTCTACCACGTCGACGGGATCTGGCACGCCCGGCCCGAGTCCGACGAGGTGGTCAGACGTGCCGAGGAGACGGGCGTGGGCGCTCCGGCGCTCCGTTTCGCGAGAGTCGGACGCGACGATGCAGATCCGGAAGCGAAAAAGGGCGCGGCCGGCAGGTCCGGCAAGGCATCAAGAAAACGATGACCTCGAAGGCATGACCCGAAAGGCATGACTTCGATGGCATGACCATGATGGCATGACCATGATGGCATGAGAAAAAGCGCATGAAAGAAGGGACGGCTCCTGAAACAAGGAACCGTCCCTTTTGAAAATGCGTGCCGTGTGCTTCGGTCCTGTGCGCGCCCTAGGCGATGCCCGCGTCGCACTTGGCCTTCAGGCAGTCGGCCATGGCCTTGCCCAGCTGGTGGGCGTTGGCGAGATCGGCGTGCTTCGGACGCCAGTGCACGCGCACCGGGTCGTGGGGCATCTCGATGTTCATGCCGGCCAGGTATTCCTGGATGAGCTTCGGAGCCTCGCCGGACCAGCCATAGGAGCCGAAGGCGCCGCCCACGAGAATGTTGGGACGCAGGCCCTTGATGTAGGTCAGGGTGCTCATGATGTACGGAAGGATGCCGTTGTTGTGGGTCGGCGAGCCCACCGCGAGGGCGCTCGCGTCGGCAAGGGCCGTCATGACCGCGGAGTGGTGGTTCACCTTGACGGACATGATGTTCACGGGAACGCCGTTCTCCTCGAGGCCGCCGGCCACCGCGTAGGCCAGGTGCAGGGTGGACTTCCACATGGTGTCGTAGATGATGACGGCGCGCTGGCGGGGCTTTTGCTCCGACATCTCCATGTAGAGGTCAAGCACTTCCTTCACGCCCTCGCCGCGCCAGATGAGGCCGTGGTCGGGGGCGATCATCTCGATGTCGAGCTGGTTGATGATGGAGAAGGAATTGATGACGTGCCTGGCGTAGGGCACGATGATGTTGAAGAAGTATTCCTTCGCGCGATGGACGAGATCGCCGTGATCCCACTCGTCCGCGAAACGCTCGGAGCTGGAGATGTTCTGGCCGAAGGCGTCCTGGGAGAAGAGGATTTTGGTCTCGGGGCAGTAGGTCACCATGCTGTCCGGCCAGTGCAGCATGCGCGTCTCATGGAAGACCAGGCTCTTCTGGCCGATGCTGACGACATCGCCGCTTTTCACGGCCTGCACGGGCCAGTTCTTCATCCTGGCGCCGTAGTAGCCCTCCATGGACTTGAGCGCCATGGGGGAGCAGAAAATCTTCTCGGGCTGGCAGGCGTTGATGATTTCCTCGAGGGCGCCCTCGTGGTCGAGCTCCATGTGGTTGCAGACAAGGTAGTCGATCTTGTTCGGGGGCAGCACGTGCGCGAGGCGGCAGAGCAGGGTCTTGCCCACGCCGTCGGGCACCGTGTCGATGAGGACGTTCTTCTCGTCGGTGATGAGGTAGGCGTTGTAGGTCGTGCCCTCGGGGGCCCTGGAGTAGCCGTGGAAGTCGTGGTGGTCGTAGTCCACGACGCCGACCCAGTAGGTGTCCTTGGCAATCTGGTATGCGTTCATGATCGCGTTTTGCGTCGTCGGGCCCGTAGTCTTTGGCAGAACAACCGGGGTCCAAGGTCCCGGTCATTGGCGGGTGCTGGGGTAACGGCGCAATCTCCTTGATGGTTTGGGGGTGACAGACGAAACATGTTCTCGGAAAACATGTCGCGGGAGGCGCGCGACCGCTCTCGCCGCAGAAAAAAAACAAGGCCTACATGCAGGACGGCCCCCTCGCGTGTCGAAGGGGTCGCTCCCGCACCAGGCTTTGAAAGTTGGAAGGATCGAAAAAGCCCGCCAATGTGAGGTCGGCGGGCATAAAGAGTGAAACTAGTCCACTTTGGTGAAGACTTCCTTGCCGGCTCCGCAGATGGGGCAGACCCAGTCGTCGGGAAGGTCTTCGAAGGCCACGCCGTCGTTCTCTTCGGGGTCGTAGACGTATCCGCAAATATCGCATTCGTACTTGTCCATGATGGACTCCTTGAAGTGTCCAGCAAAGGACGCGACGAGGCTGTTCTCTGAGACTCTCGATCATTCCTTTCCAGCCGATGGGGAATGAATGCGGCTTGCTTCGCGCAGACTGTTTGCCTGAATAATCAGGTTTTGGCAAGCCCCCTCAACGGGGTGGTCCGGGCGGTTTGCGCACCGACCGGTCCCGATTCGGGCGTCGAGAAAATGCCTTGTCGCAGCCTCCTGGGATGGTGGTGAAATCGTTGGGCCTCGGCAGGGGCCGGTGCCCCGGGACGAGACCGTTCATGCCGGAAATTTGCTAGGCCTGGAGTTCGGCCTTCCACACGCCGTGGAGGTTGCAGTACTCGCGGGCGCAGACCTGCCGGGCGTCGGTCTTGAAGAAGGCAACGGGCTCTTCGCCGGGCTTGAGGTAGTGGGTGAGGGTGTCGTCGCCGGCAATGAGCTGGATCCACTGGATGTAGTGCTCGTCGGCCATGGGATGGCTCACGGAGCCCACGCTCACCTTGTAGCCGCCGTCCACCTTTTCGATGACGGGCACGTGCTTTTCCTGGGCGGCGTCGGTGGAGCCTTCCTTCAGGTGCTTCATGGCCTCGCCGCAGCAATGGGGCTCGCAGCACTGGGGATCGATGACCTCGACCATGCTTCCGCACTTCTGGCATTTGTAGATATCGAGTTTGGCTGGCATTTTAGCTCTCCAATTTGATGACCATTGGTTGCAATGGATGGGTATGGGTGGCTTGTATGTTGATGTCCGCCCTGTACGGCGGTTTTTCGCCTGTTTGTGGGTGTCGATGATTGGTTTTGCCCTTCGTGGAGGCAAATGGCGAAAGTTGCCACGAACAAGAATATGAGACTGTTTCTCAATAAGGCAAGGGGTCGGGGACATTTTTGCCGACAAAAATGCCCCGAAAGGGGCATGGTCTCACGAAAACTATCCGCATTTTCCTTGGCTCAACGTCCTGTAAAGCGCAAATTTTCCCGTGCCAGGCAAGGACAGTTCATCTGCAAAAACTTTGCAAAAATTTTTTTCCAGGGCTGTCCCCGGCCAGCTGCCTTCCGGTTCCCCGCAGGGAGAGGGCTATTCGGCGGCCCGGCTTGCGGCCGAAGATTCGTCCCCTGCCGAGGTTCCGCTGCCGTCGCCTCCGGCGGGCTTCTGTCCGGGAGCAGCCGCGCCTGGGGATTCCGCGTTCCTGGCCTTGCGCACGCCGATGACGTTGGGGAGCTTCACGGTGCGGTTGCCGGTGACAAACCAGTCCATGGCGCTTTTGCCCAGGTGCTCGCGCTCGAGGTTTTTCGCGCGCAGAAGGAGGCCCGCCTGGCCGCCGCCCTCCACGTACATGACGGTCCGGATGTCGAGGGGCAGGTGCAGGAGCTTCTGGGCGAAGCTGTAGGCCTCGATGGGCTCGCGGCTGTGCAGAAGGAGGATGTTTCCCTCGCCGTCCTGGGCCACGGCCGAGATGGAGTAGAGGGGGCCTCCGGGCGACCAGAGAATGCGCCGCTGGGAGTTCACGAGGCGGTAGTTCTGCACGACGATCTTGTAGTGGGGGAGCATGTCCTGCCACAGGTCGTCCTCGCGCTCGAAGATGGCGGCCTTCGGCAGGTCGGGGTCGTCCGGCCGGGCCGCGAAGAAGGCCCCGAAGCGCTGCACGTAGCGGCTGTTGTTCACGTAGTCGCCGCTGCGCATGTAGCCCGTGGAGGTGGAGCCGTCCGGCAGGTACATGCTGGCGTTGATGGCTGCCAGAAGATCGTGCCGCTCGCCCCATTCGCGCAGGGTTCTCGCCTCCCCGTCCTCGTTTCCGGCCGAGCAGAGCACAAACTCGTTTTCGTCCGGGTCCACGCGCACCACGGCAAGGGTGAAGCCGTTCAGGGACACTTCCGCGTACTCGATCCCCGTGTCCGCTTCCTTCCAGTCGATGGCGGCGGCCGCATTGGCAACGACCGCATTGGAGACTGGCCCATTCGAGACGCCCGCATCGGCAGCCCCCGCATCAATGCCTGCCGCGCGCGCTGAACCGGTCCCTTCCTGCGCGCCGCTCTCCGTGCCGGACATGGATGCCGGGGCGGTCAAGCCTGCCTGGTTGTCCCGACCTGCGTCGACGACCTCGCCGCGGGCCGGAAGGACGGGGCCCAGGACAAGGAAAAAGCCGAGGAAAACGGCGAGCATGGCGGTGTTTGCGCGGCGCATGACGGCGAGACTAGAGAGTTCGATATCCTTTGGCAAGCGGGCTTGAAGGGACAGGGAAACATGCCGCAAAAACGCGGGAAGCGGCCGCGGCATGGGCCTTGCAGGCGCCAATCTTTTCGCTTGCCAAGTGCTTTGGCAACGGGGCAAACTTCGCGAAGGCGCCTTGCGGGATCGCGGCAGGGCCCCTTGCAGCCAGACCGTGCACGTTCGAGGAGAGAGTCATGCGCATCATAGACCAGCTGAAGGACATCAGGCGTCCCTTCGTGTCCTTCGAGTTCTTCCCCCCGGCCAACGAGGACGCGCTGAAGGATTTTTATGCGGCCGCGGAGAAGCTGGGGGCCATGAATCCCCTCTTTGCCTCGGTGACCTACGGGGCCGGCGGCGGCAAGCAGGAAAAGACCCTGGGGGTGGTGCGCGAGCTCGCCTCCATGGGCTTTCAGGTCATGAGCCATCTCACCTGCGTGAACGCCAAGGTGCAGGGCCTTGCCGACTACCTGGACCAGCTCATGGAGGCCGGGGTGCACAACGTGCTTGCCCTGCGCGGCGACCCGCCCAAGGACGGGCCCTGGACCTGGCAGGGGCCCTTCCGGCACGCGGCGGACCTTGTGGGCTACATCCGCCTGCAAAGCCCGGAGATGGGCATAGGCGTTGCCGGCTACCCCTATCCGCACCCGGAGTCTCCCTCCTTTTCCGACGATCGCGCCTTCACCTTGAGAAAGCTCGAGTGCGGCGGGGACTTTGTCATAACCCAGCTGTTCTTCGACGTGCGCGAATACTTCCAGCTCGTGCACTGGCTGCGCCAGCACGGCTGCACAAGCCCGGTCATCCCCGGCGTCATGCCCATTCAGAGCCTTGCGAGCCTGAAGCGCGTGCTCTCGCTGTGCGGGGCAAGCATTCCCTGGCGCCTCTTCCTCAAGCTCGAGGAGGCCGACCGCAACAGCTCGGCCGACGTCGCGCGCATCTGCATGGAATACACCGTGGATCTGGTCTCGCGCCTGCTCATCGGCGGGGCCCCCGGCATCCACCTCTACACCCTCAACAAGGCCGATCTCGCGCTGGAAGTGGTGCGCGAGTGCGGCCTCTCCCGCCAGGGGAGCTCCCGGGAAGGAGCGTCATGAGCGGCAGGGACAGGGACGGGAAAGGCCCACGGACGGGACTGATCCCGGGGCTTGACCACTTTCCTCTGCCGAAGCATCGGAAAAAGCGCCTCGAGGTCCTCGTGGACCTGCACCGCCGCGGCCTCTGGCGGCCCGACTACGAGAAGCTCGCAAACGCCCTGCTCGAGAAGGAGCCGGGGCTCTTCGGCCTTGCCCCGGAGGGGGCTGCGCCCGAGACGACAGGGAACGGGGGCAAGGGAGAGGCTGGCCTGGGCGGGGCGAAACCCGGGGACAGGCGCTGAAAGGTGCTCTTCAGGCTCGGCCAGATTGCGGCAGAAAAACGAAAAGCCCCCGAAAGAGGGGGCTTTCCACGTCCGGCACGTCAGGAACATCCGTGCGCCGGAAGATTTGACAGGTCCGTCGATTTGGCAGGCGGTCCCGAAGCCTACAGACCCATGGCCTTCTTGGCCTTGGCCACCTTCTTCTTCACCTTCTGGGCGGCCTCGCCGAAGATGGAGTCGGGCTTGCTGGAGATTTCCTCGAACTCCTTCAGCAGCTCCACCTGGCGATCGTTCAGCTTGGTGGGGGTGAGCACCTTCACTTCCACCAGCAGCTTGCCCTTCTGGCTGCGGCCGATATAGGGCAGGCCCTCGTCGTTGATGCTCAGCACCGTCCCGCTCTGGATGCCCTTCGGAATTTCGAGGGGCAGGGGGCCGTCGAGGCCCGGCACTTCCACGCGGGTGCCGAGGGCGGCCTGCACGAAGGAGATTTCCTGGGTGTAGACGAGATCCTGGCCCTGGCGCTGGTAGACCTTGCTGGGCTCCACCGAGATGACGACGTAGAGA
Organism: uncultured Desulfovibrio sp.; assembly: GCA_964635595.1. Taxonomy (GTDB): domain Bacteria; phylum Desulfobacterota; class Desulfovibrionia; order Desulfovibrionales; family Desulfovibrionaceae; genus Desulfovibrio. The sequence goes on from CAZWOT010000023.1 coordinate 18,192, forward strand.
TCGCCGGGAGGTCCGCCGTACTGGCCGGACTCGCCCTCGCCGTGCACGCGCAGGCGAGTGCCGGAGTCCACGCCCGCGGGAACGCGCAGGTAGAGCTCCTTGTTCTTGCGGACAACGCCGTCGCCGTGGCAGGTGGGGCAGGGAGTGGGAATGTGCTGGCCCGTGCCCTGGCAGGAGGGGCAGGGCGTCGAGATGGAGAAGAAGCCCTGGGATCTGCGGATGTGGCCGCGGCCCTGGCAGCGGGGGCAGGTCTCGACCTTGGTGCCGGGGGCTGCGCCCGTGCCGCCGCAGGTCTCGCAGGCCTCGTGCTTGGGCAGGGTGAGCTTCACCTCGTCGCCGTGGGCGGCCTGATCGAAGGTGACGGTGAGGGAGTAGCGCAGATCCGCGCCCTGCATGGCGCCGCCGCTTCCTCCGAAGCCCCCGAAGCCGCCGCCGAACATGCCGTTGATGATGTCCCCGAAGGTGGAGAAGATGTCGTTCGTGCTGGAGAAGCCCTGGCCCTGGCCCACGCCGTCGAAGCCGAAATGGTCGTAGGCCGCGCGCTTCTGCTTGTCGCGCAGGACGTTGTAGGCCTCGGCGGCTTCCTTGAACTTCTCCTCGGCTTCCTTGTCGCCGGGATTGCGGTCGGGATGGTACTGGAAGGTCAGCTTGCGGTAGGCCTTCTTCAGCTCTTCCTCGCTCGCGGTCCTCGATACCCCGAGAACTTCGTAGTAGTCTCGCTTCTGCTCCATGGGGATGGTTTTCCGTGG
>CAZWOT010000024.1:0-18797 GCA_964635595.1 uncultured Desulfovibrio sp.
TCTGCGTGGTCATGTCCCTCGGCGCGGTCCTCGAGCTCGACCTTGCCTGGCTCATCGCCGACACGGCCAACGCGCTCATGGCCTTCCCGAACATCCTCGGCATGCTCATGCTGAGCCCCATGCTCTTCAAGTACGTGCGTGAGGAAGCGAAGAAGGACGGCCGCTTCAAGGTCTAGACTTCACGTCTCCTGTGCGGACCCCGGGCGGGGTCCAAAATCGAGGGCGGGAACGACATCCATCAGGGGTGACGTTCCCGCCCTTCTCCTTTGTCCCCTCCCTTGCCTGGGCGTGCCGCCCTATGCCGACATCACGCAAGCGCGTTCAGGCAGACCGGCTGTCTTTGCCAAGACGCCAGATGCCCGAGCGAGCCTATGCCCGGCACCGCACGAGGTTTCGGGGAAGACATACCTTGCGGCCTCTTCTCCAGACGCTCGATTTCGACAACCTGCACGATGCTGGCCCCTGCAGGCGCGGCATGGGCATGCAGGGAGCCCGGGGAATGCAGCAGGCTACGGGGATCGATGTTCGAGCCCGGCTTTGCACCCGCGCCCGCGTCCGTCCCCTGGTCGAAGATGCGCACCCGAACGGGCTTGCCAAAGGACTTTCCAGGGGAGCTCTCGAGGCCTTCGCACAGGGCAGCCTCCAGGCGGCCGCTGTCCATGGTGCATCCGACGAAGCGCAGCGTCCCGTCGCGGGCCACAAGCTCGAGGGCCTTGCGAAGCTCGTCCAGGGACGCGTCCGGGGGAACGCGATCCCCGGCACCCTCGGCATCCCCGGCATTGGCATCGGCGGCATCGGCGAACACGATGTCGAAGCCGGCCTTTCTCCCCACGCCCATGATGTGGGCAAAGAGGATGTGCGGATGGGCAAGATGCAGGCTTTCCACCTGCTCCATGACCTGCTCCATGACCTGCTCCATGACCTGCTCCATGACCTGCTCCATGATGCGCGCATGAAGGCCGCCTTTCGCCTGGCCCGGGCGTTCGTCAGGTTCCTGCGAGGACAAAGTCTTTGCAAGCGCGCCAAGGTCCGCTGCGCAAAGCCCGTCCAGTTCGGGCACAACCCCCTTGCCGCGAAGCGCCGCAAGGGAGGAGGCAAGGCAGAGCTCCCGCTCCACGGGTGCCACCTCGTCCTCGAAGAGGCGCCGTGCCTCATCGACCTCGTTCAGGCTGCCGTCGCCCATGCCGGCAAGCCGTCCCTGCAGGGTCTCGAGCCGAAAGCACGTGCGATGGACGCATGCCGTGAGCCCGCTTCCCTCGGGAAGACCAAGGAGCATGTCGTCGAGGCCGCGCAGGGACGCTGCGCACACTTTCTGCCCCTCGCGCAGGCGAAGGGCAAGGCATGGCAGGGGAAGGCCGTACACCATGCCCTTTGTCCACAGGACAAGACTTGCCGCAAGCTTCAGCCAGGGACTCGGGCAGACCGCGTGCACGGAGCGCGCAAGGACGCGGAAGAGGAGCGCCATCTCGTCCAGGGGCACCTCGTTGGCCTCGAGGCCCAGACGCTGGCACTCGCGTGCGACCCAGGCCCGCTCTCGCGAGAGCGCGGCCTTGAGACGCGCGTCGTGCTCGAGACGCCGCATGCCCACGTGCGCAAGGGCGTCGAGGGAACGGGCGAGCCTCTGGGGATTTCGGCAGGCAAGGTCGAGCACGCGCACATCCAGTATGGAGGCACCCTTTCCCTTGCGGGCAAGGGCACGGGCAACGAGCCGCTCGATGGCGGCCGCATCCTCCGAAACACCCGCCGTCTGCGGCAAGGGAAAGGCAAGGGTGTCCAGGACGGCAGCGCTCTGTCCGCCGTTGCTGGGAAAGAGGCAGAGGCTCTCCTTGTCCAGCACGACGTGACGGAGGATTTCACGGGACGGGCTGTCCTTGATGCGGGCGAGATCCCGATCGGACCAGAGGCCCTCGACCATCTCTCCGTCCACGCGCACGAGAAGCCTGTGCAGGCGCTCCCTGGCCTCGCCCAGACGATGGTCCTCGAGACGCGCCAGAACGGCAGCAATGTCCCCGGGCTCGCAGCCGGCAAAGTCCGCCTCGCGGGGGTCGTCCCCGCAGAGATCGTCCAGGATCTTCCCAAGCACCTCGTCGGAAAAGACGCGCTCGAGACCCAGGAGCGGCGCGGCGCCAGAGTCGAACAGCTCGCCACCGAAGGCCGGCACAAGAAGATTGCCGTTGCCCTTCTCGAACATGCGGAAAAGCTCCTGCAGGCGGTTCCACTGGGCGTGCCCATGGGGCGAACGCTCCTTGTCCAGCGCCTCGCGGATGGAGGCAAGGGACACCTGGCCATAGCCGCAGCGCTCCGGCAGGGAGCGCCCGTGTCCCGTCTGCCACTCGAACAGGGCCGCAAACACCACCCGCAGGACCAGCACGCGGGCGTTGTGCTCGAGCTCGGCAAGGCCCGGGTTCAGGCCCTTGAGCCGTGCGCCCGCGCGCAGGGCCCTGGCCGCGCTCTCCACAAGGCAGTCCCTGCCCCGCAGGCCCAAAAGCGCGGCCTCGAGGCGGGCCAGGGGAGCCCGGGGAGCTTGGTGAGCGAGGCAAGCGAGGGACGCCTGGGAAAGCAGGCTGCCTTCTGCCCTGCCCGGTCCTTCAAGGCCCGCCTCGCAGCGGGCACGATCCATGCAGGCCTGTTCGGTGCGTTCCTGTTCGGTGCGTTCCTGTTCGATGCGGCTTGTCGCGTTCATGTCCGTTTGTCTCCCGGCCGGGGACTGCCTTGCGGCCTGTCCCCGGCCAAATCCGTCTGCAGCCCCTGCGCCGGCCTTTGCTGCCAACATGGCTGCCCTTTGCCCTTCAATGCCCGCTTTTGCCATGGGACAATTGAAGCTGCGGCCTGAACAAAAATTGAAGTTATGGTTCAAATCGTTGCTGCCTTGGCAGTTGCAGTTGGTGATAAAGCTGCGGCCGAAGCTGCGGGCAAGGTCGCGGCCAGGGGCCTGCCGCCCTGCGTGCGCCTGCCGTCCCTGGCGAATGCGGCCGCCCTGCCCTAGACCGGGGCGGGCGACTGATCGCCGCTCATGTCGGCCATGTCGGCCATGTCGGCCATGGGCCCGAAAGGCACCTTGTCCTCGGGGCTTTCGGGGCTCTCGGGGCTTGCCGGAGCAGTGCGAAGCTCCTGGCCGCCCTCGGCCGGCGCCTCGCGCTCCATCATTTCCCGAAGGCGCGAGTCGAGCTCGAGTACGCGGCTTTGCAGGCTTGCCATGGTGTTCGCCATTTCGTCCATCTGGCGCTGCCAGGCGCTGGTCATGAGATCCCTGGCCGAGGCGCGCACGAGATCTCCGGGGATCTGCGGCGTCTGCCCGGCCTGCGCCTGCACGCCGCGCTCCTGACGGGCAAGGTGTCCGCGCAGGGCGTTGCCGAGGAAGACGGCCCGCTCCCAGCAGGGGCAGTTCATGGCCCGCCAGTGCCCGGCCAGGGCCAGCAGGCAGTCGGGGGCGCAGTCCATGGGCACGTAGAGCAGGCGCTGGCGGTCGATGGTTGGCAGATACCAGGCTCTTGCCCCGAACCTGCGTCCGGCGTCGCTGCTCAGGAACTGGTGGGTCGAGGCATGGTGGAGGTTGTACCAGCGGGTCAGAATGGCCAGGGCCAGCCACACGTCGCCCTCGTGGATGAGCTGGGGAAAGAGGAGCCTGTCCGCGCAGACGGCCCGCAGGGGGAGCGTCGGAACGCTTCTCGAGGCCAGGCGGTAGGGGTAGCTCCTGGGAACGGGATAGAGGGTGCCCTCGGGCATGCTCTCGGTGAAGGCCCGGGACATGAGGCAGAGGTGCTCCCTGTCCTCGCGGGACATGGGGGAGTTGACGAGCGCGTCCAGAAAGGCCCGAGCGCCCTTGAAGGTGAGGCTGTCGAGGCTGTACTGGCCGGTCGAGTCGGCAAAGCTCTCGCGCCAGATCTGCCAGCCGGGCAGAAGGCGCATGCGCAGGTTGCGGTAGAGCTGGGTGTTCTCGGCGCGGGCGGCCCTCGCCAGATGCTCGAAGAGCACGTGGAAGTCGCGGCCGTTCATGATGCCCACGTAGCGCAGCCCAGGCACCTTGCGCGAGACCACGAGCACGGGGTCGCTCCTGGGGGTCTGGCTGCCCCAGATGTCCTTTTCCGCTGCGGGCGCCGTCTGCCGGGTCCTGCTGTTTCTGCTGTCCATGTCATACTCCTGAAGGGATGAAACTCACGCTGTTGCCTGTCGAAACTGTCGAAACTGTCGGCCAGGAGGCGTTGAACCGGTTTCGTGCCGGATTGATTTGTGTGTGACCGATTCCCGTGTGACTGATTTGTGTGTGACCGATTTGGCGTGTGCCCGATTCTGCTGCCCTGCCCCGGGCTCAGCCTGCTGCTCCCTGGCGGGGAAAGCCGTGGTCGGCACCCCGGGAAAGCCAGAAGCCTGCAAGGCCCGTCCTGCCGGCTCCGGCGCAGGCATGGTCCAGGCCCAGTTCGTGCAGGGTCTTCGCCACGTGCGCCCGAAAGATCTCGGGATCGAATTCGCAGAGGAGGTGTTCCGCCTCGAGCGCGCCCACCATCCAGGCCATGGCTCCGGCGAGCTCGCCGGTGACGGCAACGGCGGTGGCCACAAGCGCCCGGGTCACGTGCTCCTCGAGGCTCGCCGCCTCCCGGCAGTAGACGGTGCCCGGAACGAGGCTGCGCAGGTGGATCTCGAGGCTCTCGCGCTCGGCGAAGAGCTCCCGCTCGCACAAGAGGGCCATCTCCTCGCTGTCCGCCTCCTCCCGATGCCGGACAAGGAGGCTCATGCGCACGAGCACGCCGCGGATGGGGTCCCTGGCGAAGACCTGCAGAAGGCCTTCGCGGGTGATGCCGGGCGGCAGGAAAAGAAGGATGTCGATGCCTGCTCCCTTCCTCTCCACCAGCCGGCAGCAGCCGTTTTCGGGCGCCTCCAGCGTGTCCGCGACCTTCGGCTCAAGGGCCTCCACCTTGCCGTCCCGTGCCCGCACCACCGCGGGTATGCCCATGGGGTGCCTGTCGGATCTCGAGAAAAGGGGGCAGTCGAGCTCACCGCTCGCGCGGCGCAGAACCGTGTTGATGTCTGTCCAGAGCCTTCTCATCGGAAAACTCCCCACCGCGGGACTTGCCCGCAGGTGCCGCCGCATGTGCGGGAGAGCCGGTCTCCTCCCCCGAAAAGACGTCGTGGGCTCCATGTGGCTGCGGCATCGGGGCCGGGATGCGGGCCCGTGCCTCAAGGCCCTGCCGAAAAAATGCGTTCCTCCCCGGCTCGCGGGTGCCGGACAAGAAGTCGGCGTCGGGGCCGACAAATCCTTTGGCAAAACTGTTCCTGGCGAAAATTCTTCCGGCAAAAATTCTTCCGGCAAAAATTCCTTTGGCGAGCTTTCCCTGGGCGGGAGTTCCCCTGTTCGGGAGCCCGCGTGCCGTGCTGATGAAGATATCGGTGTCCGTGCCTGCGCACGTGCCGGCGCAGGCAAGCGTGAAAATGTTTGCAGGTCCGTTCGGGAAAATTGCTGGCGCAGCGACGAACATGCCTTCGTCCGAGGGTATGCGCCTGTTCCTGCTGCCTGCTGGAAAAGAGGTGGCGGCCGTATCGACGTGCGCGGCAAATGGGAGTGCGGCCGCAGGCAGGTTCGCCGGGGCGAAACCCGCATCCGTAAACATGATGTTGTGTCTGGCAAAAAGGGCGTTCATGATTTTCGTATTCGGCAATTACCTGGCATGACTGTTGAAAATTGTTGAAATGATTGTTGAAATTGCTGAAATCCGTGCGTCCGGTTCGGGGTTGTTTCGGTTTTTTCGGGCATGCGAGGGGAGATTCCAGAAAAACGTGCGCTGTCTTCCTGGACGATCTTCCTGGACTTGGGGTCTTGAAGGTTTTCGATTGTGCCGCTCTGGCGGCCCGACACGCGGTGTCCGACTCACGGCCCGGGTGCGTGGCGGGCCGCCTTGGGGCGTCATGCCCCTGCGAGCGGGTGAAGCATCCTGTTTTTTGTCGTCTTGCTGCTGTCTTGCTTGTGTTTTTTTCCTTTTCGCAAAGGCCCGTACCCCGGGTTCTTTGCGGATGCCAGGTCTCCTCTTTTTTGGGTTGAAGGGTTGCAGTGCCTGCGGGAAAGCGTCAGGGAAAGCGTCAGGGAAAGCGTCAGGGAGAACTTCAGGGCCTGGATTCCCCTCCCTTCCCGCGTCCCCGTACCGTTGCCGGCATCAGGCGTTCACCGAATACCAGCGCACCCGGCCGATGACCTCGAAGGCCTCGGGGTTGTCGATGCGCACCGGCGCGTGCAGGGGATTTTCCGAAAGCAGGACGATCTCGCTCGGGGTGAGATGGATGCGCTTGACGAGCACGCCCTCCTCGTAGCGGACCACGTAGATCTTGCCGTCAATGAGGTAGCGCCTGGCCTCCTCGGACATGTCCACCAGGAGGGTGGAGCCGTTGCTGAAGAGGGGCTCCATGGAGTCCCCCTGGACGTCCAGAAAGCAGCATCTGCCGGGATTGACGTTCATGCGCCGAAAGTACTCGCTGTCGAAGGCGCGGAAGGCCCTGTACTCCCCGTCCTCCGGAGAGGACGGCAGGTACTCGCCCGCACCAGCGCGGCAGTTCATGACCGGGAGAAACTCCACCTTTTGCGGCGTGCCGCCGGGGACGTGCGTGATGTCAGGAAGGAGCACGCTGATGCCGAGCTTTTCCAGCCACTCGAGCACGATGCCGGCCCTGGGCTCGGCACCCTTGAGGAACTTGTAGAGCACGGTCGACCTGCTCTGGGGCAGGTTGAGCACCTCCGCCATTTCCCTGGCCGTGGCAAAACGCCTCTCGGGACCGATCTGCGAGCGGAAGAAGTCCCGCAGGCGATCGAGCTGGCTCACTTCAATGCCGTCCTCGCCGATGTCCGGGCCCCCGTCGGCATCCGCGCCGTCGTTCCAGGCGGCAAGACCGGCGTTGAACCCGGCGTCGAAGCCCTCGTCGTTCCAGGCGGCAAAATCGGCGTCAAGACCGGCGTCGAATCCGGCGTCATGGCCGTCGTCGTACGAGTCCCGAGCTTCGCGGACATGGGCCCCGAAGTTCTTGCGTCCGTTGGTCCAGTGCGGGTTGATGATCATCGGTCTCTCCGTTTCCGTCCTTGAGGGGCAATGAGCAGTGACGGCAAAAGGCGGTGGCGAACTTGCTCTGAGGAAGAAGCGATTTGCGAAATCGCAATTTCTTCGTATGCCCTTTCACCGATCCCTGTCAACCGGGGAACGGGCATTTTTTTGTCGCCATGTGCCCTCGCAGGTCCCCTTCATGGGGCGCATGCGCCCATCCTTGGCCGATTCGCGACGGCGCAGGACAAATTTTCGATTTCGCAAAAAGTGCTCTCCCGTTCGCCATCGCTTTCGGCAAGAGCGGACAATCGGGAAAGCCTTTTGCTTTCTCGAAAACCCGATTTCGAGGCAGGCAGCGCTGCCCGGCTGCCCGGTACTTGAGGAGACTGCCCCCGGGCAAAGGCCCCTGCCCTCCCGAAGGAATGGCCTGCGGTGTTCTGCAGGGGATGTCCTGCGGGGGTGTCCTGCAGATGCCCTGCGGCTGTCCTGCACCGGCTCTCAGGGCCTGGGACCGGCATCGTCGTCCTCGTCGTTCACCTCCCAGGGAAGGTCGTCCACGGGCAGGCCTGCATAGTCGGGCAGGTCCGGAAGGTCGGCCAGCGGGTCCCGTGCGGCGGCATCACTGGCCCCGACGGGCTCCTGGCCCGCCCGCACGGCGGCCTGGGCTGCCGCTTCCTGCGCGTCCTCGTAGGCGTCCTCGTAGTAGAGGCTCAGGTTGTTCAGGTATTCCTTCTCCCGCGCAAGCTCCAGGGCGTATTCCTCGGAAGGATTGAGGCGCCGTCCGTCCGCCAGGAGCAGGCAGGCGTTGTGGTAGCTCGAGCCGTCGCGCAGGGTGTACCAGCCGGTCACGCGATCGCCCGCCGTGCGCGGCACGAAGGCCTGGGCGCAGCCCACGTTCTGGCGCATGGCGCCCTCCGGCGCGCGCCCCTGGGAGAGCCCCATGTAGATCAAATTGCGCAGCTGGTAGAGGGAGGCCTTGGTCTCGCGGCCGCTCGTGTCCTGCCCCTGCACAAGTCGCGGATCCACCTGGCGGCAACATCCGGGCAGGATGTCCACCTGGGTGACGCCGGTGGCGTCCACGAACTCCCTGTCGAGCCCCTTCACCATCTCGTCGATGATGAAGCACGCCTTGCCCTGCGGGGTCTTCCAGAAGGACTCGTCCCGGCCTGCGTGCTCGGGCGGCTTCTTGCCGATGCGCTGGGCCAGGTGGTCCAAAAAGCCGATCTCGCCGGCCCGCATGCGGTAGACGCCGCAGACCTCGTCCCTGGCGTTCAGAAAGCGCAGGATGAGCTCGGGCATGGCCTTTGGCCGCGCCATGCGGTTTTTCCCCTCCCTGTCCACGTAGGCCTGCGGCTGGAAGCGCTCCATGGAGAAGAGGTCCTCGAGGGCCTTCTGCCCCTTTGCGCCGGCGTCTTCCAGGGAGAAGCGCAGGCATTCGTCCGGATGCCAGGTGGTGACCGAGAGGGAGCCCATGCGCGTTGCCGGATCGCGCTCCCGTTCCAGCTGCCAGGCATTCACGAGCTCGAAGGAGGCGTTGGAGCAGGCCTTGGCGTAGCTTGTCACGCCGTTGGCAAAGGAGCGCTTCATGCTCTCCTCGTAGAGCCGGTAGTAGTTGAAGCCCGCGTCCGGGCGTCCGTGGAGGCTGAAGTTGACGGTGCTGAAGCGGTCGCACTCCATGTGCTCCTGGGGGAAGACCTCCTCGCCCGAGCGCAGCGTGAAGGCCGGGTACGGCGTCATCCACGCGCTGCGCATCTGGGCGTGCACGGTGGTGTCGCCGTTGAGCTCGAAGCGCACGCTGGCCTTCAGGCGTCCGTCGTCGTTCTTGACAAAGCGCGTGCTGTCGCAGCGCACGATGGGCCGCTTTTCCTCGGGCAGGTCGGCCGCGCCGGCCATGGAGGGGGCGGCGTCGCGGATGGCCTGCAAATCTCTGCGGCCGGCGGCCCTGCCAAGGCCGTCGGCGCGCATTTCCTCGGCCGAGGAGAAGCGCATGAGCACCTTTTCGCCGCTGCACAGGCTCGTTCCCCAGAAGCCGGCCGTCTGCGTCAGGCGCTTGCCGGTCTTGGGGTCGATGCGCGGACGGCCACTCTCGTCGCACACGAAGACGTCGTGGTAGCCGTCCAGGCGCAGGACGAGGCTTGCGCGATCCGCCTCCCGGCGCCTTTCGAGCTTGCGCGCATCCACGCGCGGAAACTGCTGCGGGTAGAAATCGTAGAATCTGTAGGGCAAGACCTTCTCTCCCAAAACAATGCCGCTGCATGCCGATTGTCTGCGGGACGCGCTTTTTTGGCGCGCCCCATGCCGTTTCCCTGCTGCCCGTTGTCGATCAGTACGGCCGCTTCCTTGCCGCCGCATCCGCCCCTTCGTCCCCTTCTCTGCCCGAAAGGTCCCGCCCCTGTCCAGCCGCTGTCCCGTTCCCGCGCGTCAATGCACGCCTCATGCACGCCTCATGCACGCCTCATGCACGTCTCATGCACGTCTCAAGGACAGATCTCAAGAACAGCCCTCAAGTGCACGCATGCACGTCTTTAGCGCAGGTCGCGCAGGGAGGGCAGATCCGAATAGGTGGGGAGCTTTTGCCTAAGGCGCGAGCGGTAGGTGGCGGCCACGGAGCTTGCGCTGGGGTTCGAGACGTTGACCCTGGCGCCCACGAGGTCCGAGGCCGTGCTGTTGGCGGACTGGCGCGCGTAGCTCGTCTGCGAGCGCACCCAGTTGGTGGTCGTGTTGGCCACGTAGCGGCAGGCTTCCTCCACGGTTTCCTCGACGACCTCCTCGGCCGCTTCCTTGACGGCCTCCATCACCTCCTCCAGGGTGGGCACGGAGACGCTGGACAGGGTGACGCTGCTCAGCCTGTTGATGAGGTCCGCGCAGATCTTCGCGGCCTCCATGGAGCCCGAGGAAAAGTCGAAGGCGCCGTTGGCGGCCTTGGCCGTCATGCGCGCCTCGTAGACGTCGGCGGGCGTGGTCTCGTTCTTGCCGGTGCCGGCGCAGGTGGCTGCATGAACCTCTTCCATGCCGAACAGGACGCCCCCTGCGGGCAGGGCAAGCGAGAGGAAAAGCGCAAGCGCAAGGCCCTTGATCGGGCGGGGGAACGAGGCCCTGCACGAAAGACGGGGCGAAAGACGGGACGAAAGACCGCACGAAAGCCCCGACCAGGGACGGAACGAAAGACGGGACCAGGGAGCGGATGACCGCCCTTCAGGGACGTCTGGCCGGTGCTTCGGCCGCCTTCTGCGACGCATGTTCGGCATGTTCATCCCGAAAGGGACGACTGCCGGATACGGACCCATGCCTCCATGGCCTGCCATGGGGCCTCCTTGATGACGCTATTGCCTGTGCCGTTTGCCTGGGGAACCATTGCCCGAAGCTCTTTTGCCGAAACTCTTTTGCGGATGGCCTTCTGTGGAAGGGGCCTTTGGCGGATTGGCCTTTGGCACACGGCCTTTGGCGGATTGGCCTTTGGCACACGGCCTTTGGCACGTAGCCTTTGGTGGATTGGCCTTTGGCGGATGGAAACCCTGGTTCCGTCCCGGGGGACGAAACCCGTCCTGCCTGCAAACAAGGGACACTTCCTGACCGATTTTGCTACTGCTTTTGACCTGGAACCAAACGTTGGCGAAACTCCGTTTCTGCACAGCATTTCTTGCCACCAGGCGCATCTTTACGACATTTGCGAAAATCCTGTCAAGAGAAAAATTTTTCGGCATGTCGATATTTTTTCTTGACAGGCCGAACGCCCCCGGCTAGGGTGGCGTCCAGGGAAAGCGGCAAGGGCTTTTGCCCCTGGAAGGACGGGACGTGCGCATGTCCTTTCGGGGCCAGGGACCGAAAGCCGCCAATCCCGCAAGGACGAGGGAGTCGGGTTTTTCCCGACATGGGCCGCACGGGGCGGCCTTCCAAATACGCGTTTCGGGCAGTTTGGGACTGCGTTCGGGTTTCAGGAGTTTCAGGAGCTGCCTTTCATGGGGTCTGTCCGGCCGGCCCTGCCCTGCACGGGGCAGGAAGCGTTCGGGCATGCCCAAGGTGGAGCAACAGACACTCCGGTTTTTGCCAGATCGGGTCCTGGTCAGATCGGTTTTTGCCGATCCGGGCTTTTGCCGGTCCGGACAGGCCGGGCAGGCCGGGCAATCCGGACAAAACGACAGGCCGGACAAAAACGACATCTCGCGGGCGACAGCGTGTCCCGCCAAAAGGGGCGGGACCAGTGAGGACAAGAAGAAATCATGCAGACTGTAGTGACAAACGCGGCCGCGGCTGCCTGCGACCGCAGGAAGAAGGTTTTCCTGGACGAGCCGGAAAACGTGTTCGAGGACGAGGCCGGCGTGGACGGCGCGGGCGGCAAGAGATCGCCCCTCGAGGACCTCGACGACGTCCCGCCCTGCCCCAAGTGCGGAGCCGCCATGGAGCCCGTCCGCCACGAGGACGAGATCATCTTCTTCGGCTGCACCCGCTTCAAGGAGACGGGCTGCCGCGGCAAGTGGTTCAAGGACAGGACCAGCAAGGAGGAGAAGCTCTACCTGAAGTCCTGCCCCGAGTGCCACCAGGGCCTCAAGCGCGGCTTCGGGCGCAACCGCCAGCCCTACTGCGCCTGCTTCGAGGCCGAGGACCACGAATGCAAGGCCCCGCTCTTCTTCACCCACGACGGCAGGCCCAAGCCCAGACTCGTCCCGAAGGGCGAGTTCCACTGCCCCGAGTGCGAAGAACGCCTGAGCTACTTCCAGGTCCAGAACGGCCTCTACAGGGGCCGCAAGACCTTTGCCTGCTTCAATGCGGACAAGCACGCCTCCAAACGCGCCCTCTACTGGGACGACCGGGGCGGCAAGCCGGCCTGGTAGATCTTTTGGGCAGAGCTCTCCGGGGAGCTCTTTTGGATGCGTCCGGGCAGGGGCTCAAGATCCGCCAGGATTCTTCCTTGAAAGGCCCCCGGGCCCTGCCCGGCATCAGGCTCCATGGCCAGGCACGAATGCCTGGCGGGAGCCAAAAACACGCGTGGACGAATGAGGCCGCGGGCAACGAGCCCGCGATCGAGGAAACTCGTGGACAAAAGACTCGTGCCTGGGGCCGGCCCAAAGGTCGGCCAATCCCCGGCTGTTTCCAAAAGGAATGTTTGCGAACGGGAAGCTCCCGAAAGGGAGGTCCTTGAGGAAACATGCCCTCGGGAAGACGACCTTCGAGGGGATGGCCATTCCATGGATGCTGTCCAGGGTGGCGCCGTCCGAGGAGACGCCCTTCAGGAAGGCGCTCTTCAAGGAGACGCCGTCCGAGGAGGCGTCCTTCAAGGAGGCGTCCTTCAAGGAGGCGTCCTTCAAGGAGGCGTCCTTCAAGGAGGCGCAGCCGCTTTCGGCTCCCTGGCGTCGGGGGAAACGAACCCGTCTGAAGAACGTTCGTCCGGGATTGCCCTGTCGGAAGAAACTCTGGTTGGGAAAGAGCTTGACCGGGCCCGGAAGAACGCTCCAAAGGCGGACGAAAAAGCCGACGGCAGGACCGACGACGGGATCGGCATCCGCAGGCAGGGGTTTTGGCGCCGCGTGGGGCAGCGCCTTTGCGTTGCCACGGGCTGGTCGTATGGACGGCGCTTTCTTGCCACCCTCTCCCTCAAGGGCCCCGTGGCCCTGTGGAAGAGAACAAGGACGCGTCTGGCAGACAACCTCGCCCGCGAGGAGGAGGTGCAGGAAAACTTTCAAAAGCTTTTGCGCCTTTGGGGAATCCATGAGGACGAGATCGACCAGCACCAGGCCATGCGCACCCGCGAGGCCGTGGGCACGGGCTTTCTCACCCTTGTCTCGGCGGCCTTTCTGGCCGCCAACCTCCTCAATCCCCCGCACTCGGCCCTGGTCCGCCCGCTTGCCCTCTTCGCGGCGGCAAGCTTCCTGCTGGCCTCCCTTCTCATGTGCCTTGCCGCCCTCTGGCGGGCGCGGGTCCTTAAGCTGCGGCGCTTTGTTCCCTTCACGTCCTGGCTCTGCTCGCCCCTTGTCCGCTTGTCTGGACACGGGGAACAAGGCAGGCCGGGTCGGGATGCGGAGCAGGGAGCCGGGAACCCGCGCCCTGCCCCGGGGAACAGGGACGAGGGGGAAAGGGCTGCGGCGATAGACGCCGTGAAGACGGACTTCGTGACGAAGGACGCCGTGGAGAAGGACGCCGTGGAGAAGGACGCCGTGGAGAAGGACGCCGTGCCGAACGCGCCCCGATCGGCAGGCGTCCATGAGACGGACTCTTCGATCTTGTCCACGCGGGCATCGGCATCCGGCATGCAGCGTCGCGCAAGGAGGTGATCATCGGTTGGCCCGGAGCTTTTCGGGGCAGGCCTTCAGGCGGCATTCCTTCAGGGGGCAGTCCCAAAGGATGTCCTTCCGGCTGGGCTGCCCTTCCGGACGGGATGCTCCCGAAACGGAGCACTCCCGAACGGGGCAGTCTCAAACGGGGCACTCCCGGACGGGACATTTCCGGACGGGACATTTCCGGACGGGACATTCCCCCAAACACGACCACCCCGGGGGCATTGCCCCGGAAAGCTTCGGGAACGAAAAAAGACAGCGGGAAAGGCAGGAGCGGACGCTCTTTGTTCCTACATCTGCTCAAGGCGGTTCACGTGTTTCCTGATGCGCAGGGAGACGTCCTGCCTGTCGCGGGCCTTGAGGGCCTGCAAGAGCCCCAGGTGCTCGTCTTTGAGCACATCCTGGCTTGCAGGGATGTAGCCGTAGCGGGTCCAGGCCATGATCCAGGCCTGGTGGAGCTGCTTTTGCACGCAGTAGAGGACGTCGTTGCCCACGAACTCGCCCACCTTTTCCTCGAAGCTCACGTCGAGGCTCAAGAGCTCGTCGCCGGGGCCCTCCTCGGAGCCGTTCTCGTCGAGCAGCCTGGCAAGCTCGTCCAGCTGGGCGTCGGTTCGCGTCTCGCAGAAGCTCGTGAAGATGCGCTCCTCCACCCCCGAGCGCAGGTCCGCCAGGCGGCCCAGGTAGCCCGCGTCCACGTCGTTCGGCACGGTGTGGGAGAGAAGGCAGGGGTTCACGCTCTTGGCGGGATCCGCAAGGTAGGTGCCCGAGCCCATGCGGCTTGTGACCCTGCCCGAGGCCTCGAGCAGCTTCAGGGCCTGGCGCACAAGCGTCCTGCTCACCCCGAGGCGCCCGGCAAGCTCGCGCTCGGGCGGCAGCCGGTCGCCCGGCTTGTAGGCGGGATTGCGGATGAAGGCCTCGAGACTGGCAAGGACGTTCTGGAAGACGTCCTGGCGCTCGATGGGCTGAAGCGAGACAAGAGTGGTGGGGCTCATGGACTTCTACCGTGTATGGCCGGGGGCGGCGCGAAACCCGGGGACGGGTTTTGACCAAAAGACTGATTGCCCAACCAGTTTACCAGCATTTGGCCGTTGCGGTCAAATGCTCCCGAAAGAGCGGCCGGCCTCAACCATGTGCAATTTTTGTTCTTTTCTGGAACGCATCCTGCACGATCGGGCATGGACGGCCCTTTGTGAAGATCAAGAAAATTCCCTGCTGACCGCCTTTGGCAGGCCGGGAAGGACAACGCGAAGGCCTGAAGGCCTTTTCGCCCCAGGACGGCCCGGGAAAGGACAGGAAAGGCGCAGGAACAGCGCGCACGCAAGACAACAGGCAGCAGGCAACAGGCAGCAGCACCAGGCAAGGACCTGACATGGCTCTCGACCTCCCCGACCTGAACGAGCTCAACCAGGACGACTTGAGCGTGCAGGTGCTCGGAAGCCTCTTTGGCGACGGCTGGCACAACCTGGCCTCGCTGGCGGCCAACGGCACCAACGCGGTTCTGGGCGATCTGCTCTTCAACCTCTTCAACGTGCTCAACTGCTGCTGCGCCATCGTGGTCGCCTGGCTCTTCATCCTGACCACGCTCGCGGCAACACTGGGCGCAGCCCAGGACGGGCGCGGCATAGCCGGCGTGCGCTACTCCAACGCCTGGATACCCCTGCGCTACTCCTTTGCCATGGGGGCCATCACGCCCGTCTTCTCGGGCCTCAACGCCATGCAGGTCGTCATGCTCGCCTGCATCTCCCTCTCGGTCCAGTTCGCGGACGCCATGTGGGAGACCGGGCTCGACCACATCGACAAGACCGGCGCCGTGCTCTCGCGCTCGGAGCCCGCGGTGGCAGGCTCGGCCTCGCAGGTTCTGCCAGTGCTCATCGAGCACCACGTGCTCAAGTACTACTTCCAGGAGGTCGAGATGTGCGCGGTGGCCACGCAAAGCCGCAAGCGCGAGGAGGACTGGAGCCTCAACCGCTACACCATACGTTTCGAGCTGCCGTATCTGATGAACTGCCCGAACCTGCGCGGGGACGACGGCTTCGGCATGACCCTGAACCCGGCCCTCGATTTCGGGGACTTCGGCATGGTCTCCATCTCGACGCCCATAAAGGAGGCCACCCAGGCCCTTGCCAATGCCCTGGAGCCTTCCGGCAGCCTCTACGTACAGGTCGGCAATGCGGTGCGCGCGGCCCTTTCCGCCAAGGACGAGGACAAGTACGCGGCCATCGACATGGAGGGCCTGGCAAAGGCCTACCAGGACACGGTGGCGAGCGCTCTGCGCTCTGCCGCGGACCAGGTGGAGGCGCAGCGGGAAACCATGCTTTCCGAGTTTCGCTCAAAAGCCGTCAACGGCGGCTGGTGGATGGCCGGCTCCTACTACTGGACGCTCGCCAAGATGGCTGCGGACGGCGTGGAGGCCATGCAGGATCGGACCACGGCCTCGCCCGTGAACCTCGAGGCCCTGTCCGAGTTCGTGAACCCGGACTTCGAGCGCATGCTCAAGCTCGCACGGGAATTTTCGGAGAAGGCCTTGAGCGTGCCCACCCAGGGAAGCGGCACCTCCAATCCCCTCACAGGCCAGTCCCTCGTGAACGGCCAGAGCTCGGACTCCGAGGAGGCCCTTGCCTCGGACGACGGCGTGCTCGCGACCCTTGCCGGCTTCTTCTCCGGGGCCTCCCACGCCATCTCCGAGTTCAAGCTGGACGATGCCGCCATAGGCGCGGGCGTGGTCGACGTCATCGAGGGGCACGATCTGGTCTTCAACGTGGTCAAGGCCGCCCGCACCGTCATGAACGTCTGCGAGAACGCCGTGGTCGGCTACCTCTCCTTCAAGCTCTTCTCCCACAGCTTCAGCTTCTTTGCCAAAAACCCGGTCACGGGCGTGGTGGTCTCGGCCGTGGAGGGCGTGGTGGACTTCGTGGGCAAGATTGCCCTGGCCATTGCGGCGCCCATCTGGCTGGTGTGCTGGTTCTACGCCTATCTTTTGCCCATGCTGCCCTTTCTTGCGTGGTTTGCGGCCATCATCGGCTGGCTTGTGCTCTGCCTCGAGGCCATCGCGGCCTGCCCGCTCTGGCTCGTGGCCCACGCCATGCCCGAGGGCGACGGCTTTGCCGGAGCCTCGGCAAGGGCCGGCTACGCGCTTTTCCTGAGCATCCTTCTGCGCCCGCTTCTGCTCGTGCTCTCCTTCTTTCTCTGCATGGCCGTGCTCAGCGTTTCGGGAAGCTTCATGGGGGCCCTGCTCGTGCCCTTCTTCGACGCCCAGGGAGGGGCCTTCGACGTGGGCGGCTTCGGCACCAGCGGCTGGGGCGTTGCCGCAAGCATCACCACGGTCATCCTGGTGGGCCTTGTGTGCGGCATCGCCACCTGGAAGCTCTTCTCGCTCATCACCATCGTGCCGGACCGCATCATCCGCTGGGCAGGCCAGCTGGTGGCCAACCTCGGCGACTTCAACGCCGAGGCCGTGATGCAGCACGGACGCGCCTCCATGGACAGCACCGCGGCAAGGGTCATCCCCTCCGTGGCTGCGGGCTCGGCCATCGGCGCCGTGGCAAACCTGGGCGCCGCCCAGGCGCACCGCAAGGCAGCCGCCATGAACCAGGCCCTGTCCCAGGGACATCGCCGCTAGGCGCAGGAGAAGGGGCTTCGCCCGAAGTCCCTGCCGCCCTGCACCAGCAATCGGCGCAAAGACCCATGCCAGGGGTCTCTCCGAGGACCAATTGCCTCCACTCCCCTTCTCGACCCCAACCTCAAACAAGCAGCAGCAATCGGAAAACAGGAAAACGGATGAAACAGGGCAAGAAACAGGACAAGAATCAGGACAGGAATCAGGACAGGAATCAGAACACGATTGCCGCGCTCCATGCGCTGAAGATTCCGGTGGACATCGAGGCGCTCGTCCGCCTGGGCGATGATTTGCAGCAGGGCCGCATCAAGCTTGTGAATGTGGTCGAAACCGCCGGGGAGATGGCCCCGGGCGCGGACGAGACAGGCCGGTACATATGCGTTCCCGTGCTTTTCCCTGCGGGACACTTCGGCACAACGGCAGGACGCGGCGACAGAACCACCCTCACGCTGCTCAAGGTCGTGCCCGCACCCAAAGACGGGCCGGACAGGCGCCTTCTCGACATCGGGATGGAGCAGTCCGGCATTGGGCGCGGCATGAAGCGCGGCTTTGGGCACGTCATGGGTCGCGGCTTTGGGCTCGTCTTTGGACGCGTCCTTGGGGCCGCAAGGAAATGCGTTCGCAGGACGTTGCAGTGCAGGCGCGAGCCCGAAGCCCATGCCGTCATCCTGCGCAACCTGGACGAGCGGCACTCCCTCCAGGCAAGGCGCGAAATCCCCGACCGCAAGAAATCCCGGAGTCCAGACCTCCTGCATGGCCCTCTGCACGCCCTCCAGCGTGTCCTCCAGCATGTCCACAAGCATGTCCTCCAGCATGTCCTCCAGCATGTCCTCCAGCATGTCCTCCAGCATGTCCTCCAACATGTCCTCCTTGATCGAGCCCGTGGTGCCTGGAAGGCTGTCTCCAGTCTTCTGGAGAGGTTGAGGCAGCCGCAGCCCTTCTGGAGAGGTTGAGGCAGCCGCAACCAGATTGCGGCCAAAGCCTGGAGGAAGTCGAAGAACCCCTCCAGCGCGCCCGCCAGGACACCGGGACGGCCGCGTCCGCAAGGGAGGAGCTCGTCCGCGCGCACCAGGCTCTGGTCTTCTCCATTGCCAGAAAGTACTCCAACCGCGGCCTGCCCTTTCCCGATCTTGTCCAGGAAGGCAACATCGGCCTCATAAAGGCCGCGGACAAGTACGGGTGATGCACGATGCGTGCGTCTGGACAGCGACAGCGAGATGGGTGCCTTGCCGAACTTCTCCTTGCATTCACGTTCGTCTGCATCCCCGGCGAGGTTGGCCTCGCGCAGAAGAAAGACAATCTTCCAAAGTTGACGAGAGCTGTTTCTCGGCAACACCGAGCTTCTCTTCAAGAATCCGGCTGCGGGACTCCAGGCATGACCGGCAAGAGGCCCCTGACGGGTGCCAACTGCCCAAGTCCACTGCACCTTGCCGAGACCAGCGCACAAAAAGAAAGGGAGCGCTCAAGCAAGGCGTCTGCCTTGTCCCGAGCGCTCCCCGGTATCTGTCGCCCTGGCCCGGCCTTCACCGGGTCAGGGCACGTTCCCGTCTTTAGGCCCGATTTTCTAGCCTGATCGCCTGAAGTTGGCCATACTGGCCATTCAGGCGTAAATTTTTCCCTTGACTTGAGTTACAAGTTAGAGGTATGTAATGTGTAATATCTCCGTATCCGTTCAGGGGATAGCCCGAGCCTGACCCAATGCTGTAGCTGCTCGTTGACGTCTCATGGCATGAGATCGCCTGAGGCATTTTGAGCCCGCATCCGTCCAGGGGGAGTTGGAGGCAGCCACCGGAACGGATAACCCTATCACCGAAGGAGGACGCATGTTTATCGGAACGTACCTACTCAGCTTCAGTCATTTGCTCTTGTTGTTCAGCCTGCCCCTTG
>CAZWOT010000025.1:0-18686 GCA_964635595.1 uncultured Desulfovibrio sp.
CATGGGCCATGGGGGCCGTGCCGAGACCGGCTTCGTTGGAGAACACGCCGCGGGCAACGCCCATGCGGATGGCCAGCATGATGGTGGCGCCGGCGAAGCCGCCCTGGGCTGCGGTGGGCGTGAAGGCGTCCGTCACCACCCACAGGAGGAGGGAGGGAACGCGCTCGATGTGGCCGAAGATGATGATGAGAGAGATGATGATGTAGAAGGCGGCCATGGCGGGCACGATCTTGCCGGCCACGTCGCCGACGCGCTTGATGCCGCCCAGAAGGACGCCAAGGCCGAGCGCGAGCAGGATGACGCCGACAATCCACTTGCTGACGCCGAAGGTGGCTTCAACGTTCACGGCAATGGCGTTGGCCTGCACCATGCCGCCGATGCCCATGATGGCGGCCACGATGCCGAAGATGGCGAACATCGTGCCAAGCCACTTCCACTTGGGGCCAAGGCCGTTCTTGATGAAGTACATGCAGCCGCCAACCCAGTTGCCGGCAGGGGTTTTCTCCCTGTACATGACCGAGAGCACGATCTCGCAGAACTTGGTCATCATGCCCACGAACGCGGTCATCCACATCCAGAACAGGGCGCCCGGGCCGCCAATGGCGATGGCCGTGGCCACACCCACGATGTTGCCGGTGCCCACGTCCGCGGCCACGGCGGTCATCAGCGCGTTCCAGGGGGAAATTTCGCCCTCGCCCTGGTGCTTGCGGCCCTGCCACAGGCAGGCGTAGGCGGCTCTCCAGTTGCGGAAGGGGTAGAACTTGAGCATTATGTTGAGGTACAGGCCTGTACCAACGATAAGCACAAGCATCACGGGACCCCAGACGAAGTTGTTCAAGGGGGTCAGGATACTGACAAGCAAGTCTTGCATCAGCAGTCTCTCCTAAATTGCTGGGCGCGGCATGCACGGTCGGAATCGCTTGAAAGGACCGGATGCTGCCTTTCGGGGGGGCCTCTGACAAGGAAAATGGCGATTCACGATTACAACCTAGCCCATTTTCAAAATTTTTGTAAAGCAAGCAGCAAAAAGGCGAAAAAGTTTTGTCCGAAATTTCGTTCATGCAATGATGACAAGCACTTGGGTGGTGACGTGCGCGAATTCTCAACACTTTTGCAGAGACCTGGGGCACCTTGTGCAAAAATTCTTTTGCATCAGAAAGACTCGTGCGCCTTCTTTTGCGAAAGCCCGCCCGGATTCCCGCCTCTTTTTCCCGCAAATGTCCTGTATTTTTCAAAATCTGGACAAGATTTTGACGCAGAATTTTTTCAAATTTTTTCAACATGATGGAACAATCGCATGAAAAAGACGGAAATGCATGGATTGTTGTCGGGGACCACTGCAACTATGCGTCGAGTATTGCGTTTTTGTGAAGATTGTGTTTCGGAGCCATGAAAATGCGCACCCCTTTTCCTGTACGCAAAACGGGCCGGGTTTGGGGCAGATGCGGGCTCCTTTCGGGGAGTCCGGGTGCCGAAAGAAGGCAGCGGCTTTGGGGAAATCATGGACGTATTTGCAGGCAAGGCCCGGGGTGGGTGGCTGCAGGCGATCTGACAAATCCCTCGCGAGTGATTAGATTCACACGGTGCCGAAGGCATGCATGGGCGCTGGACGGGCGCCGGATCGGCGTCGCCGTTTGCCCGACGCCTGCCCTCTCCCCCAAAAGGCCCTGCTGCCGGCAATCCAGGCGCCCATCGAGGGGCGCCCGCTCATTACCTTGCTCATCACTTTTGAGGAGTGGAACAACATGTCCAAGAAGATTCTCATGTTCACGGGCGATTTCGTCGAAGACTACGAAATGATGGTGCCCTTCCAGATGCTGCTCATGCTGGGCTACGAGGTGGACACGGTCTGCCCCGGCAAGAAGCCCGGCGAGACCGTCAAGACCGCCATCCACGACTTCGAGGGCGACCAGACCTACAGCGAGAAGCGCGGCCACAACTTCGCCGTGAACCATGACTTCGACCAGGTGGACACCAGCGACTACGTGGGCCTCGTCGTTCCCGGCGGCCGCGCTCCCGAGTACCTGCGCCTCAACAAGCGCCTGCTCGACATCGTGCGCGAGTTCGACGCCGCCAAAAAGCCCATCGCGGCCATCTGCCACGGCCCCCAGATCCTCGTCTCCGCGGGCGTTCTCAAGAACCACAGATGCACCTGCTATCCCGCCGTGCAGCCCGACGTGGAAGACGCCGGCGCGACCTTTGCCGGCACCAACGAGACCTTCACCAACGCCGAGGTCTCCGGCCACATCGTGACGGCTCCGGCCTGGCCGGCCCATCCGGCCTGGATCGCCGCCTTCGTGAAGCTCCTTGGCTGCGAGATCAAGATATAGCTTCGGGCAATCGTGTTTTTTGGGGGCAGGGCAGGCAGCCCTGTCCCCGGCCGGCAGGCGGGAAAATATACCTTTCCTTGCCTGCCTTTTTGGGTCCAGCCCCTGTTTTGGGCCTGCCCCGCAAGCCGTCCCGCGAGCCGCCCGGCGAGCCGCCCGGCGAGCCGTGTCTTGAGCAGCGTCCTGGCCCTTGCCAAAAGGTCCCGAAACCTTCCGCGACAGGGCAGGTTGACGGGAACAGGGGGCGTCCGCAGGCCGGATGCGCATTCGCCCGGAAATGGGCGTCTCAAGCCGGGATCACGGCCCATAAAAGGGCTTCATTGTTCATCTTGGCCTTCAAGAAATTTTCAGGCAACACTTCAATATAAGGTTTGGGCCCAACTGCAGGTTGTTCCCGCGTGTCCCGCAAGCGACAGGCGCCGGCAGCACGTCCCGGGAGGGCGGCCCTCCTGGAACGCCCGCGGCTTCGGGGAACGGGGCCCATGCGGGGGAAAGGCATTGATTTTCCCATGAAAATTTCGCACCGTCTTGACAGCACGGGGCGGTGCACGTAAAAAAGGATTCTGATTCAGGCATGCTAGCCGTTGTCTGCCGCACTTTTGACGCAAGATCCCCACATTTCGTGGAAAGAGCCTTTGATGGTTCGGTCAGGAAGGGCAGGCGGGGGCGCATGTCCCGGAGAGCGGACCCTGCGGGCCGCGAAACTCGAGGCCTGTTTTCCCTTTTCGGGCCCCTTTCCGGGACGTCATGCATGAAATCGCATAGGCTGTGGTTCTTTTCAGGCAGGACGACGCTCTGGCTCGATGTTTCACGAACGCCGGTCGCCGCCCCGCTTTCCGTCAGGGTACCGGGATACAAACACGCAGGAGGGAGGGGCACGAAAGCGCATGAGCATCCGTCCCGGGATGCTTTTCGTGTTCCTGTTACGTGGTGGATTCATGAACAAAAGCGATCTCTACATTCTCTTGTCCAAGGAATTCGACTTTTCGCAAACCAATTCGATTGCCATTGTCGACACTTTTTTCAACGCCATAGCGAGGGCGCTCATCATCGGGGACAGGGTGGAGATCCGCGGCTTGTGCTCCTGGCAGCCCAAGGAATACGAGGGCTATTCAGGGCGCAATCCCCACACGGGCGAGAAGATCGAGGTTCCGAGCAAGCGTCTTGCCACCTTCAAGCCGGGCAAGAACCTTCTGGAACTTCTGAACATGGACAGGAGCGAGGAAAAGCCCGCGAAGAAGAAAAGGGGCCGCCGGAGCTAGGCCGCTCGGCTCCGGGATCCCGGTTTTTCGGGGCTTGCGGGGCCTTTGGCATCCCTTGCTGACAGACGTTCGAGATGGGTGTATGAGGTGTTGCCTTGTTCGCCCATCTTTGTTTTGTCCCTGCCTGCATGTCCCGGTCCAGGACTTGAGGCAGGGGGACGGGCCGTCGAGAGTCCGGCCGCCAGGCCCTTTTGGGAGAACATTCCCCGGGGCGGACAGACGCCCACCCGATTCACGAGGCCCGCATGATTGTCGAACCCTTGAAGCCGACATCGGATCAGCTGCAGAAAAAGAACGTCTACGTGGTCAAGATGGAGACCACGGGCCTTGCCCAGGACGACGAGATTCTCGAGCTGTGCGTCATCGACGCCCGCAATCCCTGGCGCGAGACGCCCCAGGGCCGCGAGCCCGTGCCGCTCTTCCACGCCCGCTTCAAGCCCGAGTTCCACGATGCCTGGCCGAAGGCCGAGCAGCGCCACGGCATCTCGCCCGCAAGCGTTGCCGGCTGCAAGTACATGAGCGAGCACCAGAACGCTCTCGTCCCGCTCTTCATGCACTGCGACTGCGTGGTCGCCTTCAACGCCGAGTTCGTCTTCGCCTTTCTGCGCCGCCACTTCATGTTCCGCCCGCCCATCATGACCATCGATCTGATGCGCGACTGGACGGAATATCTGACCCATCCCGGCGGCACCCGCGAGACCATGGTCAACGTGCCCTTCCAGAGCCAGCAGGAGCTCTTCGAGCATTTCGGCTGGAGCGGCGGCAGGGGCGCCCTGCAGGACTGCCTGGGGCTGCGCCACTGCTTTTTGAAGCTCATCCCCATGTCGGCCCTGCACGTGCGCCGTCCCTTGCAGGAGCGCCGCTTTGCCCGCACGACCCAGGACCAGCTCAAGTTCGCCGTGGACTCCTTCCAGGGCATTGTCCACCGCATGGAGCTCGGACCCACCCTGCACATGCGCGAGGACGAGGAGGGGCAGCTCGTTGTGCGCATCGGCCTCAAGGACCCCGAGCGCGTCTATGCCGACATGCCCTTTGCGGACGTGGAGTTTCGCGTGGACCCCACGGGCACGCCTGCCGAGGTGCGCGAGCGCATCCTCGCCGGCGTCAGGGCGCAGAAATCCCTTCCCCAGGGGCTCTCGCGGCTCGTGTGCGACGTGATATCGGGCCAGCGGCCCACCGAGGAAGAGCTGCGCGAGGCGGAAAAGGAAGCGGACGCCGGGAAGGGCGAGGCAGAAGAGTAGCGGCCCTTCGCCAGGCTCGGGGCCGTGACGGCCTTGTGCGGGCAGCCGGGAACGAAGGCGTTCCCTGGCTTTCCGGGTTCTTCCCGGACCTTTCCCTGCGCACTTGCCCGAAGCCCGGGCATGAAGCCTGGCCAGGACCTGCCTGGGCCATGGCGGCCGCGGCCATGACGGCCTAGCCGATGGGGGCCGCGGTCCTGCGTCCGTAGGGCTTGTGGGCGCTCAGCACGAGCTCGAGGCCGTCGTTGACGCCGCTGTAGACGGAGCTTTGCGCCTCCTCGCCGACGCGCCGTGCGCTGCGGTCCTCGCCGCGCTTGGCTGCGGAAAGTTCGTCCGGGGTGGTCACAAGCAGGCGCTGGATGCGCTCGAGGTAGCCCTTGGGGCTCTTGCGCACCTTGGAGAGCAGGTACTCCGATTCGCCCACGGGACGGATGTCCACCACCCATTCCGGACGCAGGATGCAGTAGTTCACCGGACGGCTGCCGAGCGGCGTGCCCTTGCCGAAGAAGAGATCCGTGTTCTCGCGCAGGACTAGGCCGCGGCAATTTGCGTGGCGCGGGTCCTCGAAAAAGGCCGTGAAGCCTTCCCGGTTCTCCCACAGGCACCTTGTCACGTTGCGCTGGCGCCTGGTCTTCGGCAGGCTGATGCCGAAGTGGGAGAACACCTCGTCGCTCGGGGCGCACTTGAGCCAGTAGTGCAGGAAGACCATGTTCTGCTCGCCGGCGTTGGCGGCCTGCTTCCAGAGGCGGTAGTCGGCCTGTTCCGGATAGACCACGGGCACGAAGATGCGGTGCGCGTAGAAGGGCCAGCCGCGCTTTTTCGCGGCCTCGCGCAGGATGTTCAGGATGGGCGCTGCCTGGCGGTTGTCCTCCAGGCAAGCCAGAAGGCCCGGAGCCGCAAAATGGCCGCACTCGTCGCGCAGGGAGACCACGTGCCTCGAAAGCGTGCTCCAGGTGAGGAAGCGGGCAAAGTGCACGC
The DNA here is from genome assembly GCA_964635595.1 of uncultured Desulfovibrio sp. Lineage (GTDB taxonomy): Bacteria > Desulfobacterota > Desulfovibrionia > Desulfovibrionales > Desulfovibrionaceae > Desulfovibrio. The sequence goes on from CAZWOT010000025.1 coordinate 5,806, forward strand.
GCGGGGCAGGCGTTGTTCCGGGGCCAAGGCCATAGGGATTGGCTTCCACCTTGAGGTCGAGGAGATTGGACACCTCGGCGCCGGCTGCCGTCTTTTCGGCCGCGCTTTCGGCGCTGTCTCCTGCCTTCGCCCGCGTCTTTCTTGTGCCCTTTGACTTTTTTGCCGCGGCAGCAGTCCTGCCGGCAGCCTTGGCCGCCAGGGCCGGGGATTCGTCTTCCGTGGCCCCGGAGGAAGCGTCCTCGTCGGCCTCGCCCTCCGTGCCCAGGTCGGCATCCTCGGCTGCGGGCTCCTCCAAAGCCTCGTCCTCAAGCTCCTCCGCAGGCTCCTCCTCGGGTTCGTCCCCGGATTCCTCCCCAAGTTCCTCCTCGAGCTCGTCCGCAGGCTCGTCCTCGAGCTCGTCCGCAGGCTCGTCCTCGAGCTCGTCTTCAGGCGCGTCCTCAAGCTGCTCCTCGAACTGCTCCTCAAACTGCTCTTCAAATTCGTCCGCGTGCTTCTCTTCGGCCCTGCGTACTTCCTCCTCCTCGAGCCTGGCCAGTCGTGCCAGATCCGGGGCATGCGGGAGCCTCTCCATGCCGGACACGGGCCCGGCCACCCTGGGGTCGAACAGGAACCCGGGCAGCTCCCTTGCCTGGTCGCCAGGCTCCAGCCCCTTGCCGGCCGAATCCTGGACCGTCGCCTGGTCCGTTGCCTGCGCCGACGTCCGGGCTGCCGTTCTGGATGCCGCCCTGGCGTCGCCGGGCCGCGGGAAGAAAAGGCTCTGTCTTGCCGCGCGCAGGGCGTTGCTGCGCTCCTCGCGGCTCATGGCCTGGACGTCCGGCGTTTTGGCGTCAGCACCATCCGCGTCGTCCTGGAATTCGTCTTCGGCCTCAACGTCCTCGACGTCCCCGGACCCGTCCGCGTCCATGTCGGCCAGGGAATCCATGTCGTCCATGGCGCCCCGGCTGTCGTCGCGATCGTCCTCGTGATCCCCGGCCGTCGCGGCGTCCTGGCCAAAACCGTCCAGGCCGCCGGGACCGTATGCCCCGAGGCCGGCTTCGGAAAGGGCGATCCCCTCGAGCAGGCCGGCGTCCTGCCCGTATGCCCCGTCCTCCTCGCTGTCCAGAAGGCCGCGGCGGGTGAAACGGCTCGGGAAGGCGAGGGTGCCGGGCTCGAGCTCGCCCTTGAGCTTCTTGGGCGGGAAGACGTAGCGGCCGCCCCTGGGCGTCCCGTCCCCGTCCCAGCGGCGGGTCCGGGGGGCAGACATGGCTGCCGCAGCCGGGGAGACGGCCGCAGCCTGCGTCCCAGGGGCCTCCTTCCTGGCAGAGGATTTGGCCATCGGCTCCCCGAGAAGGGAGCCGGGGCGCAGGGAGGATTCCTTCGCCGATTTTGCGGCCGTTTTCCTGGCGGCCGATTTTTTGTCGGCCTGCTTCTTGTCGTCCTGGCCTGCCCCGGATTTGCCTGGCGTGCCCGCGGACCTGGCCTCGGCAACGGTCTTCGCGGTCTTCCTGCGCTTCTTTTCCCGCGCGTCCATGGCAAAGCCGCGCTGGGAGGGCTCCATCCCGCTCCCGAAGGAGACGGTGCGCCTGTCCGGCACGTAGTCCGCAAGCTCGTCGTCGTCCACGTCCGGGCCGACGAAAAGCAGATCGTCCGCCAGAATTTCGGTGTCGCCCCTTCGTGCGGCCCTGCGCGCTGCGGAGGAGCCGCCCTGCCCGTCGAGGAGGGTTGAGAGCAGGCCGCGCTGCAGAGTCCTTTCCTCTCCCCTGTCGGGCTCGTCCTCCCGGTGGGCCCTGCGCACCTTCACCTGCGGCGAGGGCTTTTTTTCGTTCTCGATCTCGTCCCGTTCGGGCAGCAGGAAGGCCTCGTCTATGCCGTTCTGGTTGACCTTGTAGGGACTCTTTCTGATGGCCATTCAAATCCTCCGACAAGAGGCGCCCGATGGTTCGGGGGCGCTTTTGGCCCGATTTTCGATTCTTCGTCCAGGGGATGCGCGAACTTGTCCGCAAGGCCCCCATGCCCTGCATTCGCCGGGGATACGCTTCCTTCCAGGCGCGGGCGAAACGGGAGACCCGGCTAATGCCTGGGCTTGCGCGGCTGCCAGAACACGTCCTTGTCGGCATCGACCTCCATGGCGCGCTTCTTGACGAGGGTCATGAGCTCCAGCGGCGAAAGCAGCACTTCCTTTGGAATCCCCCAGGGGATTGCCCTGTCCATGCCGCTTCCCTCGCGCTCCTCCTTTCGCTCGAGGGCCCTGGCCATCCGGTGCGCGGGCCGGCTCGACTGGGACCAGCCCTGCACCCGGAAGACTTCGGCAAGGCCGTCGAAGCCGCGGGCGTGCGCCTCCTCGTCCACCATGTCGAGGTAGTCGAAAAAGCCTTCCACGCCCCTGCGCTCGATGGCCATGCGCACAAGCCAGGCAAGGCGCAGCACGATGGCGGTGGGCTCGCTCTTCGTGGAGGTGCCGGAGGATGCGGAGTACAGGCCGCGGCCAAGCAGAAGCACGCCGTTGTGTTTGTTGGCCACGATGCCGGCCACGACGCCCCGAATCCACTCCCTGTCCTCGGGGATGGGCGTCTTCTCGTCCAGGAAGGTCTTCACGCACCACAGGCGCAGGCCGTCCAGCCACTCGGAGAGCGGCGGCATCTGCGGCAGCTGCTGGGGCAGCTGCCACTCGGCCACAAGACGCGAGATGAGGGGCAGGGTGGGCGCGCGGTAGCTCGTCTTGATGATGGCACGCAGGTTGAAGAGCCACTGCCAGTCCGTGTAGTTCCACAGCGAAAGCGACTGCTTTTCCTGCAGGGCCAGGTTGTCCTCGAAGACGATATTGCCCGTGGCCTTGTCAAAATGGCTTTTCGAGCCTCCGGCCTTCTCGAGCAGGCCCTCCCTGTTCTTCCACTGGGCGTGCATGGGACCGAGACCGAAAAAGAGCCAGTCGAGGTTCACGTCCATTTCCCTGGCAAGCCAGACGAGGGTCCAGCTCTCCAGGCTGCCGGAGTAGAAGCCGTCCACAAGGGCGGCCAGGCATTCGCCGAAGGTGCGAGAGCGGGTTGTCGTCCTGCTTTCGTCGTCCGCTCCGGTCTTCCTGTCCGGATGCGCGAGGGACTCGAGGCGCCTGCGCTCGGCAAGCTCCTCCTCGGTCAGGTCGAAGACGTAGTCGCCGCGGGTGCCGTAGTCGGCGAGATCGCCAAGGAGCAGGGCAAAGCGGGACCCGATGCCGTCCAGACAGGTTTGCACGTCCGGCGGCAGGACAACCGTCTGGTCGAAGGTCTCCGTCGTGCCGTGACGCGCCTGCGCGTCAAGGCTCGAACGGGAGGCAAGACAGTCGCCGACAAGGGTCGTCAGGGAGAGTGTCGTGTCCATCTGCAAGAGCACCTTATGGACTGCCTGCAGGGTGCACCTCTCTGGAGGTTTCCTGCGGACAGCTCCGGGGCGTTTTTCCGGGCAATCCTGGCGGCATGTCGCCAGGGGCCTTTCGGGCCCCGTTGAGGTTCAGGTCGGCACTTGTCTGCGCCGTGGGGCGGGCAGGGTCCTTGCCAAAGGACGACTGTCCGGCAGGCGCAGGATGCGGCGTGTCCTTTTCGATGCCGCGGGCCGATTGTGTCGAAACGGGCATCGTCAGGTGGTCGGAAGCGTTGCGCGCGTCTGTTGTGAATTCGAGGTAGATGATCTGCGCGCGGTCGTTCGTGACGGGTTTCGTGCGGTCGTTCGTGATGGGCTTCGTGCGCGAGTTGCCGAGGCGTGATGAAAGAGCGTGATGAAAAAACGTCTTGCCGGATGTCGATTGGGGGCTTTTCCGGGAAATGCCAGGATGTTCTGCCTGGGGCGGCATGAGCGGGCATGTGCAAGAAGCCAGGGACGGGAGAAAGGATTCCACGTCGCCTGAAGGATTTTGAACTGCCCTGCCGACTGGCAAGGGCCGCATGTCTGCGGACGAAAATATCTTGTGCGAATGTCCGCACCCTGTCAACCCAATTTCGGCCAAAATGAGGGAAAAAGGGGGCGGCCGCACCCTTGTTGTCCATTTGTCCGATTTCCCAACCCGGGACATGCCGCGATCGCCATGACCCAAACTGCCCTGTTTGAGGGCAGGAGATGCCCGGTTCGGGCGCAAGGGAGCTTTTCCTCGAGGGGCAATGCGGGGTCTTCGGGGCAGGGAAGGATTGGCCTTCTTTTGGGACACCCCGGCCCTGTCGCTTTCCTGGTGCGCGATGCACCCGATCCTTGCCCTGGCTCATGGGAAACGGGGCATCAGGGGCTTGCGCAGCCGGGGAGCGGCCGGGGAACAGCGGGATGTGGCACTTGCGCGAGGGAATAAGGAGGAAAGTGCAGCTCGCCCTTTTCGGGACAACATGGCGGCAGCCGGGAGCAAAGCATCGTGGAAAGGGGCAGGCAAAGGGGGCATGAGGGAGAGGGTGCGGGTGCCGGGACTGCGTGCAGGAGCACACGGACGGACAGGGTGAACGGAGCGCGCGAAAGAACCTTTTGAAGGACGGTGGGCAGGCTCGTGCGATTTGCCCGAAAAAAGCCGACAGGGGTCGGTTTCGGGCGGGACTGCCGCATGGCGTGTGCGCCAAATTCGACATGCCGTCTTTGCCGTGTGCGGCTGCCGGAGGAAGGCGTTCGTCGGCTGTCCCTCGGGCGTCCGTCGGACGTCCATTGTCACAGGGGCGCAGATGCATGTTTCCCCGTGCAGAGGACATGCGTACAGGAAATTTTTGCGACATGGATTGACCTTGCCTGCATCATGTCTTGAAAGGCAACGCATTTCGCGGACTTGACCAGCCACAAAACCGAAAAAAAAGTTTTCAATCTCTTGATGACGTGTTTTTTTGGTCAAGTCTGACAGTACTTTGCGGACTTTTTGAAAAAAGTTGTCAATTTGACTTTGGGTTTTGGCGTACCTATATGGGCATCATGAACAGATTTGTACTTTTCTGCTCTGCCCGGGCCCTGCCCGGGCACTCCCGGAAGAGTGTGGTCTTGCTCTCGGCTCTGCTCTCGTCCCTGCTCTTCCTCGCCCTTGTCCTGGCGATCGCCCGGCAGACGGACAACGGTTCCATGAAGGCCGGGCTGCCCGTGTCCTGTATGGGACTCGAGGATCTCTCCACGAGAGCGGGCTATGGATTTGCCGGGCGCGGTTCGGACGCGGCCTGCGAGTTCGCCCGCCGGTCCTTCTTCGTGGCCGCCCTCGAGGTCATCCGCGCCCAGGAGAAGGAAAGGGGCGTCAACCTGCCCGAGTGGGTGATTGCCGAATGGTACGGCGGCAAGGCCATGGAGGCCGGGGAGCTGCGCCGCACCCTCGACTACGTGACCCGGACCCTGCGTCCCGACGGCACCTGGAGCACCGCCAAGGTGCTGGATCTGCTCATGGAAACGGCCGCGGTGGAAACGGCCCTCGGCAGCATCGTCCGCCAGCAGAACGGGCCAGCGCTGTCGGTCTGGCAGATCCTCGGCTTCAACTTCGTGGAGATCCCCGAGTATTTCGACAAGCGCGATCCGGAGCTTCTGGAGCGGGCCATGTCCTTCTACAACCCCGCCCAGTCCGAGGAGTGGAACCGCATCCACAACATCCCCTGGACCGCGGCCATGAGCATCCTCTTCTACGAGAAGGCCTCCAACGGCAGCTTCCTCACCCGTCTCGACACCCTGGACGAGCGCGGGCGCCTGTGGAAGCAGCTCTACAACACCCGTCTCGGCAAGGGCACGGTGGAACGCTACAAGGCACGCGCCCTCGAGTACGTGCACGCGGACGTGCGCGCAAGCTGAAAGACTTACGCAGGCGGCAAAAACGCCGTGCTGCCCGGCCTTGAGTCGGGCAGGCGCATCGCAAAAGGCCGGGTGCCCCTGACGGCCGGATTTTCGGGAGAGGCTTTCGGCCCTCTCCCTTTTGACGTTCCTGGTGCCGATAGAGTCCACAACAGTGTGGACTGGTTAGTAAAAAGTGCAGAAATCCAAAGAAGTTGGAGATGGACCTCTTCCCCGCTTCGTCAAAAAGATCTTGCCAAGATATTTCTGACGGGCGTAACCTTTTTTTAGAGATCTCGACTGTTTTGCCAGTCGCCCCTTGTGCTGCGAATTTGGCGTGACGGTTGCCCGAATCCTCAGAGGGAACCATGGTGCGACTGGGAGACATCGTTGCCGGCTGCTATCTTGCGGGACTGGACAAGGCGCAGGTGCGCGTCATCGAGGCGCGCATGCACGGCTCCTTCGGCATGACCGTCATTTTCAAGGACGGCAATGGCATCTTGCGCGAGGAAGTCGTCGACCATGAACGGGCGGCGGGCCTCGACATCGTCGAGCCGGCACTTCCCTGGACCTTCCTCGGCAATGGCGAGGAGCTCAGGCTTGCCTCCGAGGCCTGGCGCATCAGGAACGCCTGGCTCTTCGATCCGTATCTCGCCGTCCATACCTCGGATGTGGAGCCGCTTCCGCACCAGATTTCGGCCGTCTACGAAGAAATGCTGGGGCGCATTCCCCTGCGTTTCGTTCTCGCGGATGATCCCGGTGCCGGCAAGACCATCATGACGGGGCTCCTCATCCGCGAGCTGCAGGCAAGGGGAGCTCTGAAACGCTGCCTCATCGTCTGCCCAGGAGGTCTTGCGGACCAGTGGCAGGAGGAGCTTTCCCGCAAGTTCCACCTGCATTTCGAGATGCTTGGCAGGGACAGCTCCACCGTGGGCGGCAACGTCTTTCGCGAGAAAAATCAACTCATCGCGAGGCTCGACATGCTCTCCCGCAACGACAGCATGAAGAACCTGCTCGAGCATTCCGAGTGGGATCTGGTCGTGTGCGACGAGGCCCACAAGATGTCGGCCACGGTCTTCGGAAGCGAAGTGAAGATGACGAAACGCTTCCATCTGGGGCGCCTGCTTTCGGGCATAACCTCGAATTTTCTGCTTCTCACCGCGACTCCCCACAACGGCAAGAACGAGGATTTCCAGCTCTTCCTCTCCCTTTTGGACGAGGATCGTTTCGGCGGAGTGACGCGGGCCCGGTTTCAGGAAGAGAGCATTCCCGACGTCATGCGGCGTCTCGTGAAGGAAGAGCTCCTCAAGTTTGACGGCATGCCGCTTTTCCCGCCAAGGCATGCCGTGACGGTGAACTACGCCCTTTCCCCGGAGGAGCTGGACCTCTACCAGACCGTCACCCAGTACGTGCAGACGCAGTTCAACATGGCCGACCGCCTGAAGGGCAGGCGCAGGGCCATGGTGGGCCTTGCCCTCACGGTCCTGCAAAGGCGGCTTGCCTCGTCTCCCGAGGCCATCTATCAGTCCCTAAGCCGCAGGCGCCAGCGCATGGAGGAAAAGCTCGTCCAGGCGCGTCGGGCGCGAAGGACGCCTCTCTGGCAGCAGGAGGAGCCAGCGCACGTGCGCGGCGTGCCGGGCGGCATGCTCGACATCGTCGACGATCCGGACGGCTTCGACGAGGACGACTACACCTCCGGCGAGCTGGAGGACATGGACGCGCTCGGCGTTTCCGCCAGCGCGTCGGAAAACGTCCAGGAGCTCGAGGCGGAAATACAGATCCTGAAGCTGCTCGAGAGCAAGGCGGCAGCCGTGCGCATGTCCGGCAGGGATCGCAAGTGGGAGGAACTCTCGGCGCTGCTCCAGGACGGGCGGGGCATGTTCGACCAAAACGGCAGGCGGGAAAAGCTCATCATCTTCACCGAGCACAGGGACACCCTGATCTATCTCGAGGGCAGGATACGCTCGCTTCTGGGAAACGACAGGGCGGTCGTGCACATCGACGGCTCCATGTCCCGCGAGGAAAGGCGCCAGGTCGAGGTGCGTTTTCGCCAGGACCGGGACGTCTGCGTGCTGGTCGCCACGGACGCGGCAGGCGAGGGCCTAAACCTCCAGCAGGCCCACCTCATGGTCAACTACGACCTTCCCTGGAATCCAAACCGCCTGGAGCAGCGGTTTGGACGCATACACCGCATTGGCCAGGACAAGGTCTGCTGGCTGTGGAACATGGTGGCGCCGGAGACTTGCGAGGGGCATGTCTTCCAGAAGCTCTTCGAGAAGCTCGAGCAGGAGAAGAAGGCCCTTGGCGGCAAGGTCTTCGACATCCTTGGCCGCATCTCCTTCGACAACAGGCCCCTGAAGGACCTCCTGCTGGAGGCCGTGCGCGCCTCCGACTGGGAGAAGTCCAGAAGCCGCATCACAAGCGAGATAGAGGGGGCCTTCGACGGCAGGAAGATACGCCGGCTTCTCAAGGACTATTCCCTGACCCCGGATGTCATGAACACCGGCATCGTAAGCCGAATCCGGGCGGACATGGACCGGATGGAGGCGCGCAAGCTCCAGCCGTACTTCATCGAGAGCTTCTTCAGGGAAGCCTTCGAGCGTCTTGGCGGCAGAATGCGCAGATGCGTGAACGAGACCGGCCGCTATGAAATCATGTTCGTGCCCGGCGTGGTGTGCAGGGAGATGGAGGCAAAAGGGGAGCCGGCTGCCACGCAGTACGAGCGTGTCTGCTTTGACAAGCGCCATCGCGAAGGAGCCGTCCAGGCGGAATTTCTCTGTCCGGGGCATCCCCTCATGGAAGCCGTGCTCTCCCTGACCTTGAAGCGCTGCGAAAACACCATGAAGTCCGGCGCGGTTCTGGTGGACGATCAGGATTTCGGCGACAGGGCAAGGCTGCTCTTTTCCATCGAGGACACCATAGTCGACGGCGTCGTCCTGGCCGACAGGTCCCGTCGGGTCGTCTCGAAGGCCGTGCACTTTGCGGAAATCGACGAGGACGGCACGGTCGCGGGCGCGGGCTATGCTCCCTACCTCGACTACCGCCCCGCCACGGAAGAGGAGCAGGCCCTGGCCATCGAGTACGCGGCTTCAAGACGCTGGCTGCCGCAGGAGGTGGAAGACCTCGCCATGAGCTACGCCGTCACCAGCCTGCTGCCGTCCCATCTCGAGGAGGTGCGCGAGCAGCGCGTTGCGCTGGCGGACAAGATCGAGAAGGCGGTCAACATGCGCATGGACGAGGAGATGCGCTACTGGGATCTGCGGGCGGTCGAACTGCGTCAAAAGGAGCAGGAAGGAAAGACAAACGCGCGCATCAATGCCGAGCAGGCCAGACGCAGGGCCGACGAGCTTGAATCGCGAAAGAAGAGGCGCCTCGAGGAACTGGCACTGGAACGGCAGGTGGATGCCCTGCCGCCGAAGATTGTCAGCGGGTGTCTTGTCATTCCCGCAGGCCTTGCCAGGAAATTTGCCGAGAAGAGCGGCGGCAGGGACGTGACCGGCAAGGACGTGACCGGCAAGGGCCGCAAGGATGGCGGCATCGGCCTGGGCGGCAAGGAAAAGCAAGCGCCCTGTCCTGATCCCGTTGCCAGAAAGAAGATTGAAATGGCCGCCATGGAGGCCGTCATGGCCGTCGAGCGGCAGCTGGGGTTCGAGCCCGTGGATGTCTCCGCCAGAAAGTGCGGGTACGACATCGAGTCGCTGCCAGCCAGTCCCGAGGATGCCGAGAACAGCTCCTTGCGCTTCATCGAGGTCAAGGGCAGGGCCAGGCAGGACAACCTCAACGTGTCCGTCACCAAAAACGAGATTCTGGCGGCCCTGAACAAGCCGGAGCAGTTCATTCTGGCTTTGGTCGTGGTTGACGGCGACAGCAGGCATGTTGTCTATCTGAAAAGGCCATTCACCAACTCCCCAGATTTTTCGGCGATATCGACGGTCTTTGACGTCCAGTCGCTTTTACGTATGTCGGAAGTCGTCTACGAAGGAGACATTGATGGAATATCCAAAGAAACTGATTGAGGTCTCGCTTCCGCTGGAGGCCATTAACAAAGAATCTGCACGTGAAAAATCTATCCGCCATGGACACCCTTCCACGTTGCACCTGTGGTGGGCAAGACGCCCACTTGCTGCTGCCCGCGCTGTTCTCTGGTCATCTCTTGTAGATGACCCCTCCTCGCATCCCGAAATGTTCCCGACGGAGGAAGAACAGGAAAGGGAACGCAAGCGTCTCCATGAACTGCTGAAAGAACTCATTGTCTGGGAAAATTCCAACAATGAAACGGTCCTGAATGCAGCCAGAGCCGAGATCAAAAAATACGTCCCCCCCCCCCCAAGGTGTTGATTTTATTACATTTTTAGACCCGTTTGCGGGCGGCGGCTCAATTCCTCTTGAAGCGCAGAGGTTGGGTCTTGAGGCGCATGCCCACGATTTGAATCCTGTAGCGGTCTTGATCAACAAGGCCATGATAGAGATCCCGCCAAGGTTTGCGGGATGCAAGCCAGTCAATCCCGAGGCAAGAAACAGATTGGGCCAAGATAGGGAATGGTCCGGAAGTGAAGGTCTTGCAGAGGATGTTCGGTACTATGCCGAGCGGCTGAAAGAAGAAGCCTACAAAAAAATTGGCCATCTATACCCCAAAGTGCAGTTGCCTGCAGAGATGGGGGGCGGAGAAGCTACTGTCATAGCATGGATATGGGCAAGGACAGTGAAGTGTCCAAATCCAGCTTGTGGGAGCGATATTCCACTTGCTAATTCATATATTTTATCAAAGAAAAAAGAAAAAAAAGGAAATAAAAAAGGGAAAGTAGTATATATAAAATTAACAAAAAATAAAAATAAAATTGAATATTCTATAATAAAAGAAAATATGACAGATAAAGAAGTGTCGATTAAGGAAGGGCGTGGAGGAAATTTTAAATGCCCATTTTGTAATAGTGTTGTAAATAAAAATTATATACATAATAAATTTAAGGATAAACAAACATCTAGTGATTTACTAGCTATAATAGCTGAAGGTAAAAATGGAAGAATATATTTGCCACCAACAGATGAACATTTGAATATTGCTTTATCTACAAAGCCAAATTGGATACCAGAAGAAGATATGAATGAAGAAAATCCAACTTTAGTTAGTGGCAGAGGATATGGTATAAAGTATTGGTTTGAATTATTTACTCAGCGCCAATTAGTAATGCTGACAACATTAGTAGATTTATGTTCTGAACTGCAAAATAAAATTATAATAGATGCACTTAATAATGGTTTTAATCAAGATAAAAGACCACTTATGAATAGTGGGCAAGGTGCATTAGCATATAGCCAAGCGATAATTATTTATATATCATTTATAATAGATAAGTTGGCTTGCTACCACTCGTCTTTTTCAACATGGCACTCAAGTGGAGAAAAGATGCAACAGGTATTTGGGAGACAGGCTATTCCTATGGTATGGGATTATGCTGAATGCAATCCTTTTTGTAATTCTTCTGGATGCTATGACAATATAACAGACTGGGTTATAAAATGTATTAAATTTTTTAGGTCAAATAAACAAGGAGTTGCGAAGCAATGTGATGTAAAAAGTGATTGTATGTTGCAAAACTACGTAATATCAACAGATCCTCCTTATTATGATAATATAGATTATGCTGATTTATCTGACTTCTTTTATATATGGCTTAGAAAATGTTTATATAAATGTAATTTTGATTTTTTTAAAACAATTGAGACACCCAAAAAAGATGAATTGATAGCATCAAGATACCGTTTTGGCGGTAGTAAAGATCAAGCAAAAAAATTTTTTATAGAAGGAATGTCAATTGCTTGTGCAAGAATTTTTGAATATGCACGTGATGATGTTCCTGTTACTATATATTATGCATATAAGCAAAGTGATTCAGATGGAGATGAAATTTTTTCAACAGGTTGGGAGGTAATGCTTGCAGCGGTAATAAATTCTGGGTTTTCAATTACAGGTACGTGGCCTATAAGAACTGAAATGCAAGTAAGATCAATATCTAGGACAGGTACAAATGCTCTATCTTCATCAATAGTACTTGTATGTAGAAAAAGAAAAAATAAAGAAAGTATTTGTAGTAGAAGAGAGTTTTTAAATAATTTAAAAAGAGAGCTTCCTATAGCATTGAAAAATATGCAGAAGAGTAACATTGCTCCTGTTGATATGGCACAAGCTTCAATAGGTCCTGGTATTGGCATATATTCGCGCTTTTCAAGGATTTTAGAAGCAGATGGATCTGAGATGTCAGTCAGAAAGGCCCTACACATAATCAATCAGGAATTAGATGCCTTTTTGACAGCTCAAGATAGTGATATGGATGAAATTTCAAGATTTTGTATAAATTTGTATATACAAAATGGTTTTAACGATATAAAATATGGTGAAGCAGATATTTTGGCAAGAGCAAAAAATGTCTCAATTGAAAGTCTTTCTGAAACAAAAATTGTAAAAGCAGAAAAAGGAGTTGTTCATCTTGTTGAACGTGAAAAGTTACCTTCTATTAATAGTAACAATTCAAAAATAATTTGGTATATTACTCAACTTGCAACATATACAATTCAACAACATGGTGTCTCTGTAACTGGAGATTTACTTACACAATTAGAATATTTAGATAGAATTAAAAATTTAGCATATAGACTATTTACAATAGCAGATCAAAAAGGATGGCAACAGGAAGCATTTGCATACAATACTCTAGTAGTACATTGGCAGGATATAGAGGCGAAAATTTCTAAAAATAAGAGCGTAAAAAAGATGAAACAAGGAAGTCTTACTTCAGTAGGCAAGGGATAATTATGGCCACATTTGCAGATAATCATATCAATATCGGAAAAGGATTCACTTATTTACTGGAAGCAATGGCGCCGTACATAGCCCAGGAGCTAAAAAACGCATACGGTGACAACTGGTGGCAGGCAGCCGTACTTGATAAGCTGTACGAAGATCAGGCACGCGATCTGCCTCAGGCTGGTGCCGATGATGATTTGATCAAATCTCTGGATATCGCTCGCAGTCTTGTGCTTGTGTGCGACGTTCATTGGCGAGACATCTTTGGCAAACAATTTCCTCGAGAATACAAAAGCTGGGCCAAGGAACTCCAAAATGTCCGCAACAAATGGGCACATGCAGGTCAGGAAGAATT
>CAZWOT010000026.1:0-18683 GCA_964635595.1 uncultured Desulfovibrio sp.
AGATCAACTTCGGCATCGGCTTTCTCGCCGGCATGAAGGCCTTCACGGCCGCGGTGCTTGGCGGCATAGGCTCCGTGCCCGGCGCCGTGCTTGGCGGCCTGACCCTGGGCCTCGCCGAGTCCTTCACCACGGGCTACGTTTCCGGCAACTACGAGGACGTGCTCTCGTTCTGCCTGCTCATCCTGATTCTCATCTTCAGGCCCGACGGCATCCTCGGCAAGCGCCAGGTGCAGAAGGTGTAGGAGGAAGACTGCCATGAAAACGCTTCCTCGCGCCATTCTCGCCGCCATCTGGTTCATGATCATCTGCTCGCCCATCATGGGCCTGCAGATAAACCCGGACAAGTCCGTCTCCTTCCTCTGGGAGCGGCTGGCCGGTCTTGGCATCGGCATCTTCTTCGCCTCGCTCCTCTGGCAGTGGTACTTCAGCCGGCGCCGCCTCGAGGTCCAGCGCTCCTTCCGCATGCCGAAGTCCGTGGCGGCCCTTTCCTGCATCTTCAAGGAGGGCAAGCCCCGCCGAGTCGCCCTTGCCTGCCTGCTGGCCTTCATGCTGCTCATTCCCTTCCTGCCGGGAATAGGCACCATCTACCAGATCACCATCCTCATTTCCGCGCTCACCTACGTCATGCTGGCCCTGGGCCTCAACATCGTGGTGGGCCTTGCCGGCCAGCTCGTGCTGGGCTACGCCGCCTTCTACGCCATCGGCGCCTACACCTACGCGCTTCTGACAAGCTACTTCGGACTCGGCTTCTGGGTGTGCCTGCCCATTGCGGGCGTGGTGACCATCCTCTTCGGCCTTGCCCTCGGCTTTCCGGTGCTGCGCCTGCGCGGCGACTATCTGGCCATCGTGACCCTGGGCTTCGGCGAGATCGTGCGCCTCGTCCTTCTGAACTGGGTTTCGGTCACGGGCGGCTCCCACGGCATCAACAACATCCCCAAGCCCACCCTGCCGGGCTTCACCCTCGACATCCAGGGCTCCACCATCTACCTCTACTACCTGAGCCTTGCCGCGGTCATCGTGGCCATAATCATCATCTCGCGCCTGAAGAACAGCCGCGTGGGCCTGGCGCTCCAGGCCATGCGCGAGGACGAGATAGCCTCCGAGGCCATGGGCATCAACCTGACCACCGTCAAGCTCTCGGCCTTTGCGCTCTCGTCCGCCTGGGCCGGCTTTGCTGGCGTCTTCTTCGCGGCCAAGACGAGCTTCGTGAACCCGGCCTCGTTCACCTTCATGGAAAGCGCCATGATGCTCTCCATGGTGGTTCTGGGCGGCATGGGCTCCATCACCGGCGTGACCCTGGGCGCGCTTGTGCTCATCCTCGTGCCGGAGTACCTGCGCGCCTTTGCGGACTACCGCATGCTGCTCTTCGGCGCGGTCATGGTGATCATGATGGTTTTCCGCCCCCAGGGCCTCATCACCGGCGAGCGCCGCAAATACCGCATCAGCGAGCTTGAGGGGGACAAGGCATGACACCCGTTCTCGAGGTCAGCGAACTCACCCAGGACTTTGGCGGCCTGCGAGCCTTGAACGAGGTGAGCCTCACGGTCAACGAGCGCGAGATCGTTGCCCTCATAGGCCCCAACGGCGCAGGCAAGACCACCTTCTTCAACTGCATCACCGGCATCTACCATCCCACCGAAGGCACGATGCATCTCACCGTGGACGGCAAGCGCCACAACCTCGCGGGCAAGAAGACCCACGAGATCACGGCCCTCGGCATGGCGCGCACCTTCCAGAACATCCGCCTCTTCGGGCAGATGACGGTGCTCGAAAACGTCATGATCGGCCGCCACTGCCGCACCAGGGCCGGCATCCTCTCGGCGCTCATGCGCGACAAGAGGACCGTGCGCGAGGAGCAGGAGAGCATCGACAAAAGCTACGAGCTTCTGAAGGTCATCGGCCTGCAGGACCAGTGGGGCGAGACCGCCAAAAACCTTCCCTACGGGGATCAGCGCCGTCTGGAAATTGCCCGCGCCATGGCCACGGAGCCGCACATGCTCCTTCTGGACGAGCCCGCGGCGGGCATGAACCCCCACGAGACGCGGCAGCTGAAAGAGCTTGTCCTGCGCCTTCGCGATACCCACAATCTCTCGGTTCTGCTCATCGAGCACGACATGAGCATGGTCATGTCCCTTTCCGACCGCATCTACGTCATGGAGTACGGCTCGCCCATCGCCAGCGGCACCCCCGCGGAAATCCGCTCCAATCCCGACGTCATCAAGGCATACCTTGGGGAGAGCCGCGATGCTTGAGCTTCGAGACGTGAACACCCACTACGGGGTCATCCAGGCCCTGCGCGACGTGTGCCTGAGCGTGGATGACGGCGAGATAGTGACTCTCATCGGCGCCAACGGCGCCGGCAAGTCCACGACGCTCATGACCATCTGCGGCATCCAGCACCCCACCACGGGCGAGATCTTCTTCGAGAACAAGCCCATCCACGAGCTCGCGCCCAACGAGATCGTACGTCTCGGCATCTCCCAGGTGCCCGAGGGCCGTCTCATCTTCCCCGAGCTCACGGTGGCGGAAAACCTGGATCTGGGCGCCTTTTTGCGCCGCGACAAGGACGGCATCGCCAGCGACATGGAGTACTGCTTCGAGCTCTTCCCGATCCTGAAGCAGCGCCTGACCCAGGCGGGCGGCACGCTTTCCGGCGGCGAGCAGCAGATGCTGGCCGTGGCCCGCGCCATCATGGCCCGGCCCCGCCTTCTGCTCCTGGACGAGCCGTCGCTCGGCCTTGCGCCCATCATCATCCAGCAGATCTTCTCCATCATCCAGAAGGTCAATGCCGACGGCACCACGGTCTTCCTCGTTGAGCAGAACGCCCACCAGGCCCTGCGCATCGCCCACAGGGGTTATGTCATGGAAAACGGGCGCATCATCATGGAAGACAAAAGCGAGAATCTCCTCGCCTCGGAAAAGGTGCGCACCGCCTACCTCGGCATGGAGGCCTAGAGCGGTTTCATCTTGAAGCTTAATGCTATCTCGGGTGGTGGTTCTGTGAGTCCGGGCATGTCCGTCTGACATATTGGATTTCAAGGTAAAACCGCTCTAGGGGCCCTTTCTCAAAGGTTCGGGAGATCCCGGGCCGTTTCGGAGGACCACATGCTCTGCCTGCGCCACGCCCACGACTTCGATTTGGACGGTGTGGACCGTCTCGAGCACCTTTCCTTCTCCGAGGCCGAGGCTCCTGGCCGCGAGCGCCTGAAAGACCGCATCCGCGTCTTCCCGGAACACTTCTGGCTCCTCTTCGACGAGGGGGAGCTTGTGGCCTATTGCGGCGGCATGGCAACGAACGAGCCTCATCTCAAGGACGAGATGTACGCCGACCCGTCCCTGCACGACCCTGCAGGTGCCTGGCAGATGCTCTTCACGGTCTGCTCGCACCCGGACTTGCAGGGCATGGGCCTTGCCCGCCACGTTCTCAAGGCCTGCGCGGACGAGACGAAGCTCAGGGGAAAGAAGGGCATCGTCCTCACCTGCAAGGAGGAGCTTGTGCCCTTCTACGAGCACTTTGGGTACGTGGACGAGGGCGTCTCGCCCCATTCAAGGCACGCCGGCATCGCCTGGCACGAGATGCGCCTGACCTTCCGGCACGGCCGTTTCGGGCAAGCTTTGGGGAAATGAGGCAAAAGCCCCGGGCTTTGGCTCGAACCCTTGGTCCCCGACATCTCGCAGGACAAAGTACGAACGAGAAGCATTCGTTGTTTCAATGACTTGCGGACCTTCCCAAGTCGTTTCCTGTCTTTTTCGCAAAAAGGGGCCCCGAATCTCTGGAAAACCTGTCGGGGCTTGTGATACAAAAAAAGAGACGGGGACTCGCGCCTCTTGCTGGCGCGCCCCATCCCGTCTTTTGCCTTGCCCGTGCTCCCAGGAGAACGGACTCCAAATTGTGCCTCAAGTTCCACGCGTTCTTGAAGTGTGGGGGGAGAAAAGCCATGCCCTTCTCGTTCACCGCTCCCAACGCCTCGACCTTCGCCAAGGCTCCCAGGGACGATCGCACGCCCACCCTCGGCGCGGGCGGAATCCATTTCGACGGCCTCAACGGCTCGAACAGCTTCACCATCCTTGGCGCCAACCTCACCACGCCCGTAGGACACGGCTTTCTGACCGGAGATCGCATCTATACCCATTTCGGCTTCGCGGAGACGCCCAGCGCGGGAGAGTGGCTCTTCTACAAGGTCACGCTCGAAGATCGCGTCATGCTCGTGCACTCACCCATCCTCGAAGGCGACAAGATCGTCCTGCCCGTGACCGGGACCTTCAAGGAGCGCGACATCTCCGGCGTGCGCACGGTGGAGAACAAGGACGCCAACGCTTCGGTCTCCTTCCTCTACACCCTGCCCGAGGGCGGCGAGGTCGAGCTCATGCAGACCTCCCCCACAAACTGGCTTGCCGAGCAGGTGCACCCTGTGCTCGTGAACGCTTCCTTCTACGAGGACTTCCTGCTTGTCTCCTACTCGCCGCGCACCGAGGGCGACGACTTCCCGGTGGAGGACTTCCTCTACACCATCGTGGCCAACCGCCACACCGGCAAGTTCCTGGGCCAGGGCCTGCGCCGCGAGTATTACTCCATGTCGGCCCGCTTCGACTCCTACATCGAGCTTGGCACAACGTCCCTTGGCCCCGTGGGCGAGCGCGACTGGTGGCCGGTCTTCTACCACGAGCTCTGGCGTCAGACCCTGCGCAACACGAAGCAGCCCCTGTGGAACTTCGACAAGCAGGCCATCAACGTCATCTACGCCACCGGCCACGCCAACCAGCGCTTCGTGCTCTCGTAGAAGAGCCTGCAGGAAAGCTCGCAGGCCTCGCAACGCGAGGCCAGATGGCTCGGCCCAAATTTCCGAAGGGGACGGTTCCCGCAAGGGGGGACGTCCCCTTTCCTGTTTCATGCGCGGCTTTTGCCAATGCCTTGCCCGTATGTTCAGGGGGTTCTTGCTCCCGCGCCTATCACACGAAGAACATCCTGCAATTGGACAAAGTGACGGCTCTTTCCTGTTTCGCAACAAGAAAGAGCCGTCTGCAATGACCCGTCTGCAATGACCCGTCTGCAAAGGGGCGTCCGTTTTGTCCACTGCCGGAACAGAATGTGTCCCGGGAGCAGGAAACCGCTAGAAGGCGTACTTGAAGAGCACCGAGCCGGTGACGCCCTCGCGCTTGCCCACATAGCCCTGAACCGCGATGTCCAGAGTGAAGGGCACGTTCTCGGAAGGCGTGAGCGAGATGCCTATTTCGCCGATGCCGGTGTCGCCCCTGAGGCTGGGCGAGGTGATGTCGGCGCCGTAGCCGTCAATCGAGATGCTGCCGCGGCTCTTGCCGTCGAACTCGTGCTCCCAGGCAGCGCCAATGTAGGGCTTCACCTGCTCGTTGACGTCCCAGGTGAAGCGGGTGCCAAGGCGGAGCCTGCTCGAAATGAAGTCCTCGAAGTCGACGGTCTGCCCGGAAAGAGTCACCGACTCACCGTCCACGCGCGTCCAGAAGTACTTGCCATAGACGTCCAGATGGGCCTTTTCGGCGAAGTCGAAGATGTAGCCGAGGCCCGCATGGAAGCCGTAGTAGGCGTTGTAGCGGTCATAGTCCGACCTTGTGCCGAACCCGGCGCTCAGGTCGTCGTTCTCGTAGGAGTTGTACAGTCCGCCCATGCGGCCGGAGGCCTCCACGTAGAAATGACCGGGCCCCGTGTCGAGGAAGTCCCAGCGGCCAAGGAGACCCCAGCCCACGTAGCGGGAGTTGCCGTCGCCGTCGTACGAGCCGGAACTGAAGGAATTGTAGGTCGAATAGGAGCCGGTGCCGTACTCGAAGAAGGCGCCGAAGGTGAACTCGCCAATTGCCGCGTTCCCGCCCACGGCAAGGCCCGCCATGAGGTTCAGGCTCTTCGTGTCGATGTGGGAACCGGAGTTGTAGCGCATGTTGCCACCCTGCACGGCCGCAAACGGCGTGACGGCACGGGCCTGTGCATTCTTCGTGGCGGTACGCGCGGCTTCGATGCCGCGACCGGCAACCATGTCGGCGCCCTGGGTCACGAGGGTGGCTGCCGCAAGCGATCCCTCGAGGAGGGCCTTCGACTCGCCCCTGGTCGTGGGTTCCGCGTATCTCACCACC
Organism: uncultured Desulfovibrio sp.; assembly: GCA_964635595.1. Classification (GTDB taxonomy): domain Bacteria; phylum Desulfobacterota; class Desulfovibrionia; order Desulfovibrionales; family Desulfovibrionaceae; genus Desulfovibrio. Next base: position 6,103 of record CAZWOT010000026.1, read on the forward strand.
ATGATGGTGCCGTTCTCGTCCTCAAGGAAGGACAAATATCCCTGGTACACGAGCAGGCCCCGGCTGTAGCTTGAAACCGTCGCGCCTTCGTAGTCAATTTTGCCCGTCACGCTCAGGAGCTGTATGTCTTCGCCTGGCGTGATCCCGTCAGCCCAGGTCAGGTTGTTGACGCTGTTCGAAATGTCCGCGTCACCATCGACCACCAGCAGGGGGCCTTCATACTCATGCAACCACGCGTAGTTGATGGTGGCCCCCACGGCATCGATCTTGCCGTAGATGGTTGCGGGCGCCCCCGTCTCGGAAGACATGAGGTTGAGAACCTTGCCTGACAGGGAATAGTTGCCTGTAGGGGTAAAAGAGGCGCCACCGTACATGGTGAGCCCGGATGTGCCCGCAAGGTCGTTGCTTGCGGCGATCACGTTGCCGGAGAGAATGGTGACCATGCCCGTGATGTCGTCCACGGAGCCCGTCAGGGTGAGAGTGTTGCTGTCGTCGGTTGCGTAGGTCATCACGTTGGCGAGCATGGCGACGGCCTGTACGGCCGACGTACTCGATTCCGCGGCAGCGTCTATGACCAGATTGACTTCGCCCGTTGTTCCCGTGATCGTTATGCCGCGGCTGAATTCGCCGGAGTAGGCCAGCGTCAGTGTGGTGCCGTCCGCCATGGAAATGGCGTTTGTGCTCGTACCCGCGGCCATGGCGTTCTCGAGACGAAGGGTGCCCGACTTGACGACCGTGTCGCCGGAAAATTCGCTCTGTGCCTTCGTGAGCACGACCTCACCGGGGGAGTCGATGGAAAGGGCCGTGTTCTCCCCGCCGCTTATGGCCTGTCCAAAGGAACCCTCGAAGGCAAGCTCGAACGTCGAACCACTGTCCAGCTCGTAGGAACCGCCGGAAACAGACTGCTGCGAGGCAAGACGCAGGGTGGCGTGCGTGTAACCTTCAGGAATAGAAACGGTCGTTACTCCGGTATGATCCGAAAGATCTCCCGCGAGAACCATCGTCGCATCGGTTATCTCGACTTCCAGAGTGCCTGCACCGCTGACGTCATTCGTAAAATACCCAACGGGAAGATCTTGGCTGTCGGCAACATTCAACTTGAGAGTGGCGCTGGGGGCGTCAAGGATGTAGTCCCCGTTCGAGAAAGCGACAGATTCGACAATTTCCAGCGTGGCGTCGGAGCGGACGATGGTCGAGCCGGTATAGGTGTTGGAGTTCTGGAAGTCATCCCTGACGTTCGCGTCGAGAACGACATATGCACCAGTATCGATGATCAGATCGCCTTCCCCGCTGATGCTTTTCCTGAAGTGTTGAGTGGAATGCCAGCCCAAGTCGCCAAGCACCAGTGCTGCGCCCTTGTAGATGACGTAATCGCCTTCCGTCAGCGAGGAGTTCGAGATGGCGCTCGCGTTGGCGAGCTTCAACAAGCCCTGCTCGATGACGGTTGGCCCGCTGTAGGTGTTGTCGCCTGAGAGAACGAGAGTGCCTGAGCCGATCTTTGTGACGCCCAAGGTTGCGCTGCTTCCATCGGTGATACCGCCGTTCAGTTCGACCTCATTGGTCAGTTCGGTCACGAACGTAGTCGCGTACGTGCCTTCTGCGCCAGGGTTGTCCAGGCTTACGTCGAAGGTGTACGTGCCTCCGGTCCCAAATTCGATGGTCGCGAAGTTGTTGGCACTGCCTGTTATGGCATGAGTGGACGAGACGACAAGTTTGTTGCCCGTAAAGGCATCACGGTCGCCGCTGGTCACGTACCCGCCATAGACGTTGGTTGTGGAGCCACCAGCGATGTTCACAATGTTGTTGGTGGCATTCTCGCTGTCGGAGTATCCTCCGTAGACGTTGGTGTAGGTGCCTGTGTCGACCGCGATATAGGAGCCAGAAGCAGAATTTCCGTAATAATTGCCGCCATCCGCAAACCCGCCGCTGTCTTCGGCGAGCGCCGTCGAGCCTGCGTTTGCGAAAACGGGCAGGAGGGCCAGTGTCAGAATCGCGGCGAGTTTCTTTTTCCCTTTCCCGCGACCCGTGCCTGTCGAATGCCTTGTCCCTGCAGGCAAGTTTCTTTCACAAGTCGCCTCGCCGTTGATGGGGGGGGTATTAAGTTGTTGAAATCATGCATCAAATTGCTCTCCTTCGTGTTTGATGTCCAAATTGTTGTACCGTGTAAAGCGCCTCGTTGAGCGCTTCTGTCGGGCACATTGCTGACAAGGTAGATGACCAGGTTGTCCTCCTGGCTTCCGGGAACTTTTCTCGCGCGGCTTTGTTCCTCGCGTCAAATCCTTGGAAGGAGGAAGATGGCTGTTTTTGGACGTCGGGCGCACGATACATTCCTGGAGAATTGCAAAGAGTTCCTCCGCCTTCTCCAAGAAAGTGCAGAGAGGCTGGCGGAAATCTTCCGGGAGCTGCTCTTGTTCGGCAGCTTCCCGGAGTTTGGCACAGGCCTCTCGCATTGGCTGCAAGTCCAACTTCATAAGTGCGCCCTCAAACTATGGCTATGCTACCCAAATCATGGCACAAAAATCAAGACCAGCTGCCGGAGCTGAGTAGGTACCAAAATTTCTTCAAATCTCACGCCTCGTCCGTGAGCCCTGGCGGTTTTCCGCACCTCCGGGTCTTTTTGCAGCTCCCGCCATGGGACAAGGACAGCTCGTTCATGTCGCCTTTTGCCCGGCGCACCAAACAACGAACAGGACCAACGCCCGCTTCCCGTGGTGGGAAACCTCGCCATTTTCCCGCAATTTCTCGCCTGGTACGCCGCCTGGCCGGCACCTATCCACCCAGATACGCCGCGCGCACCAGGGGATTGTTCAGGAGCTCCCTGCCCGGGCCCTCGAGGGAGATGCGCCCGACCTCCAGGATGTAGGCGTAGTCGGCCACGTTCAGGGCCGCAAAGGCGTTCTGCTCCACAAGCAGGACGGTCACGCCCGTCTCGTGGATGCGGCCGATGATGGAAAAAATTTCCTTCACCAGCAAGGGCGCAAGGCCCAGCGAGGGCTCGTCCAGCATGATGAGGTCCGGGCGGCTCATGAGCGCCCTGCCCACGGCCAGCATCTGTTGCTCGCCGCCGGAGAGCGTCCCGCCCTTCTGCCAGCTTCGCTCCTGCAGGCGGGGGAAGAGCTGGTAGACGTGGTCGCGGTCCTGCAGGATCTCGTCCTTCTTGTTGCGGGAGAAGGCCCCCAGCATCAGGTTTTCCTCCACCGTGAGGTGGGGCAGGATGCGCCTGCCTTCGGGCGAGAGGCTGATGCCGCGGCGCACCATGTTCTCGGGCTTGAGGCCCAGGATGGATTCGGGGGCGTCGCCCTTCTTGCGGGCAAGGAGGATGTCGCCCGTCACCTCGCGGTTGAGGCCGGCGATGCTTCGGATGATGCTGCTCTTGCCGGCGCCGTTGGCTCCCACGAGCGTCACGATGCTGCCGCGCTCGATGGAGAGGTTCACGCCCTGGACGGCGCAGATGCCGCCGTAGTTCACGCGCAGGTCGCGAATCTCCAGCATGATGTCCCTGCCGGCGTTGCTACCGGCGTTGCTGCCGGCTCCGGCCGTCTCGCCCAGCCCCTTCATAATGTTCTCGCTAGCGGCCATTATGCCTCCTGATTGCCCTTCACGAAGTCCTCGCCCAGATAGGCGCGGATGACCTCGGGGTTGGACTGGATGTCCGCGGGCTCGCCCTCGGCTATGAGGGCGCCATACTCCATGACCCAGATGTACTCGCAGATGCCCATGACGACCTTCATGTCGTGCTCGATGAGCAATATCGTCAGATTGAACTCGTCGCGTATCTGGCGGATGAAGTGCATGAGCTCGAGGCTTTCCTGGGGGTTCATGCCGGCTGCCGGCTCGTCGAGCAGGAGCAGGGTCGGCTCGGTGGCGAGTGCTCGCGCTATTTCGAGCCTGCGCTGGGCACCGTAGGGGAGGGAGCCGGCCTTCTCGTTTTGCATGGAGCCAAGATCCACCTTTTCCACAAGGCGCCTGGCCTTCTCTTTCAGCTCCCGTTCCTCGCGGTAGTAGTTGGGAAGACCCAGGGCCGCCATCCACCAGGAGCAGTGCCTGCGCACATGGCACCCCACCATGACGTTCTCGAGCACGCTCATCTGGCCCGAGAGACGGATGTTCTGGAAGGTGCGGGCGATGCCGAGCTTGCAGACCTGGTTCGGTTCGAGCATTTTCACGGACTTGCCCTGGAAGAACACGTCGCCTTCCGTGGGCGTGTAGAAGCCGGAGAGAATGTTGAAGATGGTCGTCTTGCCTGCGCCGTTGGGGCCGATGATGCCGCAGATGCTCCCCTTGGGAAGCGAGATGTTCATCTCGTTCACGGCAATGATGCCGCCAAAGCGCATGGTGACGTCCACGGCCGAGAGCAGGGCGTCTTTCGGGGCGTGAAGGTTGAAACTCATGCGGCACCCCCGTTTTTGGCGGCCTTGCCGCTCGTCACCCGCTTCCAGAGCCTGACTGCGCCGTCTATGGTGAACTCGCGCGAGCCCATGATGCCCTCGCGTCTGTAGAGAATGATGGCCAGAAGAATGACCGAGAAGACCACCATGCGCATGCCGGGAATGCCGGGGATTTCCACGAAGCCCAGGTTGATGGGCTCCTCGATGGCCCTCAGCCACTCGAGAAGCACGGTGATGATGCCGGCGCCGAGAACGCTTCCCGTCAGGGAGCCAAGGCCTCCGGCCACCACGAACATGAGCACGTTGAAGGTGAGCAGGAAGTTGAACATCTTGGGGTCGATGGTGGAAAGGTGGCTTCCCAGAAGCGCCCCGCCAACGCCCGCAAAGAAGGCGCCCACGCAAAAGGACATGACCTTGTAGCCGAAGACGTTGATGCCCATGACCCTGGCCGCGATCTCGTTGTCGCGGATGCAGCGCAGCACGTTTCCGAAATTGCCGTAGCAGAGCCGCGAGATGACCACCAGCGTGATGAGCATCCACACATAGCAGGTCACAAGGCTTGCCGCGTCCGGGATACCCTTGATGCCAAGGGAACCGTTGGTGATGGGGGTGGCGTTGGTCAGGATGACGCGGATGATTTCCGCAAAGCCCAGCGTCGCGATGCCCAGGTAGTCGTCGCCCAGGCGCAGGGCCGGCACGGCGATGATGAAGGCAAAGACGAGCGCGGCAAATCCTCCCAGGATGACCGCGAGCCAGAAGGGCGTAAAGAGGTCCGAGAAGGGCCAGATGATGGGATCGAGAATCCACATCATCTCCTTTTGCTCCGGCGAGAGGATGCAAAGGGCCGACATGTAGGCGCCAAGCGCCATGAAGCCCGCGTGCCCCAGCGAGAACATACCCGTGAAGCCGTAGATGAGGTTGAGGGAGAGGGCAAAGATGGCGTTGATGAAGAAGAGGCGCAGGATGTAGAGCTGGTACTCGCTCAAGAAAACGTCCGCCTGGGTGAGAACAAGTCCGCCCAGGATCATCAGCGCAAGACAGATGAAGGTCGTGCGGTTTGGCTGCATCAGATCTTCTCCTTCATGTTGTCGCCAAGAAGACCCGTGGGCTTGTAGACGAGCACGAGCACCAGGATGACGAAGGCAAAGGCGTCTCGATAGCCCGAGAGCGTGGGGAAGAAGGCGATGGACATGATCTCGACGAAACCCAGGATGACGCCGCCGATGACCGCGCCCTGCACCGAGCCGATGCCGCCCACCACGGCCGCCACGAAGGCCTTGAGACCCGGCATGACGCCCATGTAGGGGTGAACCTGCGGGTAGCGCAGCGCCCACATGATGCCCGAGGCCGCGGCCAGGGCCGAGCCCACCGCGAAGGTGAAGGCGATGATGTTGTCCACCTTGACGCCCATGAGGCGGGTGGTCTCGATGTCCTTGGAAATGGCCCGCATGGCGAGGCCGGGCTTGGTCCTGTAGAGAATATAGAGGAGGCCCGAGACGAGCACCGCGGTCATGATGGGCACGAAGGCCGTGAGCTTCAGCACGCGGATGTTGCCGAACTGCCACTCGGAGATGAGCCAGTCGGGCTGCAGGACGGGACGGGGCTGGCCGGTGAAGACCACGACGGCCAGAGACTCGATGAAGAAGGACACCGCGATGGCCGAAATCAGGGCCGAGATGCGCGGTGCCTCGCGCAGGGGCCGGTAGGCCACCCGCTCCACGAGCACGCCCAGAGCGCTTGCCCCGCATACGGCAATGATGGCCGCGATGCCCCAGGGCAGGCCGAAGGCGAAGGTCCCGAAAAAGATGAAGTAGGCCCCGACCATCAGGATGTCGCCATGGGCGAAGTTGATGAGGCGGAGCACGCCGTACACCATGGTGTAGCCGATGGCTATCAGGGCGTAGAGCGAGCCCAGCGTCAGGGCGTTGAAACAGTGCTGAAAGAACATTTCCAGGCTCATCAAGGGCCCCCTGGAGAAGGTGATTCGGGCCGAAGAGGAAAACGCGTGCCGGTTTCGGGCTTTTGCGGCATTCCCTTTGGCCGGGGCGCCCGTTGACGGGCGCGGCAAGGCCGGAAAGCGCCCGAAATTGGGCGCTTTCCGGCCAAAATCGAAGACGGATGCTACTTGGGCGAGACCTCGGTCAGGTAGACACGCTGACCGTCGCGGTACTCGATGATGCCCACGGGCATTTCGGCGTCGTGGGTCTTGTTGATCGTGAGAAGCCCAAGAGGCGTGGGCAGATCCCTGGTGGTCGCGAGCGCATCCGTGATGGCCTGCTGGTCGGCGGAGCCGGCGCGGGTGATGGCGTCAAGGATGAGGTAGTAGGCGTTGTAGCCAAGGGCCGCGTTCACGTTCGGGTCCTTGCCGGGATTGGCGGCGTACCAGACCTCGGTGAACTTCTTGGCCTCGTCGGACATGTCGGGCATCTTGGCGTCATAGGGGAAGGTGGTGTGCAGGAAGCCTTCCACGGCCTTGCCGCCGATCTTCACGGTGTCCGGGTTGTCCATGGCGTCCGCGCCCATGAGGCGGAAGGTCGCGCCAAGCTCGCGGGCCTGCTTCATGATGATGGCGCCCTCGGCGAAGTAGGCGGGCATGAAGACCACGTCGGGCTGCAGGCGGATGAGCTCGGTGAGCTGGGCGGTGAAGTCCTGGTCGCCGGAGCTGTACTTCAGCTTCGCGACCACCTCGCCGCCGAGCTTCTTGAAGGAGCGCTCGAAGAAGGAGGAGAGACCCACGGCGTAGTCGTTGGTCATGTCCATGAGGATGCCGGCCTTCTTGAAGCCCAGGTTGTCGTAGACGTAGGTGGCCGCGGCCGAGCCCTGCCAGGGGTCGATGTAGCACACGCGGAAGTAGTACTTCTTGCCCTGGGTCACGAGGGGATTGGTGCACGAGGTGCCGACCACGGGGGTCTTGCCCTTCTCGGCCACCTCGCCGCCGGCCATGGCGAGCGAGGAACCGTAGGTGCCGATGATGGCGGAAACGTGGTCGCGCTCGATGAGGCGCTTCACGGCGTTGCCGGCCTCCACCTTGTCGGACTTGTTGTCCACGACCACGAGCTCCACGTCACGGTCGAGCACCTTGGGCATGCCCTGCTGGGCAAGACGGATGCCGTCGAGCTCGAGCTGGCCGCCGAAGGCGTTCTGGCCGGTCAGGGGCAGGTAGACGCCGATCTTGATGGGGCCCGTCTCGTCCGCCTGCGCGGCAGGGGCCGCGCCAAGAGCGAGGCCGGCCACGGCAAGCAGGGCGAGCAGCGATTTTCCGAATTTCATACGATCTCCCGTTCTTGAAATAAGTTTGGCCAGGACCGTGGGCCGACGCCAGACGGCGCGATATGAGTCCCTCCTGGTCCCGATGGTACAGAAATCCCCCAAGAGCTTGGGGGAAAGCCTCGGTGGTGGCCCCTCGCATTCCCCTCCCGCGGCGTTTCAATGGGGGTGCCGGGGAGGATGGACAAGGACCCGAAAACCCGGAAGGTACGTCCGTTTGACAAGCTCCCCAAATGTTTCCGGGGAGAAGCGGACGCCTGCAAGCGGGTTTGGGTCGGCACCGGGGGCAATGCGCCAGCCAAGGTTCTGAATACCGAAAAGAACGGCAAAAGTTAAGGAAAAATGTGAAAAAGGCCGCACCCGATGGCTTTTTCGGACAAAAATGCCCATTTCCCCAAAGCCTTGCGGGGCCCTTGCACTGTCCTCTTTACCCCGCCTTTTCCCGAATCTCGACCCTGGGTGCGGGGCCATGCCCTTGCGACACAATGTCGCCCAGGGGCTTCTTCAAGCCGGGTCAGCTGCCTATCACGAGGCGCGAGTAGCGGCCAAGGATGCGCTTCATCACGTAGATGAGGCCAAGGGCGATGAAAAGCTCCACGAAAAAGGTGAAGACCGAGACGAGGAACATGGCGTCGGACTTGACCGAGAGTCCCAGGGCAAAGAGGGGCTTTTGCGCCACGCAGATGATGGAGTCGTGGAGGAAATAGAGGGGGAAGCTGTAGACGGCGAGCAGCTCCAGCACCTTGCTCTCGAACTGGAAGCATTCGAAAAAGACGAGCACGAGGGCGCCGGTGGAGAGCACGCTTATGTAGTAGCCGAGCTCCACGTTGGGGAGCGTCGGGTGGTAGAACTCCCTGGCGAGAAAGAGGGTGGAGACCACCGCCACAACGGCGATGGCGATCACATGGCGCTTCAGGAAGGCCACGGCGGGGTAGCGGTAGCGGGCGAAGAAGACGCCCAGGATGAAGACGGGATAGAAGAAGCAGTAGTTGCGGAAGAAGTCGGTGAGCTCGTCGCGCTGGATGACAAGGGGCACGAGGGCAGAGAAGAAGGTGAGGTAGAGGAAGTTCTTGCCCGAGACCTTGAAGAGGAGCGGCGAGACCAGATAGACGCTCAGGATGAAGGGAATGTACCAGTAGGTGATGTCGGCCTTGCCGAAGAAGAGCGCGTCCACGATGTCCATGGCCGTGGTCATGGCGTTGCCGTGGTTGATGAAATAGGGAACGTCCAGGCCTTCCGCGGCCAGATACGCCGCTATGAGGATGAAGAGCGTGGAGAGGACAAGGTAGGGACAGAGGACGTTTCGCACCTTCGAGAGGTAGAACTTGCCAAGCTGGAAGGGCTTTCGCTGGTAGACGTAGTCGAAGAGGTACCCGGAGATGAAGATGAAGTAGAGCGTGGTCGAGTGGAAGAGGATGGAGCGCAGGCATTCGAGCAGCATGCGCTCGTCCTCGAGGCCCGGTATCTGCGGGGAGATCCACATGTGCGTGCCGAGCACGGAGAAGATGGCAAAGCCGCGGAAATAGTGGAAGGTCCGATCGAACTTGGGATTCATGCGCCCTCGACTGCGCCCGTCGCGCAAAGAGAATCAGAGCGTCCGCGGCGAAGGAAGTCTCCCCGCCGCAAGAGAAAGGCCGGAAAATACGGCGCAGGGCGAGGGGTTTGAGGGGCTGTCCCCCGCATCCTCGCCCTGCGTCAAATGCAGTCAATCAGCTGGCCGATGCTTCGTCAAGCGGAGCAAGGGACCCGCCAGGGGCCCTGACGGCCCCAATGGCCCTAGAAGAGGCCGGTCACGGTGCCCGTGGCCGTGTCCACCTCGATGTTGCGGAAGGCGGGTCTCGAGCCCGTGCCTGGCATGAGGCTCATGTCGCCGGCAACCGGGATGACAAGGCCCGCGCCGCCGTGGAAGAGCACGTCGCGCACGTTGAGGCGCCAGCCCGTGGGCGCGCCTGAGCGCTGGGGGTTGTCGGAGAGGGAGTACTGGGTCTTCACCATGCAGACGTCAAGGTCGTTGGAGTCCGCCCTGCCCTGCAGGTCGACGAGCTTCTTCCTGGCCGTGGCCGTGAAGTCCACGCCGTCGGCCCCGTAGAGCTCGGTCGCGATGGCCTCGATGCGCTTCTCGAAGGGCACCTCGGGCACGAACAGGGGCTTGAAGGCGTTGGGCTCGCTGCAGGCCTCGAGCACCGCGTCGGCAAGCTCGAGGGCGCCGTCGCCGCCCCTGGCCCAGTGCTCGGAGACCGCCACGCGGGCGCCGGCGCTCTCGCAGAAGCGGCGCACGGCGGCGATTTCCTCCTTGGTGTCGGTCACGAAGGCATTGAGGCAGACCACGGCCGGAGCGCCCGACTTCTGGACGATGTCGATGTGGCGCAGCAGGTTCTGGCAGCCGGCCTCCACCTGGCCCACGTTCTCCTTCGTGTAGTCCTCGGGCATGGGGCGGCCGGGCGCGGGCGCGGGCGCGCCGCCATGGCGTTTCAGGGCCCTGATGGTGGCCACGATCACCACGGCGTCCGGGGCAAGGCCGCTTCTGCGGCACTTGATGTTCCAGAACTTCTCGTAGCCGATTTCCGAGCCGAAGCCGGACTCGGTGACATGGAACTCGGAGAGCTTCAGGGCCGTCCTGTCGGCAATGACGGAGCTCTGGCCCAGGGAAATGTTGGCAAAGGGGCCGGCGTGCACGAACACGGGCTGGCCCTCGAGGGTCTGGATGAGGTTGGGCTTGATGGCCTCGGTGAGCCAGGCCGTCATGGCGCCCGCCACCTGCAGATCCTCGGTGGTCACGGGCTTGCCGTCGCGATCGAGGGCGACCACGATCTTGCCCAGGCGCTTGCGCAGGTCGGCGAGATCCGTGGCCAGGGCAAAGACGCTCATGACTTCCGATGCGGCGCTGATGACGAAGTGGGAGTTCATCATGTAGCCGTCGTTGCGCCGGCCGGGGCCCTCGATGCCGAGGATGACGTTGCGCAGGGCCTGCACGCAGAAGTCCATGGCCCAGGTCATCTGCACCTGGGTGGGGTCGATGTTGAGACGGCGCATGCCGGAGAGGCTCTCGAGCTTCTTGTCGTCGTAGTTGCGCTCGTGCTGCATGCGCGAGGTCAGGGCCACCATGGCCATGTTGTTGGCCTGGGTGATGGCGTGCATGTCGCCCGTGAAGTTGAGGCTGTAGGGAACGAGCGGGATGCACTGGGCAAGGCCGCCGCCGGCGGCGGAGCCCTTCATGCCCATGACCGGACCGGCCGAGGGCTGGCGGATGGCGGCGGAGCTCTTCTTGCCGCGTTTGGCAAGCCCCTGCACAAGACCGATGGTGGTGGTGGACTTGCCCTCGCCCAGGGGGGTCGGGGTGATGGCGGTCACGTCGATGTACTTGCCGTTTGTGCGGCTGCCAAGACGGCTCAAAACGGCCTTGTCGTCAATCTTGGCTATGTAGTGCCCATAGGGCAGGACTTCGGATTTCTCGAGGCCCAGCTCGGCAGTGAGGGTCTCGATGGTCTTCATGCTCTTTTCGGCGTCCAGGGCTATCTGCCAGTCCGGGACCTTGCTTGGGTCTAGTACCATATGCGTTTCCTTGGATTTCTCTGGGGGTTGGGGGTGGCGCCCGCGCCCTGCATGTCGCCCGCTCGCGCCAGAAAAGGGGACACGGCGGGGCAGGCCTGCCGCAAGGCCGGGCAAGGGTATTGCGCCATCATGTACCCATGCGCCACAAAAGTGTCAAGGTATTTTTCCCTGCCGGTTCTCTTTGACCCGCGTCTTGACCGACATGGACGGGCAAAAGCGTTTCATTTCTCCATCGGTCCACAATGCATTTGCCGCCGTTCAAGAGAGGAGTTCACATCAAAATTGCGGACAAATGCATTTCACCATTTCCGGAAAACATGCATAAGTAATCAAATTGGATGCAGAGAATCCTCCTTCTCCAGACAAGAAGGCACAAAAAAACGGCGGCCCTGCGCAAGAACCACCGTTCGTCGATTTGCCTGCGTGCCTCAGATGCCCGCGTTTTCCTCGATTTGCCGCATCAACTCCTCATTTTCCCTGAGCAGCTTCTGCTTTCTCAATCACATCGTTTCTCTGTTCTGCCCTGGAGGCATTCTGCGAGTTGGCCACGCAGGACGACAGGACCAAAAGACAGACCACGAGCACGGGCACCATTTTCACGAGCTTGCCGAACATGTTCCGCATCCTCCTTCGCGTGCGCGGCCATGCGCACGCGGTTTTGCGCGCCTTCCCCCGGGACCTTCCTGTCTGTCCGGCCAACCGGCCGAAAACACGGGGGTTTCTTTCTCCCTGTCTAGTGTCTAGTTTTGAAAGTTCGTGACTGTATCTCTGAGCTTATTTCCCTTTAGGGATTGTCAGAAAATAATTCGCTAGCCAGTTGTTGCTTTGCCATCTGATTTGACAGGATTTTCAGCAAGTTTGCGCCGTTCACGACTGAAAATCAGTCAGCTATCTGACGTGTTGTTTCCTGACAGTTCCTTACCTCTCGCTTGCGCCAGACAAAGGGATGAGCGAGGGGACACCAAGATACAGGGAGACATTCTTGACATGACACAAACCTCCGTAATGAGGCAACTGTCATGGGAAAAACCGCTTTTGCCAATAAGGTCACTAATTTTCGGTCTAGCAAAGCTCCCCATCGTCGGCAATCCCTCGTCCTGCCCTGCCGCTCTCCCGCTTTGAGAGACGGTTCGCGCAGACTCCTGCGTCGTCCAAGGGGCACAAAAAAAAAACGGCGGCCTTGCGAAAAGACCACCGTTTGTTGCGTATGTTGATACGGGATTTGCAGGCCTGGTGCCCAGGGGCATCAGCGCTTGCTGTACTGGTAGCGGGCGCGGGCTGCGCGCAGGCCGTACTTCTTGCGTTCCTTCTTGCGGGAATCGCGGGTGAGGAAGCCGGCCTTCTTCAGGGTGCTCCTCAGGCCCGGATCGAGCA
>CAZWOT010000027.1:0-3819 GCA_964635595.1 uncultured Desulfovibrio sp.
AGGAGATGAAGCTTTTGCCCATGACGCCGCTCTCCGAGCCCATCATGAACGAGACGGCGCTCAAGAACTGGGTGGCCGAGGCCGTGGCGGCCTCCTTCAATCTCGACTACCTCCACTGGCAGCAGCAGCTCAACCGCGTGCGGCAAAACTACACCCGCCAGGCCTTCGTGCGCTTTGCCCTCTCCTTGGACCGGGAGGGGCACCTGCCGCTCCTGCGCCAGCAGCGCGCCCTCATGCACGCGGTGGTGCAGGGAACGCCCGTGCTCACCCGCTCCGGCGTTGTGCAGGGCACCCTTGTCTGGGAGTTCGAGCTGCCGCTTCTTGTCACCTACGAGACCTCTGTCGGCCGCATCTCCAACAACGTGGTGAGCATCATCTGCCAGGTCCAGCGCGTGCCCTCCACCGACTATCCCCAGGGTGTCGCCATCTCGAGCCTGGTGACCACCAAGCGCGTCACGCTCCAGTAGGACGCCCTCGCTCCCGTTTTTGGGAGCTTTTTAAGGGAGCCTTTTTCTGCGCAATCGATGGGCTCTCCTCTTGTGTTTTGGGCCGTTTCCCTCCTTGCGGGTCGCGGCGCCTTTTGTTTTTTGGAGGACATTCATGTCGTGGGACGGTCTTTTCTTCTCCCTGGACAATCTGGCGAGAGGGCTCAAGGATTTTCTGGGCATCACGCCCACGTCCGTGTGCCGCCTGCACGCCTGCGACGAGGAAGGCATTCTGGTCGCGGACGACGCCTCCATGGCGAGCCTTGTGCGCGTCCACGGCTCCCTGCGCCTTGTGGGCGACGACGAGTTCGAGGCCTGCGTGGAGCTCCTCTCGGCAACGCTTTCGACAGCACTCGCAAGGTCGGGCCATGCCGTCCAGTTCGTCTTTTCCTGCGATCCGGAACGGGCAGGGGAGGTGATAGGCCGTGCCATGGACCCCATGCGGGTGACGGCCAAAAACCTGGGCCTCTCCCTCGAAAACGTGCTGGACGACTGGGAGAAGGCCCTGGCCCACTACTGCGCAGCCGAGGAAATCTGGCTTGTGGTCTGGACGCGTCCGACCATCTTGAGCCGGGGCGAGCGGGGACGGGCCGCAAAAGAGAACGCGAAGGCCAAAACCGCTCCCGTGCGCCGGCGCGAGGCCATGGATGCAGGGGTAGCCGTCACCCGCATGCGCGACATCCACAAGGCGCTTGTGAAAGAGGTCTGCGACCGCTTCGAGGGCGCGAGCTTTCGGGTGGAGTGTCTCGATGCCCACAGGGCCGTTGCGGCCCTTCGGCGCATGAACGCGCCCGAGAGCACAGGCGCCCAGTGGCGGCCCGTGCTTGCGGGAGACCCCCTGCCCCTGAGGGCAAGGGATGTTGGCTCGCATCCAAAGGACGCCACCACCTGCTTTCCGCCCACCATCTCGCGCCAGATCTGGCCGTGCCAGGCTACCGTCCACGACGGGCGCTGCCTCGAGGTGGACGGGTATCTGTATGCACCCCTGCAGGTGACGCTGCCCCCGCAAAGCGTCCTGCCGTTCTCTTCTCTTTTCCGCTCGCTTCTCTCCGAGGGCCTTCCCTGGCGGGCGAGCTTTCTGCTCACGGGCGACGGCCTGAAAGGCTCCGGCCTCAAGAGCGTTGCGGCATCAATTTTAAGCTTTGCCTCGCCCACCAACCGCATGCTCCAGCAAAGCTTCAACGCCCTGAAGGAGAGGGCGCTTGCGGGCGGCTGCTCCATCGGCCTGCAGATGTGCTTTGTCACCTGGGTCAGGCTTTCGAATCACGAGAGCTTTGCCCTGGCCAGAAACAGGCTCTCGCGGCACCAGGCAAGACTCTCGTCCGCCGTGCAGGCCTGGGGCGCCTGCGATACCTCGCCCACCTGCGGGGACGTGCTGGCGCTCTATGCGGCGTCCTTGCCGGCCATGGCGCCGACCCAGCCCTCGGTGAAGGCCATAGCGCCCCTCGAGGAGGCGGTGCGGCTTTTGCCGCTCTTTCGGCCGACCTCGCCCTGGAACGCCACCGACGTGCCCCTGCGCACCTCGGACGGCAAGTACATGCCGGTGGGGCTTTTCCACTCCATCATGGCGAGCTGGAACGAGGTCTGCTTTGCCGGCATGGGCTCGGGCAAGTCCTTCTTTCTCAACACCCTCAACTTCTTCTTTGTCCTTCGGGCAGGGCAGACGCGCCTGCCCTGGCTCACGGTCATCGACGTGGGCAAGTCCTGCTCGGGGCTCATCGAGCTCATCCGCGCGGCCCTGCCGGCTTCCGAAAGGCATCTGGCCGTCTTCGCGGCCCTTCGCAACGTGCGCGAGGCAGCCATCAATCCATTCGACACGCCGCTTGGCTGCCCGGAGCCTTTGCCAAACCACGCAAACTTCCTCGTGAACCTGCTCTCGCTTCTGTGCACGCCCCTGGGGGAGACGGCGCCCGCGGACGGTGTGGTGGACATCCTGCGCGAGGGACTGGATGCCGTCTATCGGCGCCTTGCCCCGCAGGGGCCCGCGCCGCGGCGCTTCGACGCCTATGCCGAAAGCTCCATCACACGGTGGCTGCAGGAAAACCACGTGCGCACCGACAACACCACCTCCTGGTGGGAGGTGGTGAAGGAGCTCTATCTTGCCGGCGAAATCCCGCTCGCCATAAGGGCGCAGCGCCACGCCGTGCCCCTCGTGACGGACCTGCTTGTCGAGCTGAACGATCCCCTCATCCGCGACCGCTTTGCCAACGTGACCCTCAAGTCCTCGGCCGAAAGCGTGCCCGAGGCCTGCGTGCGCCATCTGACAACGGCCCTGCGCGAGTACCCGATCCTGTGCGCGCCCACGCGCTTTGCCCTGGGGGCTGCGCAGATAGTGGGGCTGGATCTTTCCGAAGTCACCCCCAGGGGAGGCCCGGCAGCAGAACGCCAGTCCGGCATCATGTACCTTCTGGCGCGCTTTGTCGGCGCAGGCCACTTCTTCAACACCGTGGCCGATCTGGACCGCGTGCCGGAGCTCTACCGCCCCTGGCACAAGCCCCGCTTCGAGAACCTGGCCGCGGACCCGAAGAGGCTCTGCTACGACGAGTTCCATCGCGCAAGCTGCCAGGACATGGCCAATCCGCTCTCGCGGCAGATCATCTCGGATCTCACCACCGCAAGCCGCGAGGCCAGAAAGCAGAACCTCTCCATCGGCCTCTATTCCCAGCAGCTCTCGGACTTTCCCAAGGTGCTCGTGGATCTCGCAACAAGCGTCTACGCCCTTGGCGCCGGCAACGCCGCCGAGGCAGGCGAGATTGCCGAGCGCTTCGGCCTCAACGAGGCTGCCCGCTATGCGCTGAGGCACATAACAAGGCCCACCAGGGCCGGCGCCAACTTCGTGGCGCTCTTTCGCACAAGCCTTGGCGAATCCATCCAGTACCTCACCTGCACGGCAGGCTCCCTGGCACGCTGGGCGTTCACCACCACGGCCGAGGACATGCGCGTGCGAAACCGCCTCTACGAGACCATGGGCTGCGCGAAGGCGCTTGCCTGCCTTGCGAGGGCGTACCCGGAGGGCACCGTCAAGGAGGAGCTGGAGCGAAGGCGCCTTGCCATGGAGGCGCGCCTCGGGGAGGCACCCGAGGACCTGGCAGACACCATCGTGGCGGAACTGGAGGAGAGTGCGAGGAGGATGGCAGAGGCCGTCAAATAGATTGGGAGGGCGAGAGCAGTCTTGGCAGGGGATTTGCGAAATTGCGTCAATCAGATTTGACGATTTGGCCGAATTGCGAAGGCGAGGTGGAGTCTCTGTCAAACAAACATGCAAATTCCTGCCGACAAGGGCGAATGACAGCGCATGATTGACTTGAGGCTATCGGGTGTCAATCAATCGGAC
>CAZWOT010000027.1:3919-18414 GCA_964635595.1 uncultured Desulfovibrio sp.
GCTCAATCGGACGACGCTCAATCGGACGACGCTCAATCGGACGACGCTCAATCGGACGACGCTCAATCGGTTGTCGCGAGCCGAACTGCCACTCTGCACGACTTTTTGAAAAAGGCCATCCCCCAGTGTAAAATTGGTTCGCAACCATCGACCTTGAGCCGCTCGTCGTACTTGCGATCCGCAATCTGCTCGAGGGCAGCTTGAACGCACCTGTCCAGATCGTCCACCGATCGGGCACGTTTGACCTCCACGACTGCCCCTCTGCGACTGGCATAGTCATGGATTGTGAGATCGGGGATGCCCGTTCCAGCAGCCCGATTGGAGTCCGGATTGTATTTGATGAAAATGCCCAGCAGAAGGGAATGGTAGAAGTGTTCGCCGTACTGATAGTCAAGAAAACAGGCACTTGAAAGTATCGTCTCGTTGAGCAGCTTTTCCAGACCATGTGCGTCAGCATCCCAGAACTTCTGGAACAGGTCAGACTGGATGTCATAGGAAACAATGTTGTCGAACCAGGATGTTATTTCGTCTTCGAAAACTTTTAGCACTTCCTTGTTCGGGATGGTCAGTCTTTTTGGTTTGTATGGAGAAGAAGAACTGTAGTTCGTACTGTCACATGTGGTCGTCAAATATCCTGTCAGATAGAGCAATGTCCAGAAATTGTTTGTATCGTTGTATATCTGGCTGTAGTTGAGTGATTCATTGATTCGGACGTCAATGGAATTGCCTGCCAAAAGAGAGGCCATGTCGTCCTGAATGTTTGCCGGAACATGATCGACAAAACCCTTGGTCAGCTCGTTGCCACTTGTGCTGACCCAGTAGGCCTGTGGTTCCCTGGGGCGTGTTTGCAGATCATACAGGTAGTTCGTGATGCTCCAGGGGCAGTACATGTCCGTACGCTCACCAAAATGGTACCCGTCGTACCATTCCCTGATGATGTCCCGCCTTTCCTCGCAACCGGCATCTGTCAGCATCTTGTCCACTTCGTCCTGGGTGAACCCGAAGATATCCTCATAGTCAGGAGATGCAATATCGTAGCACTTCAGATTGTTGAGCCCGGTGAAGAAGCTTTCCTTGGTGATGCGCAGCGCTCCCGTGAGAATGGCAAACTTGAGATAAGGATTTGATTTCAGGGCGTCAGAAAGAAAGTTGCGCATGAACAGGAGCATTTTATTATAATAGTTGTGATCTGCTGCTTTGGAAACAGGAACATCGTATTCATCGATGAGCAGGATGACAGGTTTTCCATAATACTGAAAAAGAATCTTTGTTAGAAAAAGAAGTCCCCTGCGAAGCGTGATATCACTTGTTGCTCCATCACTTAAATCCTGAAAAATTGTACGATCTCCAGCATTGATGTTCTTGTTGGAGAGCACTACTTCATATTTTTTGCAAAAATCACCAATAATCTCTCGAAGAATAACCACTGCGTCTTCATAATTATCTGCATCTATTCCTTTCAATGTGATCGAAATTACTGGATATTGGTGCATCCACTCCTGACAGAGTTTCTCGTTGGTGGAAACGGCAAGACCTTCAAAAAGAGTCTGCCCGTCACCCTGTTTTCTGATGTCAAAGAACTCGGCAAGCATGGACAAGAAGAGAGACTTCCCAAAGCGCCTCGGCCTGGTAAACAGGGTTGCCTCTGGCCATGCATTGAGAAATTGTTCCAGAAATCTTGTTTTATCGACATAGTAGCCGCCATTCTGGCGCAGATTGGCGAAATTTTCTGTAGGAAAAATTTTGAAGGGCATGACGACTTCTCCATTGGCATCCGTTCAAGGGGCAGCAGGATCCAGTCCCAATTGGGCACGTGCTTCGATGCCCTGACACTTCGGCTCTGAATGACGTGAGAGGTCCCGGGGCTTATGGAACGGGAAGTGTGTCACCGCTCCTCGAAACAGGTCGACGAAGGACCATGAGTTCGACCTGCAGGTCATCAGGAGCGTTTGGGCGGAGTGAATCAGGTGAGCAAGGCAGCCTTGCCGCAGCCTGGATCCCGCCTGCGGCACAACGCAATGTCGTCCGATACCAGGCACCCCTGCCGGTCACCTGTGCGCATGGAATGCCTCCAGGCTGCGATGCGGGTCGATCATGAAGAAGGAGACAAGTCTCGACATCATTGCCCGCTGCCACTTTGTGCGTTTCCCCTCTGGTCCGAAAGCGGGCCAGCTGGTTTCGTCGACCTGGTTGATGGGCAAAGTCTGGCGACTTCCTGTATCGCCTCGTAAAGAGATTGCGACCATTTCCAATTACCCCGTTTCGGTATTGACGATGTTGAGCGGCATGGTTGTCTCCTCAACGAAGCGCGAGAAGCCGGGGCCGGCAAAAGCAGCAACTGCAAATCGTCCTGAACGCTTTTCGCAACTGGCACTCTGGTGGAACAGGCCTCGTTCTGGAAATTGCGTTTTCTCCTGCTTCTTCACGCGCACACTCGTCTGACGGCCATCCTGCAGGACTTCTTGTAAAAGGCCATTCCCCAGTGGAACACATGCTTGCAGCCATCGGCCCTGAGCTGGGCATCGTACTGGCGGTCCGCTATCTGCTCGAGTGCCGTCCGAACGCAGTCATCCAGCTGGTCGAACGAGTCTGCACTCTTGATCTCGATGATGGCAGCCCTGTTCTTCCTTTTGTCCAAAACCGCAAGGTCGTGGACTCCGGTCCCGGATTCCCGATTGGAGGTCACCGGGTACCCGAGCATGAAAATGCCCAACAGCAACGAGTGGTAGAAGTGCTCCCTGTATTGGTAGTCACGGAAGCTGGAATTGAGCAGGAGGCATTCGGTCAGCATTTTTTCCAGATTCTGAGCGTCCGCATCCCAGAAAAGCCTGAAAAAACGATGCTGACTGTTTTTGGGTATGGTGTTCTCGAACCAGGATTTGATTTCGTCATTGAAGGCCTTTCGCACTTCCTTGTTGGGTATGGCGAGCATGGTTCGCTCGGGGCCTGCAAGGTCCACACAGTTTTCTTCGTCGCTGGAAGGAGTGAGATAGCCTGTCAGATAGAGAAGAGTCCAAAAATTGTCCTCGCTTGTGTACACCTGGCTGTAGTTCAGAGTTTCGTTGACCTGCACGACAATGGACTTGCCTGCGAGGAGAGAGGCCATGTCGTCCTGGATGCTTGCCGGAACGTGCTCCACAAAGCCCCTGGTCAATTCGTTGCCGCTCGTGTTGACCCAGTAGGCCCTGGGAGGCTCTCGTGGATTTCCCTGCTGACTTTCCAGGCATTGCATGATGCTCCAGGGACAGTAGATATCTTCGCGCTCACCAAAGTGGTACCCATCATACCATTCCTTGTACTGCCCACGCTTTTCCTCAAGACCAGCCCTGGACAGCAGTTGATCCACTTCATTTTGTGTGAATCCGAAGACATCAGAATACTTGTTTGCAACAATATCAAAGATGCTCAAATTGTTGAGACCTGTAAAAATGCTTTCCTTGGTAATTCGCAGGGCACCGGTGAGAATGGCAAAATTCAGATAGGGATTGGTTTTCAGGGCATTGGAGAGAAAATTGCGCATGAACAGGAGCATCTCGTCATAATACCCTCGTTCCGCTGCCTTTGCGACAGGGACGTCGTATTCGTCGACAAGAAGGATGACAGGTTTGCCATAGTATTGAAAAAGAACCCTGGTGAGAACGAGAAGCGCTCCACGAAGTTTGATCTCGTTTGCATCTCCAGCCATAAGTTTTTCAAATTTTTTTTGATCTTGGGTTTTGACGTTCTTGTTGCCAAGTACTTCGTCGTATTGAGCAAACAATGAGCCAACAAGATATTGTATAGCTTCCAGGGCTTTATCATAGCTCTGTGCCTCGATACCCTTCAAAGTAAAGGAAATGACAGGATACTGATTCATCCAATCACTGCACAGCTTTTCATATTCGACAACCTTCAAACCAGCAAAGAGTTCCCTGCTGTCCTTTGTCATGTCGAAGAACTCGGCCAGCATGGACATGAAGAGCGTCTTGCCAAAGCGTCTTGGTCTGGTGAACAAGGTGACATCGGCAGGTGAACGAAAGCGGCTGACGTCAGCAGGATCCTGAAAAAATTGCACCAGAAAATCCGTTTTGTCGACATAATATCCGTGAGCCTGGCGTAGTTTGGCAAAGCTTTCTGTATTGATGATGTTGAGCGGCATGGTTGTCTCCTCAACGAAGCGCGAGAAGCCGGGGCCGGCAAAAGCAGCAACTGCAAATCGTCCTGAACGCTTTTCGCAACTGGCACTCTGGTGGAACAGGCCTCGTTCTGGAAATTGCGTTTTCTCCTGCTTCTTCACGCGCACACTCGTCTGACGGCCATCCTGCAGGACTTCTTGTAAAAGGCCATTCCCCAGTGGAACACATGCTTGCAGCCATCGGCCCTGAGCTGGGCATCGTACTGGCGGTCCGCTATCTGCTCGAGTGCCGTCCGAACGCAGTCATCCAGCTGGTCGAACGAGTCTGCACTCTTGATCTCGATGATGGCAGCCCTGTTCTTCCTTTTGTCCAAAACCGCAAGGTCGTGGACTCCGGTCCCGGATTCCCGATTGGAGGTCACCGGGTACCCGAGCATGAAAATGCCCAACAGCAACGAGTGGTAGAAGTGCTCCCTGTATTGGTAGTCACGGAAGCTGGAATTGAGCAGGAGGCATTCGGTCAGCATTTTTTCCAGATTCTGAGCGTCCGCATCCCAGAAAAGCCTGAAAAAACGATGCTGACTGTTTTTGGGTATGGTGTTCTCGAACCAGGATTTGATTTCGTCATTGAAGGCCTTTCGCACTTCCTTGTTGGGTATGGCGAGCATGGTTCGCTCGGGGCCTGCAAGGTCCACACAGTTTTCTTCGTCGCTGGAAGGAGTGAGATAGCCTGTCAGATAGAGAAGAGTCCAAAAATTGTCCTCGCTTGTGTACACCTGGCTGTAGTTCAGAGTTTCGTTGACCTGCACGACAATGGACTTGCCTGCGAGGAGAGAGGCCATGTCGTCCTGGATGCTTGCCGGAACGTGCTCCACAAAGCCCCTGGTCAATTCGTTGCCGCTCGTGTTGACCCAGTAGGCCCTGGGAGGCTCTCGTGGATTTCCCTGCTGACTTTCCAGGCATTGCATGATGCTCCAGGGACAGTAGATATCTTCGCGCTCGCCAAAGCGGTATCCATCATACCATTCCTTGAGCTGCCCACGCTTTTCCTCAAGACCAGCCCTGGCGAGCAGTTGATCCACTTCATTTTGCGTGAATCCGAAGACATCAGAATACTTGTCTGCAACAATATCAAAGCTGCTCAAATTGTTGAGACCGGTAAAAATGCTTTCCATGGTGATGCGCAGGGCACCGGTGAGAATGGCAAAGTTCAGATAGGGATTGGTTTTCAGGGCATCGGAGAGAAAATTGCGCATGAACAGGAGCATCTCGTCATAATACCCTCGTTCCGCTGCCTTTGCGACAGGGACATCGTATTCGTCTATAAAAAGAATTGTCGGTTTGCCATAATGGAAATACATGGCCCTTGTCAGAATCAAAAGAGCATTGCCAAGCGTTGTTTTGTCTGCCTTCTGTCTGCGCAGGATCTTTAGCTGCTCACGCTCTTCTTCGTCAAGCGCCGGACTCTCCTGAAGCTCCCTGTTTTGGAGACATAGTCCGCTGACGATCTTTTGTATGCTCTCCAGAGCCTCTGCAAATGTGGCCTTGTCGACACTTTTCAGACTGAGAGCAACAACAGGAGACTGATTCATCCAGTCATTGCACAGCTTTTTGTGTTCGGCAACTTTCAGACCGGCAAAGAGTTCCCGGCTGTCCTTTGTCATGTCAAAAAACTCGGCCAGCATGGACATGAAGAGAGTCTTGCCGAAGCGTCTTGGTCTGGTGAACAAGGTGGCATCGGCGGGTGGACGGAAGCGGTTGGCATCTGCCGGGTCTTGCAAAAATTGCACCAGGAAACCTGTTTTGTCGACATAGTATCCGTGCTCCCGGCGCAGTTTGGCAAAGCTTTCTGTATTGATGATGTTGAGCGGCATGCCAGCCTCCTCATCAAGGTCATGACGCCTGTGACTGGCGGCTTTTCTCGAAGAATTCGTCGTACTTGCTCAAGATGTCTTCCTTGGTCTTGTACCGGTTGAATTTTTTCATGTCGTTCTTTTCCACGATGGGAAAAGTGTCCATGATGTAGTCAACGGCGTCACGTGGCGTCGGAAAGCAGGAAACAAGGGCGTCGTAGTCGGCATCTGTCTCCGTGTCGCACTTTTTCCAGGTACCGTCCAGATTGGCCGGAAGGTACAAATGGAACATGGCTGCATCTATTTCGGAACGCAGAAGGGCGCGTCGGTCTTCATCCCAGTCAAGGGGATCGCCGTCATATCCCATGTCCTCCGCAAAGGGGCGCATGTCTTCAGAAGTATAGACAAGTTCCAGAATGCGCGGGCGCAACCATGATTCAACGGTTTCAGTCTGGCACCATGAACAGGTCAAAGAGAAGGTATCAGATTTCAAAATTGGCACTTGATATAAATAATTAAATGTAAAATTTGTTCCGCCAATCTTTTGTCTTGCAATATAGTCAACAATAAAAGTAATTATTATGCTATAAAATTTTAATATGTTATTTTTATTTATAAAAATCAACGGGATAGAGTGTCCAGCTCCACTAAATGGAAAAATAGATGATATAAATGTTCTTTCATTTGTTGTGTTAGTTATGTTTCTCAATCCTAAATACCACTTATATTTTATGTAAAAATTTGCTGTTTTTTTATAAATATTTTCTTTTTCCACCCAGTATCTCGGCTGTACACAATAATTTTTATCTTTCAATTGAGAGAGAGTTGATTCTGTCGTGTCCAATTTTCCTTTTGAATTTATGTGAAATGTCGCAAATCGATGATTGCAATGATGGACCATTTTTGCCTCATAGAGTGGCAAATATGTTTTCTCATCCAGTTCATATATGTTTCCCTGCAGTTGGCAGCCCATGCGTTCAAGCTGTTCCTTTGTCATGAAAAGACGGGAATCATTGGACATATGAAACATGCTGCCAAGCCTGATGCCCCAGGGATTTTCATCAGGTGTTTTCCCCTGTCCTTGTTTGAGCAGCACCGGTACGCGGCGATAGACGGCCCTGGTCAATTCCGCGTCCTTGGTACTTCGGAAAACAGGGCAGGTACGAGTATTGGGATTGAGCAGGGCAAAATCTTCTCTGGTCAAGGAAAACATTTTTTCCTTCTCGCCAATGTCTTCCAGTCCGTGAGCAAAAAAGACAAATTTTGCCTTCTTTGCGTGATGGTTTTGTCCGGATCCAACAGTCAGGAGAGAAAATTTATAGCTTGAGTGAACACCCGGAAATATTCCTTTATTTTCAAAATCATATAAACTGTACAAACTTTGTGATTCAATCAAATTCTGGAAAAAGAGTTTGGTACTGTCGTCTGTTGCAATGCCTGTGGGAACAATGCAGCCAAGGCGACCATTCTCGTTGAGAATACTGCGCATTTTTTCTGCAAAGACAGAATACAGATTGATATCCCCTCTGCCGCAGAGAGGAAAAATATCGGAGTTTCGCAAAAAATGGCTATATTTTTCTGTTTTTACAAGTTCTTTTTCCCATTTTTGAAATAAAACAGGGTCTCCTTCACGAGGATCCTTAAGCATTGCAATTTTTTTATCACGTTCAGCCTTGTTTCTTGATTTTGCAATGTCTGGACGATTGTGGGCTGCAAACCATTCCTCTTCCTGTATTTTTATGCGCTCCCATGGAGGATTGCCGAGAACAATATCGAAACCACCTTTTCTTTCCACTTCCGGAAACATCACTTCAAAATGGAAAAATTGATACTCCGCAGCGGCTTTCTTTATGGCTTCGGAGAGTTCCTGCGGGGGATCTTGCCTGTCTGCAAATCTTGTCAGGGTATTCCAGGTGACGCCAAGGGCCTGAATGACTTTGCCCGCACCCGTATAAAATTGCCGTGGCAGGACAAAGGCAGCCGTCCACATGTCGTAGAAAGTCTTTTTTCTCTGCCAGGCTTCGTCGGCCTGTTTGTTTTGCCATGCCTGCTTCTTTGCCTCCACTTCTTTCAGTGTGTTTTCTGGCATGGCCTCCAGCTTGTGGGGCTCAACTGCGTCAAAAACGGCAGTGTACTTCATTTCCTCAACATCATGAAAAAGACGAAGCTGCTTTTCCTTGCGTCTGGCATCGTTGTTCTTCTTGAGTTGAACCGCCGCCTTTTTGTCGTCTCCACGCAGTGCCGCATACGTATTTTCGGGAAAATCCTTTTTTATGGCATCGGCAGTCGTCCCCATGAGACTGTTTCCACACATGATGTGGTGTTCCAGAAACGACAGCGGTTTGCCGGGCTCGTGGGTCTCCAGCCACAGGCCGACCCGACAGAGCTCCACGGACATGGGATTGATGTCCACGCCGTAGATGCAGCGTGAGACAACGTCCCGCAAGGCCTCCTGAAGTGCCGGTATGGTCGGCTCGGCATCTCCGGTACGCAGGACGGCAAGGCGTTTGGCAATGCGATTGGCTGCGGCCAGCAAAAAGTGGCCGCTGCCGCAGGCTGGGTCGCACACCTTCAGATCGAGCAGGGCTGCTTCTGGATTTTCCGACTTCACCGCGTCGTCGATGACCGGATCAAGTGCCGTTTCAAGCAGACTTTCGATGAGCGGCGCAGGGGTGTAGTAGGAGCCGGTGGTTTTGCGGTCGTTGCCGGCAGCCGAACCAAGTTTGAAGGTTCCTTCCCCTATTTTCGGCTGCATTTCAAGAAGCGACTCGTAGATGGAGCCAAGCTCCTGGGCGCCCAGATGCCGCCAGTCCACGGGCCTTTTTTCCCATGCCGCCGTAACCGTGAAGGCCAGCGCCCGGATGGCCTCGAGCAAACTGGAGTTTGAAAGTTTCAACTCCGCTATGTCCGGCAGGGCCTCGTCGGACCAGAGAAAGCTTCCCATGGGCGCAAGTCCCAGGAATTCGCACTTGTCCGGGCCCCGCAGGGCGCCCATGACAAACTTGACGCCCTCCCAGAGATCGTGGTGCCTGGAGCCTGGCGTTTGTCGTGCAAGGTCGCGCAGACGGTGAAGCGACCAGTACTGGTCGTAACGCTCCCTGGCAACGGTCGAGGCCTGTGGATCGTGGAGAATGCCGCGCTCCTCGACGACAAAGAGGAAGATGAGGCGGTAGGCGAGACGCAGGAGCTGACGGAAATAGTCCTGCTTGTCCAGGGTTCCGTTGGCGAGCTTTTGGCGAAGCTCGGGATTGGCGCCGATGAATCCCTGGCCAAGGATTTCGATGGCGTTGGTCACGTTGCCGCGCAGACTCTCGAGCGCCGCGACCGAGGCCTTTCCGGCATCCTTGTACCAGCGTTCGAGCCAGCAGTTTTCCGGCGCCTCGCCCTCGGTGTGCACCCGCGACTGATGGCAGCAAAGCCACATCAGGGCAAACTCGCTGTAGGATTCTTCCTGGAAGATGCCCTCCAGATTGAATTCCACATAGGCCTGACGGGAAAGGCTCGCGTTGTCGCGCAGGATGCGCAAGGTGAGGCCATTGGACACAAAACCCCACAGATGCGCGTCAGAACGGTTGAGAAATTCCTGCACGAGCGAGTGGGGGCTTTGCCTGGCAGCCCCCATGACGCCGGCACTTTTGGTGTCCAGGGAGACCTTGCAGCCCACGAGGTGGATGGGCGACTCATACCCGAAATGCGAGATTGGGTAGCTTTGCCTGCTGCCGTCGGGGAGCTCGACTTCACGCTCCTCGGGTTTCGCACCGGCCAGGCGTCCATAGCCAAGTTCCTGAAAGAGCGGAAGCAGGAGGAATTCGCGTGTCTGGCTCGTGCCGGTTTCGGTCGAGGCAAGGCGGTCGCGGCAGGCCGCAAATTCGTGCCAGACCGAGAGCATTTTTTGCCAGGAGCGGTTGATGGCCTCGTTGAGCTTCTCTCCCACAAGGTGGTAGTCCTTGGGTTCGAGCCCCTCCATTTCCTTGTCGAAGAGCAAAACGCGCCGCAGGAGGTCCGCCGGCAGAAGCTGGCCCCAGGTCTGGACATTGGGAAAGCTGGTCGAATTGTGTCTTGCCATGGCTGATCACTCGAAAAAAGGAAGGTAGACGAAGATGCCGAGAATGTCCGGCTTTCCCTGTGCCTGGACCTTGTGCTGGCCCTTGTTCCATTTGGCCGCGTCGCGTACGGCCCGATGCGTCCGCAAAAGGTGTTCTGCGCGTGCTTTCTGATATTCCTCGATATGGGGCAAAATAGAGGCAATGCCTTCCTCCACCCTGGCGATGAAGTGCTGCGCCTGGGGCCTGCCCACGTTGCCGTCCGGCTCGGCGCAAAGAAGCTGCGAAACATCCTTGTCTGCCAGCCAGACCGCATTTTGCGGGGAATCCTCGAAGGCCAGAAGCGCGCATTCTTCGGCGAGATTCGTGTGCTCGAGCACGCCTGTTGTCGAGATCTGGAAGCGGAAGCGGCAAAGAAGAAGCGTGGTTCTTGTGGAAACGCTTTTGGTGCTCATGGCGCCGCAGCGTGCGAGGACGTGGTCGCACACGGGGTCGAGCGCGGTTTCCGCGAGCCAGGAGGCCAGCTGCTCGACCAGGGGATGGGTGCGGGAGAGACAGGTCTGGCCGCGCTTTGCCGGCAGGTCGAAGACAAAAATGGCCTTGTTGTCCGGCAGATCCAGGCCTCTGACCCTTGATCTTGTCAGCTCGTCAAAACTGAACTGGGCGATGGTCTGGCCATCCTTTGTCTTCGTCAGATCGACTCCTCCAAGCAGGGGACAGGCTTTGCGGACAAACTGCTCCACGGTCAGGGCGTTGCCGGCAGCCTCGCAGGCCTCGGCAAGGCAGGAGGCCACCTCGTCCGTCTTGATGGTGGCGTGGGCAAAAAGCGTGCGGGAGCGTTTCTCTTCCTTCTTCGCCACCGCGTCCCATTCGCTCGCAAGCTGCCGTTTTTGCTCGGTCAGCTGGTCCTCGACTCCCGGAAGAAGGGGCATTGCCGCATGCTCCCTCTTTTTGGGGGACTTGCGCAATAAAAGCCCCTGCAACAGGGTTTCCATGATCTTTTCCGCGTCCTCGGGGATGGGCACGGACACGCCCAGGGACTTGCGGATGGACTCGTGCTTGCGAAGGAGTACGTCGAGAACCATCCCGTCCATGGGATTGTCCTTGCCCCACCAGGTGATGATTCGGATTTCCGGCATGGACTGTCCGAAGCGGTCCACGCGTCCCTCCCGCTGCTCATGGCGGGTGGGATTCCAGGAGAGATCGTAGTGGACGACGGCGTTGAAGTTCTCCTGCAGGTTGATGCCCTCGGAGAGGCAGTCCGTGCACACAAGTATCCGCTTGTCCTTTTGGGAGAGTTCAAGCACCCGCGCCTCGCGTTCGGCTGGAGGAAGATACCCCGTGACGCATTCGATGTCGCATTTTGGGAACGCCTTGCGCAGTTCTTCGGTCAGATACTCGGCCGTGGCTATGAAACGACAGAAAATAATGGGCGAAAAATTGTCTTCCAGAAGTTTCTTGAGATGCGGAACAAGACCTTTCAGTTTTCTGTCCTTGTCCCCCATGAGGCCTTCGGCAACCCTTGCGAGAGCAGTATATCGGGAGTTGGCCGGACTTGCGGGCCATTTTTCCGAGCTTGCGTCCGAGCCCGGCAGCGAGTCCAGGATGTCCGTCTCGTCGCTCGTGTCCCGATCGTAGATGGCCTGGCTTCCGAGCGTGTCGATGAGAGCCTGGCTTTCGTCTCCATCCGCGCCCAGGGCCCGGTTTCTCAGCGTCTGGGACGCGGCCGCGGGCGAGGAGGAAACGGCGCGCAAAAGGGCCAGTGCCGACCACCAGCCGATGCGCTCCGCCCTGGCGTCGCCCTTGCGGCTCTCGATATTGTCCTTGGCGAGCGCAAGCGACTGCTGGAAAAGCTCCTCCCAGTCCTTGTCCGCCGTCCAGGTGAGCTCTTGCGCCTTTCTTTCCGGGAAGGGCGTCCTTGTGTCCATGTAGGCCAGGATGTCGCCGCGCCTGCGCTGCACAAAGTACTCGGCAAGACGTCTTCTGGCCTGCTCGTTTTCCCGTCCTGTCAGGTCTTCTGGCAGATCGGCAAAATCCGGGTTCAGGAAGGCCAGAAGGGAGCGGAAAACGTCCTCCTTGCCCGAGTGGGGCGTGGCGGTGACGAAGAGCATGTGTCTCTTCGGGTTTTTGGCCAGTTCCCGCACGAGGTCGTAGCGCTGTTTTTTCCCCCTGCCGCCCGAGGCCGACGCGCAGGAGTGCGCCTCGTCCACGATGACAAATTCCGGGCAGGCCCGGATGAAGTCGAGCCTGTGCCTGTCCGACTTGATGAAATCGAGGGAAACGATGGTGAACGGGTATTTCTCGAAAAGGGACGTGCCGGCTCCAAGGCCCCGCTCGAGACGGGCAACGGTGGACGGCAGGACAAGGTTGGCCTCAAGGTGGAACTTGTCGGCCATTTCCTTTTGCCACTGTTCGGCAAGCGGGGGAGGGCAGAGCACGGTCATGCGTCTGATTTCGCCGCGGTCGTACAGCTCGCGGGCTATGAGGAGCGACTCGACCGTCTTGCCGATGCCCACGTCGTCGGCAACGAGCATGCGGACGGTCTCCTGCTTCATGGCCATGAGCAGGGGAACAAGCTGGTAGGGGCGCGGTTCCACAGCAATGTGCCCGAAGGAGCGGAAGGGGCCTGTGGTCGAGCGAAGCCCGAGGCGCACGGCGTCGCGCAAAAGGGCGCAGGAGGTCGAGTCGCCTACGGCGTTCGGGTCGGGGAGGGCAAAGGTGGCCGAAGAAACCGTTTCGAGTTCGGGAGATATCTCCACGATTTCCGCGTCCACCCCGCCAAGGGGCTTCAGGAGAAGTGCGTCGTCGTGGATGGGCGGGAGCACCGTCCAGTCGCGTCCACGAAACGTGACAAGGGAGCCAGTTTCGAATTTCATTCCTTGTTGCCCTTTTTTGCCGGTTTGCCGAAGAGTTCGGGATGCTTCTTGATTTCCACGAGCCACTGCTCGCCCTTGGGGAATCTGATGACCATGATCCCCCTGTTCTCGAGTTTCTCCGTGATGCTCCAGTCCCTTGCGGCCCTGTCGGGGAATTCATGCCATGGCCCGTCGATATAGATGGCCGTATTGTCCTCCTCGTACAGGAAATCGACCACGGTATCGAGATCTCCCTTCTGGATGCGGACCTGGGCCTTGTCGGGCAGGTTGAGGCTTCTTTCCTCCAGAAAATCGAGCCACTGCTTTTCGAGCTCGCTGTCGCATTTCTTCTTGAGGTCTGCCAGATGCTGGCTTCTGCCTGGCTTTTTGCCGGGAGTCCGGGACGTTCCCTTGAGCATCCTGATGAGGAAATCCTTGATGGACTGGCGGTCCAGCTCCTTGTGCCAGCGCTGGTTGCCGTAGTTCATGAGGCAGTCGTAGCACGCGGCGACGCATGTCTCCGAAGCATGCGGCGCCTTGCCAAGATCACGGCCGAGCTCGCTCCCCTCGCTGACAAAATGGCAGATGTCGAGAGCCGCCTTGGCCACTTTGGAAAGCGCTCCGGCATCTTCCGCAAGGTGCCGCAAAACGCCCGCGCCGCCCTCGGCGGACTCGTAGAACAGAAGCGTTCTTGGCTCGCCCCTTGACGGCATGACTTCGGTCGAAAGCTCGTTGTCCTCCAGCTGGTAGACTTGCAGTATGGCCTGCTTGAGGGCCGATTGCAGCGAGACCATCTGGGAGAGGGTCAGGGCCTTGCCCTGGACGGTCCCGGGCACCACGACGAGGCAGTTCTTGCGATCATCGACGTAGGGAATGACCCACTCGGTGTTGGGCGAGGATGCCTGATCCACGATGCTTTCGCCTGTCCCGTCGCCCGTCGAGCCGTCGGACGAGTCGGCCCATTTCCTGGAGGCCCATCTCCCTGTGGTCCTGTCAAGCAGAAAGCCCGCCGGGCTTGCGGGCCCGCGTTTGCTCCAGCCCATGTTGATGCGCCACAACCTGGCGCTGTGGCCGTACTTGAGAGTCAGAAGCCGCTCCATACCCGTTTCGTCGTTGCCCGTTTCGTCGTAGAGCGTCGACTCGGTGACGGAAAGTTCACCGCCAATGGTCGCGAAGCGGTAGGCGCTGACAATCTGGTAGCCGTGCCGCATGCGCTCTTCTTCGTCGGAGTTGATGCGCTCGCGCCGTTTCGTGGACACGTTGCGCATCCGGAAGAGGTTGTTGATGGCCGCAGGCAGGCGGGTTCCGCACATCTTGCACAGATCCCTGGCGGTGTCGGTCTCGACCCAGCCGCACTGATCGCAGAGCTTCAGGCTGCCCACGGCCAGCGTCCCCTCGGCGTCGACGTCCATGATGACGCGGTTGATGGAGTACTTCGCCCCCTCGTGGTAGAGAATGCTCTCGGGCCCGAATTCTGAGATGGCCAGGAAGCGGGGACGCGAGATGTACTCGTCCCTGTTGTCCTTGTCTTCGCTGTCGCGTCTTGCCGGTATGAAGGCGGAAAGGGGCAGGCGGGGGAAGTTGTAGCCGGGCAGAAAGCCCTCGCTGGCAAAGTAGCGGTAGGAATAGA
>CAZWOT010000028.1:0-3521 GCA_964635595.1 uncultured Desulfovibrio sp.
GGGCAGCCGGTGAACACCCTTGTGAACATCCCCTTTGCGTTCAAATTGCGATAGAGCGCCACCCTGGAGTGGCGCTCTGGCCTGCCTTTTCGACCAAGGTTGCACTTGAAATGAAAACCTGGGTTCGGCGATCAGGGGACCGCAGTCCGATGACGTGTGAGCAGGGGGACTGCAGGGCACGAAGCATGCGTCAGTGCATCGGGGCATCAGGGCCGAAAATAGAACAGATCCGCCATCTCGGGAAATATGATGCACAATATGGCAGCGGTACACAAATAGGGGCCAAACGCGATCTTCATTTCCCAGAGATTGCCGTTCTTGCGGGCAAAGGCGCAGACAAGCAACGTCACGACGATGCAGGCAAGGGATGCCGCAAGCAGGATAGCCGGAAGCGGACGCGGGCCGCATGCGGCTCCAATCAGCGCCAGGAGCTTGACGTCTCCCAGTCCAAGAACATCCTTTTTGCGAAAAATCCGGAAAATGGCGCGCAACGCGAGGGGAATGGCAGCACCCAAAAAGGCTCCAGACACGGCCTCATGGACGGTGACATGCCCAAGGCAGACCAGCAGCGGGGCAAATACAACAAGTCCGCCCAGGGTCAGAAAATCGGGAAGAAGTCCGGAAACCGCGTCGCAGGCGCCCGCGCCGATCAGGAGCACCACAAGGCAGATGCAGGCAAGGGAAAGGGGCGAAAATCCGTGAACGCAGACAAGAGCCGCAGCCGCAAGTCCGCAGCAAAGCTCGACTGCCGGATAAAAGGGTGAAATCCGTCCCTTGCAACGCAAACAGCGTCCACGAAGAAAAATGAAGCCCAAAACGGGAACAAGCTCCAGGGCGCCCAGCACGTGTCCGCACAAGGGGCATCGGGAACGTTTTCGCCAGAAGGGCTTTTGATCGAGCCAGGCAACAACGGATGCCGCCGAAAAGCTGCCAAGGCAGCAGCCAAGAACGAAGGCTAGGCAAATGGACGCCATGGAGCGGTCCTTGAAAGGACGGGCCTTTCAGAAGGCATGGGCAACATTGTAGGCAAGATGCAAAAACGCGCAAAGGGGAAGGGATTTGTGCTTTGTCCAGACAAGACCCATGGCAAGGGAGGGGAAAAATGTCAGGGCGGAAAGCAGGGAGGGAAGAGCGGCAAGGTGCGCCAGGGCAAAAAGGCCGGACGCGGCCAGGTTGCCGACAGTCAGGCCGGGCAGGGAACCGGAAATCTTGCCCAGGCCCGCCCGTTCCAGCTCTTCCTGCAGAAGGGCCCGCCAGGTGAGCTCCTCGACAAATGGCGCGGCGACAAACCACAGGGGCATGTCGACGGGTCTGCCCGGGAAAGGCAGTCCCAGGCATGCGAGGCCCGCCAGCAGCCAGAACCATGGATCCTTCAGTCCGCGCGTAAGGCGCCCAACACCAAGCGAGGCGCGGATGCCGCACAAGAGCGAGCGTGCGGAGTCGAGAATCAGCGCCATGCTCCGGACTGGCATCGACCTATTTCCTGGAAGCTCTCCAGACGCTCGCACAGCCCAAGATCGCACGCGCGCGACAAATCCTGGCAGCCCTCCTTTGTTCTGCCCGACAGGAAAAGCAGATCGCCCCTGTTGACAAAGGCCTCGGCAAAGCCCGGGTTGTACGAAATTGCCCGGCCGTAGTCGTCGATGGCCTGGGGAAATTTTTTCATTGCCTTCAGGACATTGCCGCGGTTGTAGTAGAAGGATGGCTCGCCGTTGTCGAGCTCGACAGCCTTGTTCAGATTCTCCAGGGCATCCTGGGTGCGTCCCATCCCAAGCTGCGAGATGCCCAGGCTGTTGTATCCTTCCGGATCGTCGGGAACCTTTGCCAAATATTCGGCGAACACGTTGGCAGCGTCTCCGTAGAGGCGCATTTCATAGAGGATCAGGCCTCTGTTGAACAAGACTTCCGGTTTTTGGGCGTTGTCCTGCTCGAGAATTCGCAATATGGCCATTGCCTCTTCCGGCTTGCCCTGGTGGAGCATGATGCCGGCCTTGCCAACCAGTGCCTCGGGATTGATCGGGTCATAGCGCAGGGCCGTTTCAAATTCCGAGTTGGCTTTCCGGTATTCTCCCAATTCAAAATAGGCCGTGCCAAGATTGGTATGCAGCGACGCCGAAGACGGCGCCATGGAGACGGCCTTGCGCAGGCTTTCGACGGCCTGCCTTGGCTGATTGCACATGAGCTGCGCCATGCCGAGGCCATTGTAGGAAGTCGGATGTTCCTTTATGCGCAGGGCTTCGGAAAAATGGAGCATGCTGTTTTTGCAGTCGCCCTGCGTGTATGCTTCCATGCCCTTCAGGATGTTTTCCTGGGCTGCTTGCGGGTTTTCAATTGGGGTTGAACGCCGGGCAGAGCAGCCGGTTGTCCCCGCCAGCAGAAGCGCCATTGCCACAACGCACAGCAGCTTTGCCGCGTCCTTTGCGAAAGGGACAGAAAGCATTTGTTTCCCTGCCATTTTGCCTGCTGCAAACAAAAGAATTTTCTGCGAATTTTTCATGATATCAAAGAAGCATGTTTTGCATGTTGCAAATGTTTATGCGAAATTGTGGACATCAACTCCAAAGGTGTATCTGTCTGTCAAAAGTTCCTGACGCATCTCCTCAAGAGAATATGTACCATTACGCACAAGATTGTCTCCTGTAGGAGAAATGTAGAGGGATATTGTTTGAACATTATGCTGAATCAACAACAAAAATTCTTCACAGACACCATTTGACCCAAAAATTGCTTGTGACTCTCGACCGCGACTCGTCGTCCCAGCCTTCACGATATGCAGATAAATGTCATTGTCAAATGTTTCAAGTATCTTTTTCTCGTTCCTGTTCTGGAGGACAATTTTGTTGCCTTCAAAGATAATTGTTCTGCTTGAGCGGGAAATGATTGCGTCCGTCCTGATGCTGGAAAGGGTGTAAAGCACCTTTGTCGCGGCTTTTTCTATCTTTTGTGTATCGGAGTACAAAAATGACGCGCCATACGACAAGACAACTCCAACAATCAGAAGAACAATCATCAGCTCAAGCAAGGTAAACCCCGACTGTTGGTTTGTTTTAGTCAGGTACATCCGCGTTGCGAATATCTGCATCAAATCCTTCGCCTCCCTCTACGCCATCCGCGCCCAAGGAAACAATCTCAAAGGGAGTTTTTTGCGCCGGGGAAATGTAGATATAGTCGTTGCCCCAGGGATCCAGCGGAATTTTGGGCATGTAGCCTCCAGCCGGATAGTTTTTGGGAGTTCTGCCGATGGCCGGGCGGTTGACCAGTGCTTCAAGACCCTGTTCCGTAGAAGGGTAGAAGCCGTTGTCGAGGTAGAATTTCTTTGTTGCGGTCGCAAGATTTTCAATCTGCATTTTGGCCTGTACAACACGCGCCTTGTCCGGTTCGCTCATCAGCTGCGGCGCAACGACGGCTCCAAGTATGCCCAAAATGACAATAACAATCATGAGTTCGAGCAAGGTAAAGCCTTGCTGGGAACAGGTTCTTTTCCGTGTTGTCATTGGAATTCTCCCTTGTGGTACGATATG
>CAZWOT010000028.1:3621-14783 GCA_964635595.1 uncultured Desulfovibrio sp.
CCCTGGCCCGCTTCCATGGTGACCCTGAACCAGCGGCTGTATCCGTTCAGCACGTCGGATGCCGGTGCCTGGAGCCCCAGGCTGTAAAAAACGTCCTGCTGCCAGCCGGCACGCAGAAAATCGCCCTGGGCTTTTCTGGCCTCTTCGAGGGCGAGCGCAAGGTTCGCTCCCTGGGTCATTTCCTGCGGCAGGGCGGCGGCAATGTCCGGCTTCAGGGTGTTGACGTTCATGGGGCCATGCGTCCAGATGCTCACGTTGTCGAAAAGTCCCGGCCCTGCGGGACTTCCGGTCAGCACCCGCTCGGCCAGCGACGCGTTGACCCCGGGCCAGTAGACAAGCAAAAGTTCGTCGAGGCTTTCCAGGGGCCTGAGCGGCGGGTAATAGCCGGTTTTTTCGATGTACCAGAGCCTTGCCTCCGTGGTGAGGGATGTTTCGCCGCACCAGCCGAGCAGGTTTTCCACATAGGCTTCGGCGCATGCGGCTGCCTCCTCGATGGAGCCCTCGAATCCATGACGGAGGAGCAGGTTGCGCAGGAGACGGACAAGAATTTCGCCAACGGTTCTGGCCGCGGCCTCCTCGGAGGTGTAGCGGGGAAAGAGCGCTGCAAGGGGCAGACGGCTGTTTTCGTCTTCCAGCTCCATTTGTATGGAGCCCCTGAGCAGACTGTTGCTGTAGCTTGCCGCATGGAGCCGGAAAGACTGGTTCAGCAGCTGAGGATTCACGTTTCCTTCCGCATCGTTGGTGCGGCGGTTGTTGTTGACGAGAAAAATGGCGGCGATGGTCTCGCCGGAGGCGAGCAGCGGCTTGGCGACCAGCGCATTGCGCGTGGTGGCGGAGAAAACGTGGTCGAGAAGCACGGTGCGGTTGAACTCGATGCTCAGCACGGCCAGGCCGGAGAGAAGAAAAAGAACCAGAACGAGAACCGCACCGCTTTGATCGCGAGTCTTGTGATCACGGCTGTTGGCACGACTATTTTTGAGACGCCGCAATGTCGATTCTCCTCGAAAACATTGGCACTGCGAGAACCTGCTGCTCCTGGCTCCCGTATTCCCGTATGAGCAGACGGATTTCACGCGGGGCAATTCTTTGTCCCGATGTCCATTCCTCCTGTATTTCGCCATTCTGCATGACAAACTGAACCGCGGCAGAGTCGACGTTCCGCCACAGGACGGTTTCCGTCCAGGGGAACATGCCGCTCACGCCGCACATGCCGCGCTCCCTGCGCACGAAGGAGAGCGTTCCATGACCGCTGCCGCGCAGCACGTATTCGACGCAGAACACGGAGCCCAGACGGCTTCCCTCCGGCAGGGCAGAGGCCGTGGTGGCAAAGGAAAGCAGAACGGTGTCCTGCGATTCGTCGTCCGGCCTTTCCCTGTTCGTGCGGGAATAGAAGTCGTCGTCCGGGACAATTGGCTGCCGGCCTGGCAGCGGCAGGGAACTGTTCCGATCGCCGAGGGTCACGCAGGAAAGATCGTTGTCCACAATCGCAAAGGCAATGCGCCTTGGCTCCCTGTACTGGACGACGGACCGCATGTCCCTTCCGCTTGTCATGACCAGCTCCCAGGTCTTGAAAAGGACCGAGCCCACGACAGCCGTCAGCGCCATGGCCAGGAGCGTTTCAAGAAGGGTGAATCCCGGACTTGAGCCGGTTATTGGCAAACGTGTTCTGTTGGACATGTTGAAGCCGACCGAGGTTTGCGTGCGCTACGGGTGGACAATCTGCTCCAGGATCAGTTCGTACCGTTTTTGCCCCTGTGTTTCGTGGACGCTCAGCCGGACATGACGTCCGGGCACGTCCTTGAGGGCCAGGGCCTGGGCAGTCCATGCAATGTGCGGGTGGTCGGGAGCAAAGGCGCCCTGCGCGGAGCCCTTGATGCCGTTGCGCACCAGTTCCGAGAGCTTCTGTCTGCCAAGGCGGGCGGCATTGTCGTGCCATGCGGTTTCGGCCACCTGCGTGAGCCCGCTGCCCGTTGCCTGCACAAGGTACAGTCCCACGATGCTGACAATGGATATTGCCACCAGCACCTCGAGCAGGGTGAATCCGGCAGTGCCTTGTCTGGTTGGGCGAGTGTTCATGGTTTTGGTTTTTGCCTGACCAGCCGCATGTCCATGTCAAGGAGCTGCATGTCGGTGCGGCGCAGGGAAAGACTGTCCATGTCGGCTCCGGGAATGCTTTCCATGGCCTGCAGCCAGCGCATCGCCTCGCCAAGGTACAGGCCACGCATCTGTATATCCAGAATTTCCGTCTTGCCATCCTGCGACGTGCCTGGACGAAGCGATTCTATGCAGTCAACAAGAAGAAGTTCCATGCCTGCTTCGTTGGCGCTGCTGAACAGGCTTTCGTTTCCTGCACTTGCATTGACGGAAGTTTCCAGGCTGCGGAGACGCTCGTGTTTGACAATCAGGCTTCTTGTTTCGCCATATTGATTCAGCGTGCGTTTCAGCCTGTTGTCCGAGTCCAGATTCCATGACCAGGATTTCCAGACAAAAATGGCGGAAAACAGGAGCATGGCAGCGGCAATTATATGTTTCTTCGTCATTTTGTCCCTTCGAAGGATATCACTATCTCGAAATCAACCCGCGACAAAGCGGCTTCTGCGGGAGAACTGCCCGCATTCCGCGCGAGCACGCGCTGATCGCCGCGGCTTGTCGCGCCGACGACCTTGACGTCCGAGACATGTTCCATCTGGTCGAGGCTCTCGCGCAACGCGTCGACATCTTCGTAGGAGAGGGCCGTTCCCTGCAGACGGCACTGCCTTTTGTCCAGCCACAGCCGCTGCACCTGCACGCGCACCGTTTGGGGCACAAGCGCATGCAGGCTTTCAAGAAACTGCACGGCTCCATATCCCGGAACAGCCACCCTGCCCTCTTCGAGCTTGCGGATGTTCGAGACCAGCACGCTGCGCAGCCGGCTTGCGGAGGCAGACTTGGGCATGCCGGGCACGGCCTTTTGCAGCTCTTCGAGCATCACCGCCCTGAGTGTCGCTTCCTGCTCCGAAATCTTGGCTGCTTCGACCCCAAAGTAGCTGCCAAGGCCGATGGCAAGCAGAAGAACGCCTCCGGCCAGTGGCAGGAGAGGCTCCAGACGACCCGACACGGCCGATTTTTGCAGGCGGACGGCGAAAACGGGCATCTTCCGGTGCCCCGGCAGGGGCGAAAGGGAAAGCGGGCCACCCTGTCCCAGGGTCTGGCACAGGAGTGCGGCCATCAGTCTGTGCGTGTCCGTCTCGGCTATCCCTGCCCTGTGCCCGGGCAGGGGCAGATCCCTGCCAATGGCCGCGAGGGGCAGGCCAAAGGCGTTTTCAAGGGCCGCGCGTGCGTCCTGTCCAGGCGGCATTCCGCAAACGAGCAGCTTTTCCAGCTCGAGAGAAAGTCCCTCGAGAGCAAGGCTGGCCTGCCTGTGCAGCTCGGCGAAAGCCGTTTTCCAGTCGGTCGCCTGCTTCGGGGCCGCCTGCTTCTGGGCCGCTGCGGAGAAAGGCAACGATTCGCCCAGAGTGCGCACGCGCACAGGCCTGCCGTCCGCGTCCAGGACTGCCAGCGAAACGATGTTCCGCATGATGTGGAGAAGCAGGGCAGGACCGCATTTGGGGGGCAGGCAGGCGAGCACGGGCCAGGGCTGGGCGGTCACCCGAACGCTCTCGAAACCCTGTGCCTGCAGCGCATTCTGCCACAGGGCAAGCGTTTCCTCGGGCAGAAGCATGCACAGCGCTCTCAGGTTATGGCTTTCCCGCACAAAGACTGTCCGCCAGGCAAGCGGCACCGTTTCGTTGGGAAACTCTCCGTCGAGCAGCAGGGGCAGGGATTTTCTGGCCATGCGCACGGATT
This sequence comes from uncultured Desulfovibrio sp., assembly GCA_964635595.1. Lineage (GTDB taxonomy): Bacteria > Desulfobacterota > Desulfovibrionia > Desulfovibrionales > Desulfovibrionaceae > Desulfovibrio. Next base: position 7,447 of record CAZWOT010000028.1, read on the forward strand.
TGCCGGGAAGCGTCCATTCCCTGAACAGAACGGACTCCGCGTCGAGGCACAGGATGACATGTTTGCCCCACGCCTGGCCCACTCCGCGTGCCGTGCAGGCACCCCGCAGCCGTTGCAGGCCGTCGGCAAGGGAGTCGGCCGTCACGCGACCAACATGGACGCTCTCGGCAGCCTCGACAGTCGTTTTGCCCCATCTTGAGCTGCAGACAACGGCAGTGACAAGATCGTCCTCCAGAAACAGCACCAGTCTGAACGCGGTCATTGCCTACTCCTGCAGCGTGAAGGCGGGCCTGGCCAGAGATTGTCCGATCGCGAAGCGAAAGGAACCGTCGCGCTCGAGACGGCTGGCCAGGGAAGCGGGAAGAAGGGCCGTCTCGAAAAGTTCGGCATCGGCCCTGAGGCTGCCCTGAAGAGTCGGCACGCTCTGCGGCAAAACTTTTTTCAGGACAAGCTCCCCTTCGACCTGGCAGGCCAGCTCCCGTTCCTCGAGCTCAAGGGAGCGCACCTTCAGCACATTGCCTTCGATTTCAAGCAGCGCGCTGCCGCGGATGTCTTCCATGGTCTTCTTGCGGAGAACGGGCAGGCTGTGTTCAAGGGCCGCATTTTCCATGTGGACAGTGCACGTTCCGGTCATCCGGACGGGCAGGGCGTCGTTTCTTCCGGCCCTGTCCAGCTTCAGATCCGCCTGAAAATCCGCCTGGCCGCCCGAAACGGCAAAAAGTGCGGTGTTGGCAAGCAGGGCGGACAGGGCGATGTTTTTGCCGGAAAGCCCGAGTTCGGCAGGCAGGGCCAAGGGGCTTGCAATGCTTTCTGGCGCATAGACGGCAACAAAGGTGCCTCCGCCAGTTTCGCCGGTGATTTCGACCGTGCCGTCAAGGGGATGGAGCAGTGCCCTCACATTGATCAGCGGCAGCGTTTCGCCTGCGAGCGGGAGATGCACGGCCGAGATCCGCAGGGCCGGAATGGGGCCGCTCAGCCGCATGTCGTGCAGTTGTATGCCTTTTTCGGCCGCGGCCGCGGAAAGCCTTGCCAGCTGGAGCTGCAGATTTTCCCGGAAATAGAATGCCGCAAAGAAGACGGAAAAGGAGGCGGCAAACAGCGCCAAATACAAAAGCAGGCTTTTGGCCGAACCGCCCGGCCTGAAGAAAAGGTTCGCGCCCGGTCTTCGCAGGGCAATGCCCTTGAACGGGGCAAGATCGGAAAGGAGCGGAAAGTTCATAGGCGGACGACCCTCTCGACCTCTTCGATGGACGTTTTCCCCTCCAGCACCTTGCGCAGGCCGTCAAAATGAAGGGAATGCATGTTTTCCCCTTCCGCAGTCCTGCGCAGGACGTTGGCGTCCGCCTTTTCAACGATGAGGCGGCGTATGCTGTCCCCGACGGGCATGATTTCATAGATGGCCATGCGTCCCCTGTAGCCGGTGCCAAGACAGTTGTCGCAGCCGCCGGGATGGTAGACGACGGTGTCTGTTGTCGCCTCGAGGCCCATTGCCGCGAAGAGTTCGGCTTCCGCCGGGCGCAATGTTCCGGGAATGCGGCAATGCGGGCAGAGCGTTCTCACAAGCCGCTGGGCTATGGCGCCGCGCAGGACGGACGAGAGCAGAAAGGGCTCCACCCCCATGTCGAAAAGCCTGGTCACGGCGCCGGGCGCGTCGTTGGTATGCAGGGTCGAAAAGACCAGGTGGCCGGTCAGTGCGGACTGCACGGCAATGGAGGCCGTTTCCCCGTCGCGTATTTCGCCAATGAGGATCACGTCCGGATCCTGGCGCACCAGTGCGCGAAGGCCATTGGCAAAAGTCAGGTCTATCCTGGGATTGACCTGCATCTGGCCGATGCCGTCCAGTTCGTATTCGACAGGGTCTTCGATGGTCAGTATGTTGCGATCGGGGGACGAGATTTTCTGCAGGACAGCGTAGAGCGTTGTCGTCTTTCCCGAGCCGGTCGGCCCCGTCACGAGAACAATGCCGTGCGAAGAGGCGACAAGGTTCGAGAGCAGGCGAAAGTCGGAACGCTCGAGCCCCAGCTCCTCGAGAGACAGCACGCGCTCGCTTTTTTCGAGCAGGCGCAGCACCACCCGTTCGCCAAAGGAGGTGGGCAGGGTCGAGACGCGCAGGCCCACCTGCCGACCGCCAAGGACAATGGCTATGCGTCCGTCCTGGGGCAGGCGCTTTTCGGCAATGTTCAGCTTGGCCATGACCTTGATGCGGGAGACAACGGCCGCATGATGCACCTTTTTGATGGTGTGGCGCTCGTAGAGCACGCCGTCGAGGCGGAAGCGAACGCGGGAAACATCCCGGTACGGCTCGATGTGGATGTCGCTTGCCCCAGCGCGCACGGCCTGGGCCAAAATGGCGTTCACCGTCTTGATGAAGGGCGCGTCGCTGCTTTCCTCGAGCAAGTCCTCGACGGCGTCCTCGTTGACATCGATGATCTCGGCCGAGTCCAGCATGTCGGCGACGGAGTCGTCTTCGCCGTCGCCGCCGTCCCCAAAGACATGGTTGATGATGTCTTCTATGGCGGCCTCTGGCGCAAGCAGGCAGCGCACGGGACGCTCGCCCGTCAAAAGGCCAAGTTCCTGGGCCAAAAGCCAGCCGGACGGCCTGCTGGCAGCCAGCACGACCTGGCCGTCGCGGTCGCGCAGGGGAACGATCCGATGCCGTTTCAGCCAGGAAAACGACAGTCTGCGCAAAAGCGCCGCATCGGCCTGCAGGCCGGCATCGTCCTTGCGGATTTCCTGATGAAGGCGTGTGTCGACCTCCATTCCATAGCGCTGGCCCGCGAGCTCCAGGTACTGTTCCTCGGAAATGTGCCCGCAGGCAAGGAGCTCCTGCTCCAGGGGAATGCCCTTTTCCCGTGCCATGTCGACACAGCCCGACAGTTCGTCCGGCGGCAGCGACAGATTCCGCAGAACCTCTTCCATGCCCATGCTGGCTTTCCCCCGAATCAGTTTACCCACACGAGCCTGAGCAGCTTTGCCCTGCTCGTTGCCGGCAGCCCCAGTCCCTCGCCGTCCAGCCCCGCTTCGTGTATGCCCTGCTGCTTTGTGTAGGTAAGCTCGGCGGATTCCTCGAAATTGCGGATAACCTTGGGGGTAATGAAAACAAAGAGATTGGTGCGCGTCGTTTCCTTGCTCCGCGACTTGAACAGCCAGCCCACCAGGGGAATGCTGCCCAAGACGGGAACCTTTTGCTCCGTGAACGTGTTGGAATCGTCCAAAAGGCCGCCGATGACCGCAGTTTGGCCGTCCAGCAGGCGTATTGTCGACTTGATGGTGCGTTTTCTCGTTGTCGGGGCCACGATCTGATCGCCGCTGCTCAGGGTCACCAGGCTCTGGGTGACCCGGCTGACCTCCTGTTCGACCTCGAGGCGCAGGGAACCGTCGTCGCTGATGCGCGGCGTTATCTTCAGTTTGACGCCAACATCCTTGTAGTCCATTGTCTGCGTGGTGAACTCGCTCGTGTTCGAGGCGGTGCTTTCCTTGGTGTAGGGGATGTTGTCGACGACATCCACGGACGCTTCTTCGTTGTCGAGGGTGAGCAGCTGCGGGGTCGACAGAACCTCGACATCGGAGTTGCCCTGCGACGCGTTCAGTATGGACTGGATATTGTAGGAAGTGCCGCCCACGGAGAACGCGTCCCTGAAAATGGTGCCCAGGGAAACGCCGCTGGGCAGCGAAGCCATGCGGTTGGAAAGGGTAATGCTGCTGTCGCTCAGGTTGACGCCGCCAAGTCCGGTTATGTCTCCATAGTTTCCGCCCAGGGCCCAGCTGATGCCAAAGTCCATGGTGGACTCGCTGTTGACTTCCAGAATGAGCGCCTCGATGAAGACCTGCTTGCGCACGATGTCCAGGCGCTCGATGATTTCGCTCAGGGTTTCAAACTCGTCCGGGCGGGCGGTCACGACCAGGCTGTTGGTTGCCGGGTCGGCCACCACCTTGATGTCCCTGGAAAGAACCGATTCGTTCGCGCTTTCTTCCGTGCCTGCGGTGATCTGCCGCTCCAGCAGCGAATTGATGACCTGGGCAAGATCCACGGCCTTGGCATTGTTGAGCGTGACCAGATGCACGCCGCCCTTGCCCTTGGGGGTGGGAATGTCCAGCGAGGCGATCAGCTCCCTGGACATGTCCAGCGTTTCCGGATCTCCGTAGACCAGCAGGGTGTTCGTTCTCTCGTCCGGCACGACCAGGCTGATGCTCGTGCGGCCCTTTTTGGAGTCTTCCTCGTCCTTGCTTTTCAAAAGCTTCGACAGGCTGTCGGCTATGGCCTCGGCATTGCCGTGTTCGAGGGAAATGCTGACGGTGCGGCCTCTCGAGCGGCTCTGCTCCACCTGCTCGATGAACGTCAGGGCCTTGCTGATGTTGGACTGGGGAGCCGTTATGGCCAGGGTATTGGAAGGCGTGTAGGCCGAAATGGCGTGATCCTTGCCCAGCAGGGAGGGGAGTACCTTGGCAAGCTCCGAGGCCACGCCGACCTTCAGCTGGACAATGCGGGTGACGATGCTGTCCGACATGCTGGAGCCGTCGGAGCCGGTATACGTTTCGCTCCCCTGGCTCAGGCCTTCCTTCATGGGGACAACCTTCCAGTTGCTGCCGCTGCGCTGAACGGCAAAGCCGTTGACGCGCATCATGGAGATGAAGGTTTCGAAGGCTTCTTCCGGGGTCAGCTTGATCGGCGAATAGACTGTCACCTTGCCCTTGACGCTCGGATCGGTGATGAAATTCTGTCCAGTTGCTTCGCTGACGTATTTTATGAAGGTGTGAACGTCCACATCTTCAAAATCCATGGATATCGTCCCGGATTCTGCTGCCAGGGAAGCGCCGCAGAAGGGAAGGAACGTCAGGCAAAGAAGGCAGGCAAGAATTTTGCGTATCAGGTTTGCTCTGTGCATGGGGCATCACTCGACTATGTCTGAAGCAAGTTCGGTTCTTTTTCCGTTGCGAATCACTTCCAGGCGCAATGTCCTTTCGTTGAGCAGGCCTGGCAAATTTCTGAGGTCGTTGAAGCTTGTCACGGAAGTCCCGTTTATCTGGACAAGAAGATCGTTGTTCTGCAGGCCAAATTGCGCAAAGACGCCGCCGGGCTCGACGCGCGACAGTCCAAGCCCGGCAACGCCGTTGACGGTCAGCGGCGCAAAGGCCGCCTGACGCAAAAGATTGGGCAAGTCTTCCATCTGGCTCTGCATGGCCCTGCGGCTGAGCTGCGGCCGGGGGCTGCGCAGCTGTGCTCTCGGCGCGTCGATGGCGCTGCCGCCAAGCAGGATGCGTTCGCGTCGGCCGGCCTTTTCGAGAACGACGGTTCTGCGGTCGACAACGACAATTCTCCAGCCCTTGAGCTCGTTGCCCGGGGCGAGGGCCAGCTGCTTGCCGTCCGCAAGCAGAATGGCCCTGCTTTCGCTGCTCGCGGACGTGTCGACAATGGTGCCGAGCAGTTCCCAGCCCTGCTTGCTGATGGGCAGGTTCTCGAGTTCCGCGGCCAGTCTGGCCTGTTCTTCCGGATCGAGTTCGACGGGAGCGTCGCGGGAGTTTCGTCTGAGTCCCGATGGCGGCTCCTTGAGGGCATTCATCAAGTTGCGCTGCATCACGCTGGCAAAGCCGGTTTTGACAGGCGCGGCAAGGCCCGGGGTGTTGCTTTCCCCCGCATGGATGAAGGAAGGCACCGGGGGTGGCGGGGGCAGAAGCAGAAAGACTGCCACCCTGGCAAAGAAGGCAGCCGAAGCGATGCAGACTGCCGCCCCGCCCATGCGTCGAAAAAGTGCCGCGTGTTTCATACCTGGCCTGCCAGTGTGCTCATTTCAAAGATGGGCATGATGATGGCAATGACGACAAAGCCAACGAGCGAGCCCAGGACAAGAATGAGCACGGGTTCAAGCAATGCGGTCAGCATGTGCAGTCTTGCGGCAACCTTGCTTTCGCAGTCGTTGGCCACCCAGAGCAGCATCTCTTCCAGCCGGCCGCTTTTTTCCCCGGCGGCAACCATCTGCCTGGCGAGGGGCGGATAAATGAAGGGATCGTCCATGTAGAAGGACAGCTCGCGCCCGGTCTGCACGCCGTCGATCATCCGCTCGACGGACTCGCGCATGAGGATGTTGTCGGAAGCCGACTTCACGATGCCCAGTGCCTTGAGCATGGGGACGCCGTTTTTGAGGAGCATCCCCAGCGTGCGGGACATGTTGCCCAGCAGTATGGGGGCATAGATGCTTCTGACGCCGGGAAGCGCGCAAAACTTGCTCTGCAGAAAGCGTTTGCCGTCGGCGCTTCGACCCAGCGACCACACGGCAAGGACGGCAAGGACGGCAGCGAGAAGAATGGCCCACCACCACGTGCGCAGCCCATCGCTGAGGGAAAGGAGAAGCTGGGTTGGAAGCGGCAGTTCGCGTCCCATGTCGGCAAAGATTCTTGTGACCTGCGGAATGACGAACGACAGGAGAAAGACAACGACCGCAAGGCCGATGATCAGCATGAGAACCGGATAGGCGAGCGTTGCCCTGATTTTGCGCCGCAGTTCCGTCTGCTGTTCGAGATGGGCCGCCAGCCGTTCCATGACCAGATCAAGCGTGCCGGATTCCTCCCCGGCCCTGACCATGGCCACGAACGTGTTCGAAAAAACGCGGGGAAATGCGGACAGGCCGTCGGCAAGATCCCTGCCTGCCACCACATGCTCGCGCAGTTCGCCGACTATCGTGGACATGGGAGAGCTTTTGTCGCCGGAACTGATGCCGAGCAGGGCCTGATCCAGTGGAAGCCCGGCCTTGAGCAGCGTGGCCAGCTGCCGTGCCATGCCCGCGACCGCAGCCTTTGGGAGGGTACGCCGAAATGGCGTCCGCAGGGCACAACGCCGGAAAGGAGCCTGTTCTCCTTTCTGTCCGGAATGAGACGAGGCGGTCGAGCCGAGCCGGACAACAGTCAGTTCAAAGGGGGTCAGCCCCTGCTGGCGAAGCCGGTTGACGGCTGCGGCTCGGGAAGGGGCATCAATATGCCCGGTCGAGCTCTTTCCGTTTGCGTCCAACGCTTTGTAGGCGAAATTCGGCATTGCGTATCCACGTGCGCAAGCTGCTTGCGGGCAGGTTCGGGCAAAATCGGAAACAAGGAAGGCAATGACGGAGCGATGCTGCTCAAAAGCAAACTGACAGTCCCCCACAAGCCAGGGCAGGGGACTGTCAGAAGTGTTGCTCAGAGAGCTTCAAGAGTCAGGATGTCCGCATGGTTTTCCATGCCGGATGCTATCTGCAAGCCCTGCGGCGCACGGAACGCACGCCGAGAATGCCCACAAGCATGACGAAAAGCGCAATCATGCCGTAGTCGGGGGTGGTGCCAACGGTGCAACCGCCGGAACCGCCGCC
>CAZWOT010000028.1:14883-18384 GCA_964635595.1 uncultured Desulfovibrio sp.
ATGCCGTAGTCGGGGGTGGTGCCAACGGTGCAACCGCCGGAACCGCCGCCGGAACTGCTGCTGGTGTCCACAGGGGAGTAGTTGTTGGGCACGGTACCGCTCGTGGTGAAATCCAAAACGGTGGTGACATCGAACGTTTCTTCTGCCTGGGTGCCGCTCAGAGGAGCGATTGCCGACAGTGTGGACAATTGCGTGTTTGTATTTTCTTCAACCTTCAGGGTAAAGTAGACGATGTAGTCCTGATCCATTTGGAGCTCAGCGCTTGAGCTCAGGGGGGTCAGTGGATCGTCGGCAGCGGCAAACCAGAAAGCGTTTTCATTCTTGAAGTCTTCTCCGTACGAAAAGTCGGTGCTCGTCGTCACGTTGTACATCTGGAACTCGCTAGCCTTCGAGCCGTTGCCGAGCGTGTTGAATTGCATCAGGGGCGTTCCGGTATCAGTTGCCGTTACGGTGAGTTCGAACATGCCGTACCTGGTCAGGCCTTCCGGAAGAGAGCGCCTCTGATCGGCAGTGGTTTCGTCGTAGAGCTCTACAGAAACACTGCTCACCATGTCGTTTTCGGCGGAGGGATGATAGGAGGCCTTCACCGCATAGAGATATTCCGAATCGCCGGGGAGCACGCCATAGGCAAGAGTGTCGCCGACAATGGTGGCGGAGACACGGATGTCGCCAAGAACGGTGGCTTTCTTTGACGCGACTGTCATGGGATCGTCGTCGAGGATCACAAAATCGGCAGCGTGACCGACCTGGATGGAGCCGATGCGGTCTTCAAGCTTGTTCTGCCATGCAGGGCTGACCGTATGAGCAAGCAATGCCTGCAGGACATTGATGCGCTGATCATAGTCGTAGTAGGTCATTGTCTCGCTTTTCACGCCGTCTTCTACGCGGCTGGGGTAGTTGACGGTTGCATCCAGATTCGTGCCGGAGCCGCTGATGAGCACGCCGCCGTCGGAAATGGTGTTGGCGGCAGACAGACGGGTCACGGCTGTCTGGATGCTGAGCAGGGGCTCTATGGGCGTAATCGCCGTGTCGTTGTGGAAGCTGAACGGCAGGCTGTAGGCGGCTGCCCAGCCCGTGGGGCTGATGTTGTTGGCGCGGCCGGGACCAAAGAAGATGTTGGAGTGGCGCTCGCCGTAGTAGTAGACATGGTTGACAAAGAAGGAGGCGAACAGGTTCTGGGCTGCCATGTTGTCGGCCAACTTGTTCATGGTCGTATTTTGGAGCACAGCCCATGCAGGGTCGTCATCCGTCTTGTAGGCGTTATCCGTGAACCAGCCCCACATCTGCTTGGCCATGTTGGTGTCCACGTTGGCGTAGTCGCCCATCAGGCGCTGAATGTGCTGGCGTTCCAGGGTCTGGGCATGAATGGAGGTATGACGGGTATCCGTGATCTCAGGATACTTTGTCACGGCCATTTCCAGGGCCTCAATCCAGACTTCGGCGCAACCCGTGCCGTTGGTGTGAACTTCGGTGCTTATGCCGTTTCTGTGGAAAAAGTCGATGAGGCTGTGCATGTCGCCTGGCGGAACGTTTTCGATGGTGCCGTCGGGCCCGACCATGGCATATTCGTCATGGTACTTGGTGCCTACAAGTGCGCCGTTGTCGCCATCGCTGTACATCTTGGCGTTCCAGGTCGCGCTGTCTTCTGCCGTGTAGCTGCCCCAGTCGTAGTAGCCGGGGGACTTCAGCCAGGCCGTGTAGCCCTGCGGTGAACCGTCGCCGAGGATCTTGTATGCGCCCTGGAAGAGTCGTTCCGTGGGCACGCTGCCTTCATTATTGAAGGTATAGCGAGCCCCCATCTTGTCATCCTTTGGCTGCCAGAGGGTGATGTCCTGCCCTATGCGCGGGGTCTTGCCTTGTGTTGCCGTGGGGCCTTCGTTGCCAAAGTCCGGTGCAGCTTCGCTGTTTGCAAGTTCCTGCGGATAGATTAAGGCGTAGTTCCCGGCGGCATCGACCCCGGTATAGTACATCTCATAGAGATTGTAGGCGGCATAGGCGCCAGTGGCATAGGGGTGCCACACTGCGCGCGTGGTGAACCGGCCTTCGTCGAGAGCCTGCTGCATGTTTGACACTGATGATGTCATGTCGGCGCCCAGATCCACAGTGGTGACGCCGGCGGCAAGGTAGACATCGTTGGCACGGGCAATGGCAAGCTGGGTGTCGGAAGGCAAGTCGGGATCGTCCACGAGATCCATGGCAACGGTTTCCTGCAGGAGACCGGTGATTTTGCCGTCCTGTACCACAACGCCATTGATGAGGTTGCCGCTGGAATCGTAGGCCCTGGTGCCAGGCATGCCGTCTTCGTTCATGACACCCTGATCGACGAGCGCTTTTTTGTTGGCAACCTTCATGTGGCCGGAAATATGCTTGATGACGACGGGCTTGCTGGAGCAACTGCTGGCCTTTTCAAGATCTTCCCAGGTCGGGTGCCTGTTGATGTCAAGCAGCGTGTCGTCGTAGTTGGCGCCAATAACGCCATCCGGGAAACGCGTGTCGTCCTGGCAGGCCTCGTCTATCGCCTCGACAAGCTGATCGAGAGTATTCACGTTGCCAAGTGGGTTGCTGCCAAGGAAAACTTGAAAGAGGTCGATTGTTCCCTGCTGCGGGTAATGGCCGTGGCCATCAATGAAGCCTGGCAACATGGTTTTGCCGTTCAAATCGACAACGTTGGCAGCGTTTGCTTCCGTGTAGCCCTCTGCCTTGGCGTCTTCCGCGGAACCGGCGAAGACGATTTTGCCGTCATTGACAGCAACCACTTCGACCGAGATGGCGTTGTCGGGATCGAGATTTTTGACCTTTGTGAAATCTGCGGTGCCGTCGTCCTTGAACAGGTCGGTCATCGTGTAGATCGTGCCGCCCTGATACAAGGTGTCAAATGTCGCTGCCGCAGCATTTCCAGGAGCAAAAGCACCCAGCAACAGCAACAACGTCGCAATTGCAGCAATGAACTGCCTTTGGTGAACCATGTTCGCCCTCCAGTGACTGTTTCAAAAAGCGGAGATGGGGGGACTGACTTGTGCGGTACCAAGAAATACCAACCGGGGGATTTTTGTGAAAAATTTATCATTTTATTTCCCAAGGGGGGGGGTATGTCAAGAAATTTTTTCAGGTTTTCAGGGTTCGCAGGGCCAACGTCAGGGCTTGCGACAGTGTTGCGCATCGTCGTGCGCCATCTGCCGGGTCGCACCACGCAAGCTGCGCTTGGGCAAGGCCCGCGGGAGTTTTGTGACCCGCATAGGGACGACAAACCAGTGCGTACCAGGCTCCACACGGGATGACGGGACGATCTGTTCGTTTGCCGATTTCGTTCACCTCGGCCTGGCTTGTCCCTGTTCGGGTGCCGGCCTTGAAATCGTTTCCCGAATGGAGTCGTCTGCTCCGGGGGCGGATTTGGGCAGACGTCAAAAAAAGGGAGGCCGCGCTCTCGACAGGAGAACGCGGCCTCTTTGGGAACTTGCGACCCGGACGGCTCAAGCCTCGGGGCCGAAAGGTTGTTGTCAG
>CAZWOT010000029.1:0-18186 GCA_964635595.1 uncultured Desulfovibrio sp.
GTGGGGACGGAACCGGAACCAGGACAAGGCGACAGGCCTTCCAGCTGGCCCTGCCCATCCAGGAACTGCAAAACGCCGTCTACGCCCGCATGGTCCTGAAAGTGGGCAACCGCCGCTATCTCCAGCAATGGGCCGAGGATGTCGCGAAAATCGCGCAACTCTACATCTCGCGCATAAGCCGCCTTGTCGAGCAGGAAGGCCCGCACAAGACGGCCTTCGAGCAGATGCTCGAGGATTTGCGCAAAAACATCAATCCTTCCGTGGACAAGGACGAGCTCATCGAGATGCTCGCCCAGCACATGATCACAAAGCCCGTCTTCGAGGCGCTCTTCGAGGATCAGGCCTTTGTGAGCCACAACCCCGTGTCAAAAGCCCTGCAGGGCATGGTGGAACTGCTCGAGGAACAGGCCTTCGAGAAGGACACGGTGACGCTCACCCGCTTCTACGAGTCCATCAGGTACCGGGTGGAGGGCATCCGTGGCGCCCACGAGCGCCAGAAGGTCATAGTCGAGCTCTACGACAACTTCTTCCGCACGGCCTTCCCGCTGACCGTGGAGCGTCTCGGCATCGTCTACACGCCGGTCGAGATAGTGGACTTCATCAACCAGAGCGTGGCGGACCTGCTTCAGGCAACCTTCGGGCGCTCCCTGTCAGATGACAACGTCCACGTGCTCGACCCGTTCACGGGCACGGGCACCTTCATTGCCCGCATGCTGGAAACGGGCCTCATCGACCAGGACGCCCTCCAGCGCAAGTACAACCACGAACTCCACGCAAACGAGATCGTGCTGCTTGCCTACTACATCGCATCCATCAACATCGAGAACGTCTACCACGCGGTGCGCGGCTTCCATGGGGCCTACGAGCCCTTCCCGGGAATATGCCTCACCGACACCTTTCAGCTTGGCGAGGGCGGGGACTTGAGCCGCCACTTCCCGCAACTGGCCGAGAACTCGGACCGTGCCGAGGCGCAAAGAAAGACCCCGATTCAGGTCATCATCGGGAATCCGCCGTATTCGGTGGGTCAGAAGTCTGCCAACGACAATGCCCAGAACCAGTCGTATCCTGTGCTCAATGGCAGGATTGCGGCCACCTATGCGGCAGGAAGCAAGGCGACCCTCAAGAACTCGCTGTACGACTCCTACATCAAGGCGTTCCGCTGGGCTTCCGACCGCATAGACAAGCAGACTGGTGGCATCATTGCCTTCGTGACCAATGCCGGCTGGCTGGACGGCAACGCCATGGACGGCATGCGCAAATGCCTGGAAGAGGAATTCAGCGCCATCTACGTGTTCAACCTGCGGGGCAACCAGCGCACGAGCGGCGAACTCTCCCGCAGGGAAGGCGGCAAGATCTTCGGTTCCGGCAGCCGCACGCCGATCGCCGTCACGGTGCTTTTGAAGAATCCGTCCCACGAGGGCAAGGCGCTCATCCAGTACCACGACATTGGCGACTACCTGACCCGAGAGCAGAAGCTGGAAATCATTGCCCGCAAGCACAGCGTCCTTGAGCCGGGCTTTGGCTGGGTGCGCCTTGCGCCGGACAAGAATGGGGACTGGCTCAACAAGCGCAATCAGGTCTTCGACACATTTGTTCCTCTGGGAGACAAGGAGGACAAGAAGAACAGGAGTACGCTCTTTGCCCCTTGCTATTCGAATGGATTGAAGACGAATAGAGATGCATGGTGCTGGAATTTCTCAAGAGAAACTCTAGTAGATAATATAAGAAACAGCATCGAATTTTATAACAATGAAGTAAGTAGACTGAAAAATTGTAATATATCAAAAGATAATATTTTTGAAATAATTGACAAGGATGCCACAAAATTTTCATGGGATAGACAGCAGAGAAATGATGTAGTTTCAGGAAGGAAATATAATTTTTATAGGCAATCTGTAGTAACAGGTCTGTATCGTCCATTTCAAGTTAATTGTTGCTATTTTAACAGGTCGCTCAATAACTGTGTTTATCAGATCCCTGCACTTTTCCCATCTAAAAAATACAAGAATATCGTTATCTGCGTGTCTGCATTTAAAACTGGAAATCCGCTAATTTCAAAGTATGTCCCAGACCTTCACTTGAATGGAGATTCTCAGTGTTTCCCACTGTATTACTACGAGCAAAGAACAGGCAATGCTCCACAACTTCCAGGCTTGACGCATGGTGATGCCGAATACGAGCGCAAGGACGCCATCACGGACTTCGCTCTTGAACAGTGTCGTGAGCGCTACGGTCATGGCGTGAGCAAAGAAGACATCTTCTATTTCGCCTACGGCTTTCTGCACTCCCCGGACTACCGCACGACGTTCGCCAATGACCTCAAGAAGTCGCTGCCGCGCATTCCCTTCCTCGACAAGGCCGAGGACTTTTGGGCCTTCTCCAAAGCCGGTCGCGAGCTTGCAGACCTGCATCTCAACTACGAGGATCAGCCGGCCCACCCGGACGTGAAGATGGAGATGCGAGGGCTCGAGAGCCTTGACGAGAGAAGCCTCTACCGTGTCGTCAAGATGCGCTTCCAGGACAAGGCCGACAAGTCGGTCATCCGCTACAACGACCACATAACGCTCTCCAACATCCCCCTCGAGGCCTACGACTACGTGGTGAATGGCCGCTCTGCCATCGAGTGGATCATTGAGCGCTATCAGGTGAGGACGGACAAGGACAGCGGCATCGTCAACGACCCCAACGACTGGTCGGCCGAACACGGCCAGCCACGCTACATTCTCGATCTGTTGTTGAGTGTGATTACGGTTGGTCTGAAGACGCAAGCGATTGTGAAGGGGTTGCCCAAGCTGACATTTGTGTTCCCAACCTGACGATCATCTCCAACGCCCGGCACGATTCCGCCATGTTCGGGCTTCCCCAACACCCGGAGAGGCCACAACGCGGGCGCCCGCGGGTGTTTGGAGAGAGTGCGTACCACCAATTTCGAGCTCGCGCCCGTCTCCGGGACGGAGTGGTGGGGCGGAACCCGCATAATCCGAACATGGCTGTTCAAGGATCGGGACGTCACCGCCATTGTCACCCGAAAGGGGACGACGGGCGGCCGCAGGCTCTTCTTATGCACAAGGCCCGGAGCGTGCGCCGTGTTCGCGGAGCATCCCGAAGCGTTCACCACGGACGACGCGCGCAGCTTCGTCGCCGCCGACGCGGCTCTCGCTCCTCTGGCCGTGTACACCCTGCGATGGGCAATAGAAACCTCCTGCCTCGAGCTGAAGTCGTTCTGGGACTTCCGCGAGTACCGGGTCCGCAGCAAGGAAGCAGTGGAACGTCTGCTGAACCTCCAGTCCCTGGTGTACGGAGTGCTCTCCCTTCTGCCGGCGTTGGATGCTTCCTTTGCCTGCCTCGACGGACTGAGCATGCAGGAGAGGAGATGGCGCATGGAACAGCTGATCACCCGTCAGATATTTTTGGAAAGTTTGGCGCGTCGCGTCGAAACCGACGAAAATCGAGAGCCATTCCAGCGATTGTGCGAGGAACTCATGTTGCAGGATTGCCTCGCTGCGTGAAACGTGGAAACAGGTGTCAGGGCGTATCAAATCTTCATGGAAATTGTTTGGACCACGCCGAATCTTGCGTCATCATGCGCCCTCTCCTGCATGAGATTGCACTCGAATCTGGTCAACTGGTCCGTGCAGGCTTTTCAGGCAGTCATCGACGTACTTCCCGACATTGCAGACGCAGACGACAACCGGGAAGAGCTGAGATTGTGATTGTCGAGCCATGGGCGAATCCGTGAGGCGTTGTCTGCGGAGTCAGGCTCGCCGAGGGACAGCAGGCAGTTCTGGCTAATGCCTGTGCGAGAGCTTTTGGGCCAGTTCCCTTGCCGCGAGCCTGGCCTTCTTGCCGGTCTCGGTCAGGGGGATGCGTGACGCCTGCAGATAGACCCTGGGCACCCAATATTTGGGGAGCACCCGCCTGCAGAGCCTGTCCAGTTTCTCCGCGGACTCTGCTCCCTGGTGGAGCAGGACAAGCTTTTCCCCCAGGCGCTGGTCGGGGAGCGAAGTAACGCAGAAAGGGTGTTTGATGACCGGCTCGAGCAGTTCTTCCACGGCTTCCAGCTGAATCTTGATGCCGCCCGAGTTCACCACGTTGTCGCAGCGGCCAAGGATGCGAAAGCGGCCTGCCTCGTCGATTTCGGCAAGATCGTTGGTCACAAGCTCCCCGTCGAGCACCGTGGGCGCCCAGATGGCAAGCGTGCCCTCCGGAGAGAGCCTGACGCTCACCCCGGGAAGCGTCGTGTACCATTCCGAGGCACTGGGGCCGTTCAGGCGGCGCAGGGCGATGTGGGAAAGTGTTTCCGTCATGCCGTAGGAGCACCAGACCTCGTTGGGGAACTCGGCAAGCTTGTGGGCAAGGCTTGTGGAAATGGCCCCGCCGCCCACGAGCAGGCAGCGAATCTGCCGCAGTTTTTTGGCGCAGGCATGATCCTGCAGGCTCTCGTAGACCTGCATGGCCGTGAGCGGCGCAAAGTCGAGCGGCAGCATGACCTCGACAAGCGGCGAGGCGGAAGGATGCACCGTCACGAGGTCGAGGCCGCCCACGAGGGCACGCACCACCATCATGCGCGCAGCTATGTAGCGAAGCGGCATGGCGAGCAGGGCCCGTTTCCCCTTTTGCAGGCGCAGGAAGTCGCAGGTAAGCCGTGCGCTTCTGGCCATGCGCGTCTTTTCGACCGAGATGGGCTTGGGCGCTCCCGTGGAGCCCGAGGTGAGCACGGTGGTCGTGGGACTTTGCGATCTCCAGTCGAGGAGAAAACGGGCCAAATCGCCCAGATGCCCCTCGCGTCTTGCGTAGCTCTCGGCAAAGGCCGCGAGCGTCCCGCCGGCGAAGGACACCCCGTCAAGCGTCAGGGGAAGAGTGCGCAGGGTGTCAAGCGTGAGCTCTTTCGAGACGTCTTTTGGGACGTCCTGCGGGACGCCTGCCTGAAAACCGTTCTGGGCGCCTGTGCCGAACGCCTTGTCGCTCATGGGCCGCATCCTGACTATCCCTGGCCCCGATCGAGGGCCTCTTTCACGTGCTCGGCCCCGAGCCAGCCCAAAAGATCCGGCTCTATCGAATCGGAATCGCAGTGCATGGCCGTGCCCCTGACGTGGCTTGGCAGAAGCTCGCAGTTGTCCGTGAAGAGCTGTCCCGTGCCAAGGCCCTGGGCGCAGGCGAGATCGAGGGTGCCGCACCACTGGGCAATGGCGTTGAGGCCGATGTTGGATTCGAGGGCGGAGGTGATCCAGAAGCCGGCGTTCACGGTGGCCGCCAGATCGATCCAGCCCTCGCAGGCCTTGAAGCCGCCAAGCAGGGTGGGCTTCAGGACGACATGGGCCGGACGAAGGGTTTCCATGAGCTTGCGGCGGCCTTCCTTGGGGCAGCCGATGAGCTCCTCGTCGAGGGCAACGGGAATGGGCGAGTTTTTGCAGAGCTCGGCCATGGCGTCCCACTGGCCCTGGCGTATGGGCTGCTCGATGCTGTGCGGGGAAAAGCGGGCCAGGGCTTCCAGCCTTTTCATCGCGTTTTCCGGCGTGAAGGCCCCATTGGCGTCGAGGCGTATCTCGAGCTTTGCCGGATTGGGTCCCAGCTCGCGCAGGAGGGCGAGCATCTCTAGCTCGCTCTCGAAGTCGATGCCGCCGATCTTCAGCTTGATGCAGGAATAGCCGTCCAGGAACTTGGCCTTGACCCGCTGCATCATGGTGTTCTTGTCGCCCATCCACACAAGGCCGTTGAAGGAGATGTCCTCCTCGCCGCGCGAATAGGGGGTCTTGAAAAAGCGCACGCTTGCGGATTTCGCGTGCAGAAGAGCCGTCTCGATGCCAAAGCGCATGGAGGGGCACTCCCAGGGAATGGCCTTGAAGTCGCCGTCCTGGGCAAAGGTTTTGCACACCGCGTCCAGCCGCTCGCAAAAGTCGGGACCGGCATCCACGCTCAGGTCCGGCAGGGGAGCGCACTCGCCGACGCCAAAGCGGCCGCTGCCGATGTCGTGAAGGATCACGTACCAGACGTCGCGCGTCGTGTAGACGCCGCGGGAGGTGCCGGCGGGCTCGCGAAAGTGGAGGGTTTTGTGGACGATCTCGTACTTCCAGGACATGAAACGCTCTTCCCCGGGGGAATCGATGGCTTGGGACTTGAAAGCGGACGTTTTTGGATTTTGCCTACCTGGTGCCGGCCTACGGGAACTTGGGGTACTTCGAGAAGTCGGGCTTGCGCTTTTCCAGGAATGCCTTGCCGCCTTCCTGGGCCTCGTCGGTGAGGTAGTAGAGGAGGGTGGCGTCGCCCGCCAGTTCCTGGATGCCGGCCTGGCCGTCGAGCTCCGCGTTGAGGCCGACCTTGATCATGCGCAGGGCCATGGGGCTCATCTCCATCATGCGCTTTGCCCAGGCCACCACCTCGTCCTCGAGCTCGTCGAAGGGCACGACCTTGTTGACAAGCCCCATGTCGAGGGCCTCCTTTGCCGAATACTGGCGGCAGAGGAACCAGATTTCCCTGGCCTTCTTCTGGCCCACGATGCGGGCGAGATAGCTTGCTCCGAAGCCTGCGTCGAAGCTGCCCACGTGCGGGCCCGTCTGGCCGAATATGGCGTTTTCCGAGGCGATGGAAAGATCGCACATGACATGGAGCACATGGCCGCCGCCAATGGCGTAGCCGTTCACCATGGCAATGACCGGCTTCGGGATGGAGCGGATCTGCTTCTGCACGTCCAGGATGTTCAGGCGCTTGACGCCATCCTTGCCGCGGTAGCCCCCGCGGTCCTTCACGTGCATGTCGCCGCCGGAGCAGAAGGCCTTGTCGCCGGCACCGGTGAGCACGACCACGCAGATTTCCGGATCCTCCCGGCAGATGGCGAAGGCGTCCGAAAGCTCCTTGGTCGTCTCCGGCGTGAAGGCGTTGCGGTATCTGGGCCGATTGATGGTGATTTTCGCTATGCCCTCATGGAAGTCGAAGAGAATTTCCTCATATTCCTTGATGGTTTTCCATTCCCGGACAGCCATTGATGTTCCTCCAGAGGACTTTTGTTGTCTTTTGGCCTGCCAGCGGTACTGCGGCCAGTCGACTTTTGGAAACCGCATGCCGCGCGTCCCGGAGCCTGGCCAACAAAGGGACACGGCAGGTTTTTTGCCGTCCGCAGGGCTCTTCCCCGTCAAAGCGGACGGGAGAGCTTCGCAAGCTCCGCCGCGTTTTTTTCTGGGTCGGTAAAGACCTCGAGAATGCAGGACTCCCTGCTTTCGCAAAACGCGGGCAGAACGTCTTCGAGCTCCTCAAGGCTTTTCGCGGACCACCAGGCAAGGCCGGCGTTTTTCGCGACCTCGCGGGCCGTGAAGCGATTGGCGCCGCTTATGTGGCTTCGCTTGTAGGGGGACTCGAGACCCGGCAGTGTGCGGAAGATATTGCCTTCGCCATTGGCAAAAAGCAAGATATGCAAATTTTCGGGCAGGTTCTCCCGCCACAGGGCATTCTGGTCGTAGAAGAAGCTCAAGTCTCCGATGCAGCAAAAGAGCGGAATTTGGGGCAGGCCTTCGGCGTTGCCGAGCGCCGCGGAGAGCGAGCCGTCGATGCCGTTGACCCCGCGGTTGCAGAAGACCTTTGTTCCCTTTGGCAGAGAATGGTACTGGGCGTTGCGGACAACGGAGCTGTTGCCAAGGTGGAGTCCGGCGTCTTGGGGCATGATGTTCAAAAAGCGCCCCAGCACGCGCACATCCGTGAAAGCGCCCTCTTCTCCGTCTTCCACGCGGGCCCTGGCCCTTTTCTCTGCCCCTTGCCAGGCGTCGAGAAAGGCATTCGACCTCTCCTCCCGCGCCGGCAGGGCCCGCAGAAAGTCCCCTGCCGTCGTGCAGAAGACCTTTTCTAGCGACTGGAAGACGTCCGGGCAAAGGCCATCCTCGCTCACGTGCCAGTGGACGAGGCCTTTCTGTCCGCGCAGGAAGCGCCTGAGGCGCTTGGAGACAATATGGCCGCCCAGGGTGACGACAAGGTCCGGGCGCAGGGCCGCAAGGTCCTTTTCCTCGCCGAAAACAGCCATGTCCGCGTGCTCGCAGAAAATCGCACGATCGCTGTTCGCAAAAAGATCGCGCGCATTGCCAAGGTGCTCGGAGACGACCACGCAGGAGGAAAGTCCTGCCAGATCTTCCCTTGCCACGTCCTCGGGCCCCATCTGGCCGAATATCACGAGCGGTCTTTGGGCGGAGAACCAGGCTTTGGCAGCCTCTTCGGGCAGCTCGAAGCCCATTTTCCCGTGCCGCTCGATGACGCGCGCCCGGGGCAGCTCGGGCACGTCGAAGGAAAAGAGCGGTTCGGTCAGGGGCACGTTGATGTGGACCGGGCCCGGCACGCCGCTCACGCATTCGAGCAGGGCCTCGTTGACGAGGCGGTTCATGTGCCAGAGCTCCTCGCGCTCGCGGGACATGCGCTCCCTCTCGGCAGGGGAGAACGGGGCTTCGGGATGTTCTTTCGCAAGATCGGAATCGGGCCCGGCGATGCCGCCAAGTGGCAGGGACACGGATTTTTTGACGTACCTTGAAAGGGCGTTTGCCTGGCGCATGGTCTGGCCGTCGCGCTGGTCTATCCAGGCAGGGGGCCTGTCCGCGGAAAGGACGATCAGCGGCAGCTCCTGATAGTAGGCCTCGGCCACGGCGGGGGCCGCATCGAGCAGTGCCGTGCCCGAAGTCACGCAGACTGCAGCGGGCCGGCCGGTGGCCTGGACAAGTCCAAGGGCCTCGAAAGCCCCGCTGCGCTCGTCCACGCAAGGATGGGTGACCAGATCCGGGCAGGCGGCCAGCGAGTGGGCAAGCGGGGAGGAGCGCGAGCCCGCGCAAACCACCACGTGCTTCACCCCGTGGGCGCAAAGAAGCGCGACTGTCTGCAGGACGCTTTGCTTGTTGGAATACATGAACGACCTCGAAAGTCCCCACGGCATCAAAATTCGGGCACGGGAGCCTCTCTCGGCGCCCGCATCACATTTCAGCGGCCGAGCAGGGCCAGCATGGTGCGCATCTTGTGACAGGTCTCACGCCACTCGGATTGAAGCGTCGATTCCGGCAGGATGCCGCCGCCCGCGAAAAGCCTTGCCCCGCCTGCGTGGAGCTTCATGCAGCGCAGGTTGACGTAGAGCCTGGCCGCGTCCTTTCGCCAGGGGCCAAGGAAGCCCGAGTAATAGCGCCGATCAAGGCTTTCCACCGTGAGGATGCGCTCCATGGCAGCTTCTTTCGGCAGGCCGCAGACGGCGGGCGTGGGGTGGAGGGCCATGACAAGCCTTGCCTGCGATACCCCTTCCTTCGGCGTGAAGGCAAAATCCGTGCGCAAATGCTCCACCGTTCCCGCGGACATGGTGACGGGACCCGTTTCGCTCGTTATGTCGGAAAGCCCGGCAAGGGTCTTTCGCAGGTAGGCACTCACATAGGCCTGCTCGTGCAGATTTTTCTCGTCCCAGGGGCCTGGCGTCTCCCGCTTCCTGGTGCCGGCAAGGGCCATGGTGCGCCAGGCATTTCCCTCACCCTCGAGGAGGATTTCCGGGCTTGCGCCAAGCCAGGTGCCGCAGCGGCCGTGCACAAGGCTCACGAGCGCGTCCGGATAGCGCAGGCAGGCACCCGCGAAAAGCCGCGCCGCGGCCCACGAGCCAGGGATGTTCTGGGCCCTGGAGAGCACAAGCTTCTTGAAGCGTCCCTCGTGCAGGTCCCTCAAGAATACCTGCAGGGCCCCTTCGTAGCCCGAGTCCGGGGCCGCATCGAAAAGGCGCCTCTCGAGTTCTTCCAGATTGGGCACGGCAAAGGACTGGGCGGCAAGGCCCGCGAACTGGAGGTTTCTGGCCTTCTCGCACAGGGCTTCATGGATGGCCTCGAAGCCCTCGTGGCGCTCGTCCTCGCGCACAAGAACCACCGGATGCCCCCTGTCCTCGGCAAAGGGCGCCAGCAAAAAGCCCTCGCCCGCAACGGCCGCGAGGTTCGGAAAAAGGGAGTCCAGGCCGTCGCGCTGCAGGACAAGGGCGGGCTTCCCCTTTGGCAGGCGCCAGAGTGCAAAGGCCGTGTCCGAGCGAACCAGCGTGTCCACGGGCTGGACGAGCCTGCTTGTGCGCTCGAGTTCCTCGTGAAATCCCGCATCCGGAGACAGGTCCCCGGAAAGACGGGCTTCGGACTGGCAGGCATCGTTCGTTGCGGCATCGGACATGGGTTTTTGGGGTGAAAAAGTCGGGGGAATAGATTTTTGAAGGACGTTTTTGTTCTTGCGGAGAGGCCCTGGCTTCGGGAAGGCTGCCTCAGGCCTTCATGGGCACCAGGTGGTTCAGGACCCGAGCCGTGGATATGAGCTCCCCCGGCTCGCCGTTGCCGCCCTCGCGGGTGATGTCCACGTTCCAGACGTGGGTCGTCCGCCCCAGGTGCACAAGTCTGGCCTCTCCCCGGGCGGTCTCGTGCAGGGGCAAGGCCCGCACGTGGTTGGCCGAGACCTGGGCGCCCACGGGAACAAGGCCGGGGCCAAGCAGGAGCATGGACGCGTAGCCCGCGAGCGTTTCCGCAAGGGCGAGACTTGCGCCTCCGCTCAAATGCCCGAAGGGCTGGCAGGTGCGGGCGTCCACGGGCATGAGGGCGCAGACCCGCAGGTGCTCGGGATGTATGGGCCTGTCGGGCTCTCCCTCAAGCACCACGGGCAAGAAGCGCATGCCAAGCGCGCCCACGAGGGTGTTCTCGAGGGTCATGGCGTTTTGGGCAAACTGCCTTTCGCGCTCGCGCAAGATTTCAGGCGTGGGAATGAGGACCGGACTGGCCATGGAAAAGGAACGTGGTCGAAAACAGCATCGGGGACGATGCAAAGACGTCCTGCTGTCAGCGGGAATACTTGTAGTAGGCGGCACAGCTGCCTTCCGTGGACACCATGCAGGGGCCCACGGGTTCGAGCGGCGTGCAGGCTTTTGCGAAGAGCGGGCATTTGTTCGGCGATATCCGGCCCTTCAGGACATCGCCGCAGCGACAGCCGGCAATGGGGCGGGTTTCCCGCAAGGGCACGCCAAGCCTCGTGGAGGCGTCCATGTCGAGGTAGTCCTCGCGCAGGCCAAGGCCGCTTGAGGGAATGGTCCCCATGCCCCGCCAGAGCGCGTCCCGTGGCTCGTAGACCTGGGCCACCAGCTCCTGGGCACGGGTGTTGCCGATTTCGTTCACGGCCCTGGGGTAGGCGTTGTGAAGGCCATGCCTTCCGTCGCGCAGGTCCTCTGCCAGAAGGCAGAGGGCAAGAAGGATGTCGGCGGGCTCGAAGCCCGCGACGCACGAGGGCACCCGCCAGCGATCGCGCAGGAAGGAGAAAAGCCTGGTTCCGGTGATCACGGCCACGTGGCCCGGCAGCAGGAAGGCGTCCACGGCGCAGTCGGGATCGGACAGGAGCGCGTCGAGAGCAGGGGGCACGAGCTTGTGCAGGGGGAAGACGCAGAAGTTCTTCAGGTTCTGCGCTCTGGCCGCAAGCAGGGTGCCCGCGGCCGTGGGGGCCGTGGTCTCGAAGCCGATGCCCAGAAAAACGACGGTCTTGTCTGGATTGTCCCTTGCTGTCTGGAGCGATTCCAGGGGCGAGTAGACAATCTTGACCTGGGCACCCCTTGCCATGGCGTGCTTGAGGCTCTTGCCCCCCGGGCCCGGCACCCGCAGAAGATCCCCGAAGGTGGTCAGAATGACGTCCTTTCTCTCGGCCATCTCGATGAAGGCCGCCACCTCCGCGTCATGGGTCACGCACACGGGGCAGCCGGGACCGGAGAGATGGACGATGCCCCTGGGCAGAAGCGAGCGCAGGCCCGACTGGAAGATGGACACGGTGTGCGTGCCGCACACTTCCATGAAGCGCATGGACTTGCCGGGCACGTCCTCCAGCGTCCGGTCAAGACGGTCGAGGAGCTTTCGGCAGATGTCCGGATCCTGCAGAAGGGCGGCACCGTCTTCAGCAAGCAGTTCGTCGGGCTGGGTCGTCATGGGGCATGAGGTGTATGCTTCGGGGCAAGACTGGGGACAAGGAGATTTCGGGAGGCGAATCCGCAAGGTGGCCTTGCAGTCAGGGCAGAAGGGGCGCCTGCCCCAGGCCCTCGCCCATGGGAAGGCCGCACATGAGGTTGGCGTTGGCAATGGCCTGCCCCGAGGCTCCGCGGCAGATGTTGTCGATGGCCGAGACCACGATGAGACGGCTGGTTCTCGGGTCGTGCACAAGGCCGATGTCGCAGAAGAGGCTCCCGCGCACGTAGCGGGTCTCGGGCAGGGCGCCCTCGGGGAGCACGCGTACGAAGGGATGATCCCGGTAGAAGTCCGAGTAGAGCTTGTGAATCTCGGAAAGGCTCGTCTCCTTCGCAAGGCGCGTGTAGATGGTGGAGAGAATGCCCCGGTTCATGGGCACGAGATGGGGATTGAAGGACACCGTGACAGGGACTCCGGCAAGCAGCGAGAGCTCCTGCTCGATTTCCGGGGTGTGGCGGTGCTTGCCGAGGCCGTAGGCCTTGAAGCTGTCCGTGACCTCGCAAAAAAGCGTGCCCACGTTGGCCTTGCGGCCGGCGCCGGAAGTGCCGGACTTCGAATCCACCACGATGCCGTCGGTCTCCACGAGATGGGCGCGCAACGCAGGCGCAAGGCCCAGGATGGCAGACGTCGGGTAGCAGCCGGGATTGGCCACGAGAGAGGCTCCAGCTATTTCCTCCGCGTAGAGCTCGGGAAGTCCGAACACGGCCTCGGGCAGAAGGTGCGCCTCGGTGTGCGGCACCTTGTACCAGGCCTCGTAGACGTCCGCGTCGTGCAGGCGGAAGTCGGCGGAGAGATCGACGACCTTGAGTCCCAGGTCATGGAGCTCGGCCGCCATGACCATGGCCTTGCCGTGAGGCACGGCAAGGAAGACGACGTCGCAGGCCTCGGCCATGGCCCTGGCGGAATAGACGGAAATGACCACGTCCGCGCCCGGCAGATGCTCGAGGAAGGGATAGAACTCGCCAAGGCGCCTTCCGGCTTCCGAGCGCGAGCAGCCCATGGTCAGCTTCATGGAAGGATGCGTGGCCAGGAGCCTGGCCAGTTCCATGCCCGTATAGCCCGTGATGCCCACGAGTCCAGCGCGAATTTCGTCCATGTGGTTGTCCCCTTGTGATGTGTCCCGAAGGTCCTGTTTGCCGCCGAAATGTCCAGTCAGCTCTTGTCCATGAGCATCAGCTCTCGTCCATGAGCTTGTCGGACTGGACCACGTACTTCATCTTGAGCTCGTAGAGAATGCTCTGCAAAAGCTCCTTTTCCTTCTCGTCGAGGCCAAGACGGGTCTTTTCCTCCAGCATGGACAGGGTGTCTATGGCATGCTTGGCAAGCTGCAGGTCTTGCGAGACTGCCCCGGTGTCGGGGTTCGGCACCTCGCCAAGCTGCACGAGGGTCGAGGAGGCCAGCGAGAGAATGAAGGTGGAAAAGGTGATCTGCGGGAGCAGGTCGCAGCGGTCGCGGCCGTCCCTGTTCTCGTCCAGGGCGGCGCCGGCGACGGCGTCGGCGTTGGTTTCGGTCTTGTTTTGCTCGGCCATGGCTTTTGCTTCTCTTTGGCAAAAAGGAGCGGGTCCGGATGCCCGTTGGAGCAGGAAGTTTCAGTTGTGCAGCGGCTTTGGCTCCACGCCAATCTCGCCCTCGAGAGCGGCCCGGTAGCTCGCAAGTCCCTGTTCGAGGAAGTCGTGGGAGCCGCTGAAGCCCCCGTTGTCGACGATGGCGCGGTTGAGGGCGTAGAGGCCCGCCGTCACGTCCGCCCAGTCGATCCAGCCCATGTGGGCCAGGCGCACGATGCGCCCCTTGAGGGTGTCCTGGCCGCCCGAGATGGTGACGCCGTACTTTTCCTGGCAGTCGGCAATGACGCGCGAGCCGGCCACGGCGTCCGGCAGGAGCACCGAGGTGAGGCCCCATGCGTAGTTGGTTCTCGCGAGCGGCGTCAGGCCCATGGTCTCCACGCTGCGGCGGCAGAGCTGGGTGAGCGCCCACTGTTTGCGGTAGAGCGTCTCGAGTCCCTCGGAGAGCAGAAGGTCGAGGGCCACGGAAAGGCCCACCATGAGATTGACCGGGGAGGTGAAGTTGGTCTGCCCCTGGGCGAGCTTCTCGCGCTCCTTTTTCAGGTTGAAGTAGAAGGAGCCGTCGCCGCAGACGGCCCAGGCCCTTTCCGAAAGGGCGATGAAGGCAAGCCCCGGAGGGAGCATGAGGCCCTTCTGGGAGCCCGTGACAAGGCAGTCGATGCCCCACTCGTCCATGGGACAGGGCGAGACGCCGACCCCGCTGATGCCGTCGACGACGAGCAGGACGCCCGTGCCCTTCACCTTCTCGGCTATTTCCCTGATGGGGTGCAGAACGCCCGTGGAGGTTTCGGAGAGCTGGATGAGAAGCCCCTTCGCGTCCCTGTTGTCGGCAAGCGCCGCTTCCATGTCCTCCGGGTTCGCGGCAAGGCCCCATTCGTAGTTGAGCTCGACGACCTGCAGGCCGTTCTTCGCGGCAATGTTCCCCCAGCGCTCGCCAAACTTGCCGGCGTTGACCACGAGCACCTTGTCGCCGGGCGCGAAAAGGTTGTCCACGGCCGCGCACATGGCGCCGGTGCCGGAGGACGAAAGGCAGAGCACGGGCTCTTTTGTCCCGAAGAGAATTTGCAGCTGATCCTGGCACTTGCGCACAAGCTCGCAAAAGCCCTGTTTGCGGTGGTGGATCATGTCCCTTGAGAGGGCAAGGCGCACCTCTTCAGGCAATGGGGTGGGTCCTGGAGTCAAGAGTCTGGCTTTGTTCAGCAGCATGGCAGTTCCTGTGTGCGGGGGAAGATGCGTGTGGGCAAGGATGCGTGTGGGCAAGGATGCGTGAATTGGAGCTGGGGGACAGCTGGGAGATTTGTAAATTTCGGTGGAAGAGATGTCTATTGCCCGCGAACGGACGTTCCTTTGGAGACGGCCACCACAAGGCATTTGAGGTAGGACGTTTCCGGCATGCTCGCGTGGACGGGATGGTCCGCTCCCTGAAAGCCCGTGTGCAGGATGCGGGCGTGTGCCCGCATGCGGGCCGCGGCCGAGGCCACGGCGCTCTTCAGGTCGGAGAGCGGCAGAAGCTGGGAGCAGGAGGAGGTGAAGAGCAGCCCGTCGTCGGAAAGAAGCTTCATGGCCGCCTCGTTGAGACGCCGGTAGGCAGCGAGCCCTTCCTTGAAGTCCTTCCTGCGCTTGATGAAGGCCGGGGGATCGATGCTCACCACATCGAACCTTTCCCCGCTCCCGGCAAGGCCTTTCAGGATCTCGAGGCCGTCGCCGGCGAGAGCCTCGACGGAGGTGTCCCCGGCATTGCGGGCAAGATTGGCCCTGGCGAACTCGAGGGCCCGTTTCGAGGCGTCGACGAAGGTCACGCTCGATGCGCCGGCATGGCCCGCGTTCACGCCAAAGCCGCCCACGTAGGAAAAGGCGTCGAGCACCCGGCGCCCCCTGGCAAAGCGCTGCATGAGGGCCCGGTTGTCGCGCTGGTCGTAGTACCAGCCGGTCTTCTGGCCCTCGGCAAGGGGTGCTGCGAACAGACACCCGTTTTCCGGGACCTCGAGGGTCTCGGGAACGGGACCGTCCGCCTCGGCGTACAGGTCGAGCCCCTCGTGGGCGCGGGCGGGGCTTGTGTTGTCCCAGAAGACGCTTTTCGGGGCGAGGAGTCGTTTGACGGCATCGGCTACCGCACCCCTGCGCTCCTCCATGGCCCTGGTCGTGATCTGGATGGTCGCGTGCCCGCCAAAGAGATCCACCACGAGGCCGGGCAGAAAGTCGCCCTCGGCGTGGACGAGGCGAAACCAGGGGTCGGGATGGAGAAGCTTTCTAGTCTCGAGGGCGGTTTTCAGGCGCGACTCGATGAGGGCTTCGTCCAGGGCCTCGTGGCTGCGCGAGTGGATGCGGGCGCAGATGAGGCTGTGGGGATTGACCGTGGCCGTGCCAAGACAGGCGCCCCTGGAATCCGCCACCTCGCAT
Organism: uncultured Desulfovibrio sp.; assembly: GCA_964635595.1. Lineage (GTDB taxonomy): Bacteria > Desulfobacterota > Desulfovibrionia > Desulfovibrionales > Desulfovibrionaceae > Desulfovibrio. Next base: position 15,929 of record CAZWOT010000029.1, read on the forward strand.
TCGCATCCGGGCTCGAAGTCCCCGAGCGGGGATTTCTTCGTGTCCACCTCGTTGGCAAAAACCCAGAGATGGCCGGATTTCAGGCGGCGCTCCTCGCCTTTTTTGAGAACAAGAAGCGGGCGCCCGGCATTTCCCTGAATGAAGTCCGTGTCCGCCATGATCCTATCTGCCCTGCCCGAAAATCGCGTCGGACTGCTGGGTGAGGCTGCGGCTGCCCTTTTGCGTCTCGACCGAAAAGAGTGAGCCAAGTCTGCCTGCCATGGCGCCAAGGCCCATTTCCATGAACGTGGTGGTCTGCGATCTGCCCCGGATGGTGAGGGCGCCCGGGGCGTCCACAAAGTCGGCGATGTTCCTGCAGGCCTCCCTGGCCTGTTCGGGGTCGTTCTGGCAAAGAACCTGGGTGCTTGCCTTCAAGAGCATGCTCGATGCATGCGGGTCGGGCGAGATGGTGCGGGCCACCCTTGCCGTGAGGCCAAAGTCGCGAAAGGTCAGCACGGCGTCGGAAACGGCGCCTGTCTCGCGGTGCAGGAGAAGGTCGCAGGAGAGCTCGCCAAGCTCCTTCACGCGCACAAGTCCCGCAATTCGGCTCTCGGCGCTCCCGGAGGTGACGACGTCCGCGTCCAGGTTGAGCTCGTCGAGGTTTTCCGCGGAGATGAAAGCGAGATCGAGCATGCACAGGACGTCCGGGGAAACCTTGAGGGCGCGGACATGGGCCTCCAGGTTCAGGGGTGTTGCGTCGCGCCAGGCCAGCTCGAAGCTCTCCAGCGCGAAGGCCGGCGCGCCTTCCTGCCGGACGAGGTTTTTGATGCTTGTCCTGCCGACCACGGGACCGTTGGCGGCGAGGGCCTCCATGAGCTGGCTGGTGCCGCTCCCGGCATGTCCCCTGTTTGCCGACCAGGCCACGAGCTCGCTGATGAGGGCCGGCGAGATGTGCACGTCCTCCAGGGCCACTTCCCTGCCGGAAAGCGTCAGTCCGGGCTCCTTCCAGAAAAGGTTCTCAAGGCGCACGCCGGCCGCGCTGGCCCCGTCGACCTTGCGGGCTCTCATCGAATCCGCGCGCACGTCGAACTTTGCCTCGCGGGTGAAGACGGCGAGTTCGAGATCCGTCACGTCGATGCTCTCGACGCGGATGCCGGCAACTCCCTGCGCAAAGGGCGGGCGCAGGCCCAGGGAATACTGCTGCAGGAGGCCGTAGCGCATGGAGATGGTGCCAAGCTCGATTTTGCCGGTCTTGACCTTGTGCTCGGCGCTCGACCAGGAAAGGCCGTCTCCCTTGAGGTTGGCGAGCACGGGCACGAAGGCGTCGGCGTCGTTGACGAGGTCGCCGAGCACCGGCATGCAGGCAAAGACGCCGCGAAAAGTCACCTGGCCGCGCATGGTGGGCGCCAGGGTGGACACCGCACCCCGGTTTGTCTGGTGGCGCGCCCGCCAGCCGGTGATGGTGAGCTCGCGGGAAAGGGGAGAGAAGACAACGTCTTCCAGGACCGCCTCGCCCGGGCTCGTCATGCTCAGGATGGCCTCGCGGGTCATGTCCTCGACCGTGCTCTTCAAGAAGAAGCTCGCGCCCAGGACGGTGATGAGCAAAAGCGCGCACAGGGCCGCGAAAGTGAGGATGAGATGCTTCATTGGGCGTGTCCGGAAGGGCGCATGCAGGAGCATGTGCAAGGAAGGCGGGCCTCCGGGGCGTCTGGACGGGCTGGCCGGAAGGTTTGGGTCTCAAGGTAGAGGCCCCCATGTCGAATTCGATCTGATAGCACGAATGGCAAGCCTTGAAAAGCGTGATCGAATCGGCACTGCATGAAAAACATGCAGCAATATCAGTATGTTGATTACGAGTGCGGGCGGTTGGATACCGGTTGCGCAAGAGGCTTTCAATGCGTGTGAAAATTGCAGAACTGACGCATTATAAATTCCAATTATTTCGACAAATTAGCTGAAGGGCACTCGCTGTCTACCTCTCGCGAAAGGGAATTGGCGAGTCCAGCCAAGATCAAGATTGGTTATCCTTATGCGAAGGCAATCAAATGGCTTTACGTCTTCAAAGCAAGCAACTTCGTATCGCATAATGCCAACCATTTGAAATAACGAGATAATTTAGAAAAATTATTTTATAATTCGAGAAGAGATCCGTAACTTTTAATTATACTATATTTACAATATTTGTTTTATTCAAAGGCTATTCTATTCATTTATAGTATAGCCTTTTTTTTATTCTATGTATATGTATATAAAAGTATTTAATTAACAACACAAAATAT
>CAZWOT010000030.1:0-18164 GCA_964635595.1 uncultured Desulfovibrio sp.
TGCCGAACTGGACGTTGGAGCCGCCGGTCTCGACGCCTATCTCGCGCATGATGGCGACGGTCGCGTCGCGCATGCGCTGGTATTCCACGTCGGTGAGGGTCTGCACCGGGGCGACGGTGATGGAATCGCCGGTGTGCACGCCCATGGGGTCGAAATTCTCGATGGAGCAGACGATGACGACATTGTCGTTCCTGTCGCGCATCACCTCCATCTCCATTTCCTTCCAGCCAATGACGCTCTGCTCGATCATGACCTCGGAAACGGGGCTTGCGGCAAGGCCCTTCTGGGCGACGACCTCGAGATCCTCGAAATTGTAGGCGATGCCGCCGCCGGTGCCGCCAAGGGTAAAGGCGGGACGCACGATGAGCGGGAAGGGAAGCTCGCGGCCAAGGCGGCGCACGTCGTCCATGTCGCGGGCGATGCCGCTCTGGGGGACCTTGAGGCCGATGCGCTCCATGGCCTCGCGGAAAAGCTCGCGGCTTTCCGCCTTCTCGATGACGTCGGCCCGAGCGCCGATGAGTTCGACCCCGAACTTCTCGAGCACGCCCCTTTTGTGGAGGGCAAGGGCCGCGTTCAGAGCCGTCTGCCCGCCAAGAGTGGGCAGTATGGCATCCGGGCGCTCCTTCTCGACGATGGCGGCCAGCGTGTCGGGCTCGATGGGCTCGATGTAGGTCGCGTCCGCCATGTGCGGGTCGGTCATGATGGTCGCCGGGTTCGAGTTCACGAGCACCACGGCGTAGCCCTCTTCCTTCAGGGCCTTGACGGCCTGGGAACCCGAGTAGTCGAATTCGCAGCCCTGGCCGATGACGATGGGGCCTGCCCCGATGACAAGAACTTTTTGCAGGTCGGTGCGTTTTGGCATGATGCGTCCTGATGGCTGTAACGTCAGAGTGAAAGGCGGGCGATGCCGTGCCCTCGAAGGAGCGGCTATCGGCGTGCTTAAACGCCAAAGCTTAGCTTCAGGAGCGAAAAATTGTCAAGAAATCCGGAAGTATCCACTTTTACGCAATGCCGTTCATTTTTGCGAGCGATATATGTTTGCGAGAACGCGTCATGTCCAGATTTTTTGTATTTTTCGTATCTTGTTCAGTATTTTTGTCGCATGACTCCAAAGGAGCTCAACTTGAAATCATACGTTGTTTCAGCATGTTCCCTTGTATACATCATGCAAAAAACGATCAAAATGTAAAGAAAAATCATTTGGGTATTTGTTCACATAATTCAGGATGGCTTTCTGTCTTTTGACAAGATTCTCCACGTCGTCAAGGAGAAAACATATTTGCTCGATCATGGCCTGGATATCATCTGCGGGAACAAAATCAACAACTTCCCGAAAGTTTTCATGTTTGTCAAGATCGATGGATTCTTCCGAAACGACAAGGCATCCACAGGACAGGGCTTCATTGATGCGGCATGTCTCCAAAAGAGCTTGTTCAAAAGAATGAATATTTACAACAATTTTTGTGTCGTTCAGTATTTCTTTTATGTTGCTGCCAAAGGTGTCATTGACAATTTTTATATCGATTTTTTTGGCGATCTCGTGCAGATATCGCAATCTTCTGCTATAATTGTCCGAACCATAGAACAGCACATCTATTTTTCTTTCCTGAATTTTATTTATTTTTTTTGACGGAATTGGCGATATTGGCATGTACAGCAGTTTAAATTCAGGAATGCCTATTTGTTTCAATTTATCTATGTTTGTTAATGAATAGTCAAAAATATAGTTTGCTTTTAGCAAAAGATTATAATACTTGTTATTAAACCAGAAGGAATTGCATTGTTCCATCTGAAAGAAAACAACTCGATTCTCTGGAAGTGTCTTGAATTTTTGTGGACAGATAACGATACAGGGACACTTGTATTTGTTGTCGTAATTTGTTGTAATTTTGCTTTTTATATTATGTTTATTCAATTCAAATTGAACAAGTTCAGCAATATAAAATACAAATGGTGTAGTCAAGATAATAACATTTTCTTCTTTTTCTATTACAAATTCCGTTGCATGCTCTTTTTTTAAAAATAAATTATTTGATTTTTTTTCTATTTTATAAAATTTATATATAAATGAAGATAAATATATTTTAAAGCCCAAAAATATCCTTTTTGTCAAGCGAAAAAAATAAAACCTTTTTAAAAAACGAATAATGCTTTTCATATGGGACTTGTTGTAAAAATGACAATTTAAAAACTCTTGTAGTTGATGAAGTGTAATTTGTTTTGTTATATATTTTTATTCAAATTAAGTGCGCCCATACTCGTCTTCGAGACGAACAATATCGTCTTCCCCAAGATAGTTGCCCGACTGTATTTCTATCATGATCAAAGGAATACGCCCCGGATTTTTCAACCTGTGCACAGTCCCGACAGGAATATAGGTGGACTGGTTTTCTGTATAGATTGTCGTCGTGCCGCCGTTCGTGACTTCTGCCGTTCCGCTGACAATGACCCAGTGCTCGGCCCGGTGATAGTGCATCTGCAGGGAAAGCTGGGCGCCTGGATTGACAATGATTTCCTTCACCTGAAAGCGTGGGCCGGAGACAAGGCATTCATAGCTCCCCCAGGGGCGCTGTACCAACGGATGCCAACGGGTCTCCGGGCGATCCATGTCGTTCAGCCGGGCAACCAGCTTTCGGACATCCTGGACAGAGTCCCGGTGCGCCACAAGGACGGCATCCCGGGTTTCGATGATGGCCAGGTCCTGGACGTCAAGCGCGGCCAATAGCCTGTGGGAGGCGTGCAGATAGCAGTTGCGGGTGTTCTCTTCCAGGATGTCCCCCACATCGACGTTTCCGGAACTGTCCTTTTCGCCGGTCTGATAGAGCGATTCCCATGACCCAAGGTCGTTCCACTCCACCTCTAGCGGGTACACGGCGGCACGCTCCGTGCGTTCCATCACCGCGTAGTCGATGGACACGGCCGGGGCCTCCACAAGGGCCCTGCTTGCGGGGCGAACGAAAGCTCCGTCCAGACGCCTGTTTTCCCATGCCTGGGAACATTTTTCGTAAATCAGAGGTTCGTATTTCTCCAGCTCCTCAAGGAAGGTGGATGCCGAGACAAGAAACATCCCGCTGTTCCAGAGGTATTCCCCCGAGTCCAGCATTGTCCTTGCAGTTGCGGCATCGGGCTTTTCCACGAAACGGGCAACGGCAAATCCCCCGTTCGGCAATGGATCACCCTTGCGGATGTAGCCGTATGCCGAGGTGGGTGAACTGGGCTCGATGCCGAAGGTCATGATATGACCCGACTCGGCCATCGGACATGCTTTTTGCACTGCTTCCGCAAACCGCTCCTCGTTTTTGAGGAGATGGTCCGATGGCAAAATGAGCAGGATGCCATCGGGATCCTGCTCATGGACGGCAAGAGCGGCGAGGGCAACGGCAGGTGCGGTGTTTCGTGGTTGGGGCTCGAGGATGAGCCGGGCCTGCATGTCACACTCCATGAGCGAGGCGCTGGCAAAGAAGCGATGTTCGTTGTTGCAGACGATCAGGGGAGAGGCAAGCCCCGGAATGGCGGCAATGCGGCGCAGGGTGTCCTTGAAGAGCGTCCGTCCCTCGCCGAGATCGACAAACTGTTTGGGGCAGGACTCGCGCGAGAGCGGCCAAAGCCTTGTTCCGCTGCCGCCGCACAGGAGAACTGGATGCATCATTTTGTTTTTTCCGCTTGAGACGTGATAAGGGCAGAGAGTTCGCCGGTTTTGTCTTCCATGAGCGCCCTGTCTCCCTGCGACTCGACATTGAGGCGAATGAGTGCCTCGGTGTTCGACGGCCGAAGATTGAACCGCCAATTTCCGAATTCCATGGAGAGTCCGTCAACATGCTCTTCCTTGACGGATTCACCCGCATAAAATTCCCGTACTTTCTTGATGGCGTCTTCCGGATTGTCAACCTTGAAGTTCAGCTCCCCGCTGCAGGGATACAGTCTTGCCCGGGACTGGATTTTTTCGGCCAGTGTGCAGTCCTCTTCGGCCAGGTATGCTGCCGCAAGAAGCCAGGGAATCATCCCGCTGTCGCAATAGTGAAAATCCCTGAAGTAGTGGTGAGCGCTCATTTCCCCGCCGTAGACGGCGTTTGTCGCACGCATCGACTCCTTCATCAGGGAATGCCCCGTTTTCGACTGGTGACATACTCCGCCAAGACTGCGCACGAGGTCCTGCGTATTCCAGTAGAGTCTTGGGTCATGAACTATCGTTCCGCCCGGATGCTGACGCAGGATTCGTTCGGCAAGGAGCCCCACCAGATAGTATCCCTCCAGAAAGTCCCCGTTTTCGTCATAGAAAAAGCATCTGTCCGCGTCGCCGTCCCAGGCAATTCCGATGTCGGCCCTGGCTGCCCGAACGGCTTTGGACGTGTGCTCGCGCTTTTCTGGCAGAAGGGGGTTGGGGACGCCGTTGGGAAAGGAGCCGTCCGGCTCGAGGTTGTCTGCCGACCACTCAAGGCCGAGACGATCGCACAAAGCTGGTGCCAGCAGACCCGCGCAGCCATTTCCCGGATCCAGATGGAGACGCAGGTGTCTGCCCGGCCTGGGCCTGCCGACAAGAGAGCAGAGAAAATCCAGGTATTGCTCCCGGAAACTTGCGGATTCCTCATGCGCCGGGGCGAAATCCGCACTCTGCTCCGGAGCAAGGGCCTGCAAAAATGCCGCAGCCCGATCCCGGACTCGAAGAAGCCCTGTGGCACCGCTGACTGGAAGCGCCCCGCCCCGGACGAATTTCAGTCCGTTTTCGTTGGCCGGATTGTGGGAGCCAGTGATCATGATCCCGGCATCAAAGGCATAAGCACCGGTTTTGGCCTTGATTGCGGCGGCAAAATAGATTTCCTCGGTGGCGCACAGACCAATGTTGACGACACGCGCCCCGCCAGCCTCAAGTCCGGCCGCAAGAGCAGCCTGAAGCTGGGCGCTTGAAAGCCTCGCGTCGCGTCCCGTCACGACGCGGCTGGCCGAAAATTCCTCCGCACAGGCCTTGCCGATGCAATAGGCCAGTACGGGGTTCAGGACTTCCGGGACCTTGCCGCGAACGTCGTATTGCTTGAAGCAGGACAAGCTGGAGGCGATCATGTGCCCCTACCCCTGGCAGAACGGCGAATGACTGCCACTCATGAGGGCATCTATCTCCGCCTGCATGTTGTTGACAAATCGTTCCTCGGCAAAGCTTTCCGCTCTTTTTCGGAGCAGCCTGGGCTCGAAGCGCATGGCCTCGAATCTTTTCATGGCCCCGACAAGAGACTCGACGTCATGTTCCCTGAAATGGACGCCATCGATTTCGTCGCGCACCGTGTCGAGAAGGCCTCCCCTGCCGTATCCGATGACGGGACAGCCGCATGCCAGTGCCTCGAGGGGAACAATGCCGAAATCTTCCTCGCCAGGGAAAAGCAGGCCCCTCGAGCGGCTCAGGATTTCCCACTTGTCCCGGGAGGTGGGAATTCTCCCCGCGAATTCCACCTGCGCGTTCAACTCCCGGGCGAGCTTCTCCAGGTTTTTTCGCTCGTCACCGTCGCCAATCACGACGAGCCTGCGACCCAGTTGGGCGCAAGCCCGTATGGCGAGGTCCGCCTTCTTGTATGGAACGAGCTGTCCGAGGAAAACATAGGGTGCGTCCGCGTCCCTGGTCCTTGCGTAGTCTATGTCCTCGTCGGGGATCTCCACCGGCGGGAAAACCACATTCGCCTTTCGTCTCCAGCGGCAGGCTATCCTGTTTGCCACGCAGGAGGAGTTGGCAACGAATCTGTCGACCCTGAACGAGGAGAGCACGTCCCACATGCGCATACGGTGGAAGAGATAGCGCATGAAGGGACGCAGCAGGGGATTTTTCGCCCGGACATAGTCCTCGGTCATGTCCCACAAATAGCGCATGGGGGTGTGGCAATAGCACAAATGGGGCGTGTCGGCAGGCAGGATGACTCCTTTTGCGGGGCCCGACTCAAGCGAAATCACGAGATCGTAGCCTTTCAGGTTGAACTGTTCCAGTGCAAGAGGCATCAGGGGCAAATAGTACTGGTAGAATTTCCTGCTTAAAGGGAGTCTGTCTATGAAGGACGTGTGTATCGTGTGGCGCAATATGAGAGGGGAGATGTTGTCCCTGTTCAGGCAATGCGTGTAGATGTCCGCATCGGGAAACATGCGGCACAAGGATTCGAGCACGCTTTCGCCGCCGCGCATGCCGACGAGCCAGTATTGTATGAGTGCGACCTTCATGGATTGAAATCTGTCGAGCCGTCATGCGGGTCTGATTTTGCCGATCAGCAGCCGGGTTTGTCTGTCCGGGCAAGGTCCTTGTCCCACAATCCTCGCCATCTTCCGAGAAACATGTGCTTGCGGTAGGACCATTTTTGCGGCCCCTCGCAAAGTGCCTTGACCAGAGGATAGGCTATGTTGGCCAACTTGAACCAGAGGGGGAATCCGTGTTTTCGCAACAGATACATCCTGCCCTGCCCATAGGACAGCCATTTGGCCTCAAGGCCGTCTCCCCGCAGTTTGGGCGCTGGATGCCGAACCAGAATATCGGGAGCCCTGACAAGTCTCAAGCCCTTTTCAAGGGCGCGCAGGACATAGTCCGTGTCTTCCCCGCAGCCATAGGGCAGACCGGTTCCGGGTCCAAGAAGAGGATCGAACCTGCCAATGGCACGGACGGCAGATGTTCTGTAAAATTGCACAAATGTTTCGGAGGCACGAAACGCGTTGAAGCGGTTTATTGGAGCAGTGGTGTTGCCGACCAGGGGACCCCGGTCGAATTGCAGGGCACAAAGCACGCCGTCCACGTCGGGGCGTTTGGCGGAAAGATCCGCCAGTTTTTCCAGGGTATCGGCTTCATACCTGCAGTCGTCGTCTGGAAACGCCATCCAGTCGTGGTTATTGCCGAGAGCGCGGTCGAGCAAAATGTTGCGGACGGCAGACAGGCCTTGTCGTGCCACGAGACACCGCTCGATCCGTATCCTCTCCCCATGAAGGGCAATGACGTCGTCCAGATAGGACGCCGTGTTCTGATCCCCGATGTAGACCGTGAAGTTTGCGTAGGTCTGCCTGGACAGGCTTTCGAGAAGGAGGTTCAAAAGCTCCCTGCGGTCGCAGGTCGCTACCAGGAGGGCGATGTCGGGAAGCTTTTCCATGAGATGAGTGGGGCTGGCGGACAAAATCCGATCTTGGGGTGTTGGACGACGCAAGCAGTATCACTTTCCGTCAGGAAAATCATTGCGTGCAAAATCGATGGGAAATTTGCGAGTCCGGCAGTCTGAAAGCAATACGGAAAGGACTCCTTGATGGGCAGCACCAAACAAGCAGTCCTTCCGTTGCGAGCAACGGCGTCTTTTTGCATGTCCTTGAGCCCCGGGAAGCTTTCCTGTGGTGTAGTCAGCTGAACCAGGTGTCGCTTGCCTTCAGACTGTGTTTGAGTCGGACCAACTGTATCCGGACAAAGGAGTGCGCTCATTGGAGCCCGCGACGTTTTCCATGAGCTCAAACCATCGGGGCACGAGGCGCTCAAGGGAAAAGTCCATGGCCCGCTGCCTGAGTCGATCCCGCTCGGCGGGTGTTGTCTCCCGCTCGAGGACTATCTGCAGACCGTTTGCCAACTCCTCGGGGGAAGAATGAACGAGCATTCCGTATTGCCCGTTTTTCAAAAGCTCACGCGGGCCGCTGGGGCAGTCCACGGAAACGATGGGCAGGCCAAGAGCCAGGGCCTCGACCAGGACGATGGGCAGGCCCTCGAAGCGTGAACTCATGGCCAATACGGCCGCTTGCCGCATGAGAGGCCAAGGGTTGACGAAGCCGGCAAGCAGGACGCGATCCTTGATGCCAAGGGATTCGGCCTTTTGTTCGAGGAGGCCGCGCTCGCTGCCCTCCCCGGCAATGCAGAGTCTCGCGTCGATTCCGCGTTTGCCGAGCAGGTCAACGGCCTCCATAAGCAGGGAAAAGTTTTTCTCGGGCTCAAGGCGCCCCACACCGAGCACAACCCGGCCCCGGGCGAAGAATTGTTCCACGTTCCCGGGCATTGGTTTCTCGGCTCCTTTCAGGACGTCGGCAATGTCGAGAGGATTGTAGAGAAGCTCAAAACGCTCTTGAAGTCCTGGCCAGAGAGTTTTCGAGGAGTCGACAATGCCCTGGCTCACGCAGACGACCTGTACGCATCGCCTGAAGGCGAAGCCGCATAACGCGCGGTAGAGAATTCGATACGGCATCGATTTGCCCTGAAGATAGCCCCCCACGTCCTTGTGCAGCCAGCCAATGCAATGTCCAGACGCAAAAAACGAGGCAAAAAGAACGCTTTGCAGCTCCAGGGTTCCGACGGTGACCGAGGCCTCCCTTGCCATGCGTGCGGCGCAGGGGACAAAAGCCAAACGTCCCATACGTCCAGGGCTCCTGGGCATGGCAAGCGTCACGCCCTCGGGCACGTTGGCTGAAAGCTCGGGAATGTAGGCAAGACAGGCAATGCGAGTTTGCCAGCCGGATTTGGCGAGAAGGCCAGCGAGAAGCAGGGCCATTTTTTCGCCCCCGCCGCCAAGGCTGTGCATGACGAGACAGGCGCTTTTGTCGTTCCGCTTTCCTGAAGTGCTCACGGCAATGGACATGAAGCAGGCAAGCGGCAGGAGGAGCAGGGCGTTGCGGGGATCGTACGAGCCCAGAAGGGTGACGAGCGCCATGACGTACCAGGCAAGGGCGGCCGGAGAGGCAAGAGCGAGGCGCTTGTCCTCAGGGGTTTCCTTCGCGAGCCGTCTCAGGCGCAGGAGAAGCAGGCTCACGAGGACGTTGACGGCAAGAAAGACAGGAATGCCGTATCTTGCGGTGAACGCCAGCAAAGCACTCATCTCGCCGAGGCCCAATCTGGTCCAGGCCGCGAGTTCCTCGTGGTCCCTGTTCCGTCTGTATTCATCTTCCGCATAGAGAATCGGCAGATAGGCTTCACGACCTGTGCCAAGGAGCGGATGATTCGCAACGACATGAAGGCTTGCCCGCGTGATGACGGCCCGCGGAGAGTCGGACAGGGCATAGCCGTCTATGCGTTTCAGAAGACTTGTATTCCCTTGGGGGATCAGGGTGATGACAACAGCGAAAAGGGTTGCGGCAGCAAAAAGGCAGGCGAGAGCCCTCGTCAGGGACACTCTGTGTACATGAAGAAACACCCACAGTCCCAGTGCCGGCACGAGAAGCAGCTGGCCGGTTGTCGAGCGGCAGGTGGCCAGCATGCCGCAGGAGAGACAAAACACGGTCCAGGCGAGGACGAAATGGGACTTTTTGCGGCTTTGACGGGCCAATCCCAGAAGGCCCGCCGCCAGGGGCACGAAACAGACGCCGACATGGGAGGCAAACATGCTGGCCTCCTCGAAAATGGCGTTCAATCGCGGCAGCGTCAGGGCGTAGCTGCCGCCGTGATAGAAGCTGTACACCGGTTCGATAGGCCATTGCGCCTCGAAAATCGACGCGATGGGGAGAAGAATGTCGCGCAGGAAGATGACAATTTTCCCCATCCAATCAGGCATTGCAGGATGGTGAGGAGCGTAGGGCGACCCGTCAGGGCTGAGAAGATAGACGTAGCCCAGTTGAAGTAGCCAAACGAGGGTCACGAACGCGAAAAGAAGGAGAGCTCCGTTGAGGAGGAGTCGGGCGTTTCCTTTCTGCCGCACGAGCACGAGGACGGCGAGGAATATGGCAAGGAGGAAAGGCCATTGGGCAATCAGCTTGGCAAGGCCCATGAGCGCATGGGAGGGGGTGGTGCCTTGCGGAAATTCGTCCCCGATCTGCCAGGCGGCCATGACCTGCAGGAGGAGAAGAATCAGGAAGAGGGGCATGACGCGCAGGACGAGTCTGGCTGCTTCGGCGAGGGTCCAGAGCCGGAGCAGGAAACTCGCGGCAAGGAAGGCCAGCACGACCCAGCCGAAGAGGTGCTGGAGATGGTAGTTTGGGATTTGGGTAATCCAGACCTGCCAGCCTGCAACCGGGAAAAGGAGCAGGGACGTGAATTTTGTCAGCTTGTCCTGTGCGCTCATCGACTGTTTTCCTGTTCTTGAGTTTGCTGGGCTGCCTTTTGCCCGCAGGGCCGCCATATGGTCCACCATGCGGCCTTTGCCAAAAACGCGAGGCAGGACGTGCCATAGAAGCCCGCCTCGCAAAGGGCCTGCCACGGGGTGACGTCCTTCTTTCGCAGCGCTCGAACCAGCATGCGTGCGGGGTACCAGGCACCGTGCAGGCAGAGAAGCCTTGCCAGAAGAAGCTGGCGGGAGAAGAGTGACGTTGAAGCGGATTTGCCGAACGGTTCGGCCTGTCCAGCCTTTGGCCCTCGAGGTCGAACTTGCCGGACATGGTCGGCAAGCGCGTTCAATGCGACGAATATCTCCCTGCGGGCGCGGACGTTTTTCGTGACGCTCTGCGGATTGACCCTGTAGAGGTAGAGCGCCTTTGGCACGACGGCCACGCGTGGGGCCGCCAGCATGCACAGGGTCATGAATGCCATGTCCTCCCCCATGCGGCAGCAAGGAAACTGGAGCCTCCTGGACTCAAGCCAGGACTTGCGGAACAGCTTGTTGAACACGGCATAGAGAATGATCCGCTCCTTCAGGAAAGCCTTTGCATCCGCGTTTGCGGAAGGCAACACGTCCCGTGGAGGACGAACGAAGCCTTTTCCTTTTTCGTCCGGGTAGACCCAGGAAAGGCCGCAAACGGCCACGTCCGCCCCCTGGTTTTCGACAGTCTTGTACAGTTCCTCCAGCCAGGAGGGATGCAGCCCATCGTCCACGTCCATGAAACAGAGAAGGTCGTGGGAGGCCATTTTCATGCCGAGATTGCGTGCTGCTCCTGGTCCCGAGTTTTCACGAAGCCTCTCCACCCGTATCCGGATGGGCGATTTTGCCTGCCAGCGTTCTATGCGCAAGACGGTGTCGTCCGTCGAAGCGTCGTCCACGAACAGGATTTCGTCCGGCTTTTGGGTTTGCCCGTGGATTTCCGCCATGCAGCCGTCTATCCACCGTCCGGCGTTGCAGACCGGGATTATGAGGCTTGTTTTTGGCATGAGCGATCCTCGGCAGGCCTTGCAGCCGGATTTGTCCCGGAGACAGAGCTCGCGTAGTTGTCTCTTCGTCCACAAAGGCTTGCCCATACGAGCACGCAGAAGATGCAGCCCTCGGAGAGAAGAGGAAGAAGAACGGCTCCCGAGAGTCCCCACCTGGCAGCTAGACAAAGGGCGGTCGGAACGGAAAGAAAGGCCGCGATCCATTGGGCGAGCGTCACGACACGTTCCCTGCCGGAGGCGACAAGAACGTGCTGGCTCAGGACCGTGTTCATGGTGAGCAGAAAGACGAACGGGGCAAGGAGCCGAACGCATGCCACCGCCTCGCCCGTGGTCTCCCCCAGCGCCACCCTTGCGAGGAGTGGCGCCAAAATCGCAAACAAAAGGGCGCAGATCGAGCCGAAGCCCAGGGCAAGGCACACGACGATTTTGGAAAGATCGGCCCCCTGGGCTGCCTGCTTTTTCAGTGTGCACGTTTCCGGAAACAGCGCCGCCACCACGGGAGAGGCGAGGCTCACACAGGCGCGGGCAATCTTGTCGGCGACGAGAAATATGCCGGTCTCGCGGGCCGGGAGGATGCCGGCAAGTCCCATCTGCCCCCAGCAGGTGTAGACCTGCCCTGCGATGCCGCCGAGAAAGAAGACACGAGTTTCGACCAGAAAACGAAGTGCTTGACGCGGCCTCGGGACGGCCGGGAACATGCGGCTCGTTGAAAGTGCAAGCCAGAGCGTGGATGCTCCCTTGCACAGGGCCGTCAGAACAAGGTAGAGCTCACCGTCGCAGGGTTCCTTCACGAAGAGCACGGTCAGAAGAAGCAAAAGGAGAGTGCTTCCCACGTCCCAAATGGCCAGGCGACGTATGCGCCAGTCCCCAAGTCCCTGGAAGAACCACAGGGGCGAAAAGCCCCTGGCAAGTCCCGCAAAAAAGGCGCCGGTGATGCCGGCGATGCCGATTTGCGGATGCGGGGCCAGGTGGAAATAGACGGCGAGAAAGGCCGCCGCGGGCAGCACGAGGAAGGCCTTGGCGAGAAGCCCGTTTGTCCAGATTCCGGCAAGGGCCGCTTCGTCGCCGCGAGTTAGCGCGACAAGCCGCACACCGCCAAGCAAAAAGCCCCAGTCGAGAAAAAAGCAGAGAACCAGGGGCACCACGTTGAGGAACATGATGGCCCCGAAGGTCTCGGGGTCAAGCACTCTTGCCAGATAGGGCAAGGCCAGAAGCGGCAGGAGCATCTGCGCACCCTGGATGCAGCCAAAGGACAGGACGCGGCCGGTCATGCGCCGCCAGAAAGACCGGTCGAGACTCATCAGGACCAGCCCTGGGCAATCTCGGCATAGATGCGGGCGTATTCTCTCGCCATCAGGCTCGCGTCGTTCGTTTGCACGACCATTTCACGAGCTTTTCTGCCTGTCCTTTCCCGCAATGCCCGATCCGCGAGAAGGGTTTCGACAACGTGCACAAGGTCGGGAAAATCCTGTACGAGAAAGCCTGTTTCCCCGTGCCCGATGACGTCCCTGCTCGCGGGGATGTCCTTGGCCACGAGGCTCTTGCCCATGGCCATGCTTTCGAGCACGGCGTACGAGAGGCCGTCATAGTTGGTCAGATGCAGGACAATGTCCGCGTCCAGCAAGGCCTTCAGGGCGTTTTTCCTGTCTAGCCAGCCCGTGCGTTCCACGTGTCCGCTCAAAAGCGGATGATCTTTCTCGGCGCCTATCCAGACAAGGCGGCAACGCCCCTTGAGCTCGTCCGCCAGACGATTGAAAAGGGCAAGATCCTGCTGGGGCTCGACAGCCCTCCCGATGGCGGCAACGCAGAGCGGGGCCTGATTTTCCTTTGCCTCGCTCCCCTGGGGCAAATCGTCCGGAGAAGGAATATCGCTCAGATCAATGCTGTTTTTTACAATGTAAACTTTTCTTCTTTTGAAAAATCTTTTTGCGAGATCGTATTCTTCTTGTCCGCATGCAATTGTCGCGTTTTCAAGAAAACTTAAGATATATTCTGCTATGTAATAAAAGATGCTATACCCCCCCCCCCATTTAGAAATGCATAACTGTGAGGGGTATAAACAACTTTTATACTTGAGATTTTTGACGCAAGTCTTCCATAGAAACCGGCAATTGAAGAGTGACAGTGGACGATGTCCGGAGCTTCCTTTTCAAGCAGCCTGCAAAGCTTGCTCAACTTTCCTGCAATCGCGAACGGATTGGCCGTCAGGGCAAGATTCATGGGGACAAGGCGCACTTCGGGGGCAAACAGGGACGACACGTCTTTCGGGGTATCTTGCCGGGTCCCATGCAGGATGACCTGCTCGTGGTCGCGGGCAAGATGCCTTGAGATCACTTCAAGAAAGGTCAGGCACCCGCCCCCGAACGACTCGATGACATGTGCAATTTTCATGGCTGTCCTTGGGGCAGGCCGTTTTGCCTGCCCCAGTGGGCAAATCGCTGTTCTCCTTCCTGCGCTCTTCTACTTCGATTCGCCAAGCTTTGCCTTCACCTTCGCGTACTGCACGAGGCGCAGGGAGTTCAGGCGGATGAAGCCCGTGGCGTCGTGGTGGTCGTAGTCGCTGTCCTCGAAGGTGGCGAGTTCCGCGTTGAACAGGCTGTAGGGGGAGGTGCGGCTGAGCGGCCACACGCCGCCCTTGTAGAGCTTGGCCGTGACCGAGCCCGTCACGTTCTCCTGGGCCTTGTCCATGAAGGCCTGCATGGCCTCGCGCTCGGGCGAGAACCAGAAGCCGTCGTACACGGCCTCGGAGTACTTGACCGCCAGCTGGTCGCGGATGGAGAGGAGGGTGCGGTCCATGCACAGGCCCTCGAGGTCCTGGTGCAGGACGTAGAGGATGGTGCCGGCTGGATTCTCGTAGACGCCGCGGCACTTCATGCCCACGAAGCGGTTCTCCACGATGTCGCTGCGGCCGATGCCGTGCCTGCCGCCGATTTCGGCAAGGGTCTTGATGATTTCGTAGGGGCTCAGGCGCTTGCCGTCGAGGGCCACGGGATTGCCCTTCTCGAAGTCCACTGTGATGATCTCGGGCTCGTTGGGCGCCTCCTCCACGGGCACGCAGCGCTCGTGGCAGACAGGATCGGGGGCAAGGCCCGGATCCTCGAGCTCGGAGCCCTCGAAGCTCGTGTGGAGCATGTTGGCGTCCATGCTGTAGCGCTTGGCGCCCTTCGAGATGGGGATGCCGTTTTCCTCGGCAAAGGCGTTCAGGGCGGTGCGGCTCATGAGATCCCACTCGCGCCAGGGGGCTATGACCCGGATGGACGGGTCGAGGGCCTTTGCCGAGAACTCGAAGCGCACCTGGTCGTTGCCCTTGCCGGTGGCGCCGTGGGCGATGGCGTCCGCGCCCTCCTTGTGGGCTATGTCGATGAGGGCACGGGTGATGAGCGGGCGGGCGATGGAGGTGCCAAGGAGGTACTTGTTCTCGTAGATGCCGGCCGCGCGCACCATGGGGAAGACGAAATCCTTCGCCATCTCCTCGCGCAGGTCGAGCACGTAGGCTTTCGAGGCGCCGGTCTTGTAGGCCTTTTCCTCGACGCCGCCGAGATCCTCTGGCTGGCCAAGGTCGGCGGTGACCGTTATCACCTCGCAGCCGTAGGTATTGATGAGCCACTTGAGAATGACGGAGGTGTCAAGGCCGCCGCTGTAGGCGAGCACGACCTTCTTTACCTGTCCCTTCTTGTCCTGTTCCATGACACTGTCCCTTGTCTGAAAGTTGATGCCGAAGCCGACAAACCCTTATTTGTACGGTTTTTTCGGCCTATTTGTAGAAAATCTTGATGAGGTTGGTGCCCCTGGCGCTTCCGTCAAGGGAGGCTCTGAACTGGCCCGCGGTGATGATGGCGCAGTCGCCCTTCCGTATCTCGTCGTTGCGCAAGATGAAGTCCTCGGTGCGGTAGAGGTGGCTTGGCTCGGTCTCGGGCTCCTCCACCAGCACCGGGGAGACGCCCCAGGAATAGTTGAGGTACTTGACCGTGGAGAGCTCGGTGGTGAGCGCAAAGATGCGCTGGGGCGGCCTGCAGGCGGAGACCTTGCGGGCGGAGGCGCCGCTCAAGGAGTGGATGACGATGGCCTGGGCCCTGGCCTTCTCGGCCAGCAGGCAGGCCGAGTAGGCGAGAAACGAGGGGATGCCGCGCTTCTCGTCCGGCTCCTCGAGCTTGTGGCGGTCTTCCATGATGGCCTCGGCCTCGTCGGTGATGCGGCGCATGTACTCCACCGTCTCCACGGGGAAGCTGCCCATGGCCGTTTCTTCCGAGAGCATGACGCAGTCGGCCCCGTCCAGCACGGCGTTGGCCACGTCCGTGGTCTCGGCGCGGGTGGGGGAGGGCGAGTTCACCATGCTCAGGAGCATCTGGGTCGCCACGATGACCGGCTTGGAGGCGCTGTTGCAGGCCTTGATGATGTGCTTCTGTATGGAGGGAAGCTTGGGGAGCGGACACTCGACGCCCAGATCGCCGCGGGCCACCATGACGATGTCGGCTTCGGCGAGGATGCCTGGCAGGTTGTTGACGGCGGTCTCGCGCTCGAGCTTCACGCACACGGGCACGAAGCGCAGGCTGTGCTTGGCGATGAGCTCCTTGGCCTCGCGCACGTCGTCGGCGGTCTGCACGTAGGACATGGCCACGGCGTCCACGCCGAGGCGGATGCCGTCCATGAGGTCCTTCTTGTCCTTCTCGGTCAGCGCGCGCACCCTCGTTGCCTTGCCGGGAAGGGCAAGGCCCTTGCGCGAGGTGACAAGGCCGGAGTTCTTGGCCTCCAGGAGGATGAGGTTGTCGGCGCGCCGCTCGAGCACGGTAAACTCGAGCCCGCCGTCTGCCAGCACCAGGCGGTCGCCGGCCACGAGCGAGTCGAGCACGACCTCGTGGTCGAAGGGCAGATAGGGCATCTCGGTGGTGTAATGGGCGGAGACGCCCAGAAGGAGGCGCATGCCCTGCTGGACGTGGATGCTGTCCTCGCGCAGGTCCGCCAGGCGGATCTTGGGCCCGGAGAGGTCCTGCATGATGGTCAGCGGAATTTTGAGCTCCCGCTCGACGTCGCGGATGGACTTGATGATGTCCACGAAGTCCCTGGCGGAGCCGTGGGAGAAGTTGAGGCGGAAAATGGCCGCGCCGGCTTTCGCCAGGGCGCGGATCTTTTCCGGGCTGCTGGAGGACGGCCCCAGCGTGGCGACGATCTTGGTCCTGTTCATGTCCTGCCTCGTCCCCCGGGGACGCCCACATGGCGTTTTGCCTGCCAGGGGCCCCTCTGGACAAGAAATGATGCTGTTGTCCCCTCGTGAAACCCGCCTTCAAAAGCACGCGAAGGCATGTCCCGAACGAGAAGCAGATCTCTTACACGCAGCCCGCGAAACTGTCCAGATTGGGCAGACGGCGCGCAAAGGAAGCAATATCCCGGAATCACGTGACTATGTGGTGCATGTGCCTTGTGTCCGCCCTGGCGGAAGACAGGCTTTTCTGTCCGCGTTTGGCAAGGCCTTGCCCCCTGGCCACAAGGGCGCGTTTCCCCTTTTCAAGGTCTCCCGGCATTGGCTATAGAAGTCGCGGCGCCCCGCCCGTCATCGCCCGTCATCGCCCGCCATCGGCGTGCATTGGCGAGCAGCAGGCATTTTTGTTCACAAACGTTCGCAAACGTCCACGATCATCGCGGCGAAAAGCAAAAGGAGAGGACATGAAGCTGGTTGTGCTTGACGGCTACACGGTCAATCCCGGGGACAACCCCTGGACGCCCCTGGAGGCCCTTGGAGAGCTCGAGGTGTACGATCGCTCGGCTCCCGAGGAAGTGGTTCCGAGGGCAAGGGACGCGGACATCGTCATCATCAACAAGACGCCGCTGAAAAAGCCGGAGTTCGACGCGCTCCCGAAGCTTCGCTGCGTGGGCGTCCTCGCCACGGGCTACGACGTGGTGGACATCGAGTACGCCGGAAGCCGGGGCGTCCCGGTCGTCAACGTGCTCAACTACGGCACCGATTCCGTGGCCCAGCACTGCATGGCCCTTCTTCTGGAGCTCTTCCGCAAGGTGGGCCTGCACGATCGCCTCGTGCGCGAGGGGCGCTGGGACGACTGCGACGACTTCTGCTTCTGGGAGGGCCGCCAGGAGGAGCTTGGGGGCAAGACCCTGGGCATTCTGGGCTTCGGCACCATAGGCAGGCGCCTTGGCCTGCTCGCCCAGGCCTTCGGAATGCATGTTGTCGCGGCCTCGGCCCGCAAGAGCGGAGCCGAGCTTGCCCAAACCTCGAAGGACCCGGGCTACCCCGTGGAGTACGTCGACATGGACGAGCTCTTCAGAAGGGCGGACGTCCTCTCGCTCCACTGCCCGCTCTCGGACGCCACCCGCCGCATCGTGAACGAGCGGACCCTGGGGCTCATGAAGGACGGTGCCTACATCGTCAACGCGGCCAGGGGCGCGCTCCTGGACGAGGAGGCCGTGGCGCGGGCCCTGCGCTCCGGCAAGCTCGCGGGCCTTGGCTGCGACGTGGTGACCGTCGAGCCCATCCTGAAGGACAACCCCCTTCTTTCGACGCCCAATACCTGCATCACGCCCCACATCGCCTGGGTGAGCCTGCCGGCGAGACAAAACATCATCCGCATCCTCGCCGGGAACCTGAAGGCCTGGCTGGACGGCTCCCCCAAAAGCGTCGTGAACGCGGGCTTCCTTTCCAGGTAGAACCACCGTTTCCCATGCGTCCTGCCAGGCAGGCGAGTGCATGACGGCCGCCGGATGAAGCGGCCAGCATGAACAATGCAAGGGGCATTTCGTTCGGGATGCCCGAAGAACGTCCCCAGGAACATTCTCGAGGCGGAGCAAGAAACACGGCAAGGAACACGGCAAGGAACACGGCAAGGAACGGCCCAAGGAGCCTGTTCAAAAAACGGCTTCTCCATGTCCTTTCGGGCCCCGCGCGGCAAAATCCTTCTGGATGGGGCCGCGCGGGGCCTTTTCGCGCGCCTCGAAAAGAGTTCCGCAAAATCGGGGGTTTTCTGGGACCTTGTGCACGCGTCGATTTTCTCTTGTCATTTCCCACCCATTGTGGGAAAAGGTGTCAGTTTGTGTCAAATAATGGCAGAATTTGCCGAAAAGGGGCAATTCCCGTTCGCATTTTCTGCCTGACACGCAGGTAAGGCATGCAGAAGCTCTTCAGCAAAAGTTCGCAGCGCAGCCTGGACGGCAAGGG
>CAZWOT010000031.1:0-16815 GCA_964635595.1 uncultured Desulfovibrio sp.
AGGGACGGCTTTCACGTCTTCCCCTACATCAACCCCGACCTCTACGTCGCAAGGGCCTGCGTGGACGCGGGCGCCTGCTGCGTCATGCCTCTGGCGTCCCCCATCGGCTCCAACCGCGGCCTGCGCACCAGGGAGATGATCGCCATCCTCCTCGACGAGATGCAGGTGCCGGTCATCGTGGATGCCGGCATAGGCCGCCCCTCCGAGGCCTGCGAATGCATGGAGATGGGAGCCGCGGCCTGTCTTGTGAACACCGGCATCTCCTCGGCAAAGGACGCGGTTCTCATGGCAAAAGCCTTTGGCGAGGCCGTGGCTGCAGGCAGATGCGCTTTTCTGGCGGGTCCTGGTGCCAACCGGAGCTTTGCCGAGGGCGCCATGGCAAGTTCTCCCCTGACGGGCTTCTTGCACTGATATGTTGCACTTGAAGGTCATTTGCAGAGAATATACGTTCGATTATAACAAACATAAACAAGCAAGGAAGATGTCTGCAATGTTAATCTTTTAAAAGAAAATATTTGGCCAGAGAAAATATAGAAAACAAATATCAAGAGTATTTGCAAGTGGCATCACACGAGCAACAGTAATAAATTGTAATTTATATTGTGACGCAATCATCTTGATTAGAGATAAGTTTATCGATTTACGATAGATAGATAATAGTATTTAGAAAAATATAACATTCTTCTGGAACTTTATTTGGGAAAAATTTATGTTTTGCGGTGGAAAGCTATATGAAGGCGATTGCCTTGAAATAATGGATCAGATTGATGATTGCTCGATAGACATGATTCTATGCGACCTTCCATACGGAACAACACAAAATAAATGGGATAGTGTCATTCCATTGGAAAAATTATGGCGACATTACGAAAGAATTATAAAGCCAAATGGTGTCATTGCTCTGACATCACAGGGAATATTTACCGCAAAGCTGATTACGAGCAAGGAAGAACTGTTTAAATATAAATTTGTATGGGTAAAAAGCAAACCAACAAATTTCCTTAATGCCAGAAAACAGCCACTCAGAAAACATGAGGACATTTGCATCTTTTACAAGAAACAACCTGATTATCACCCAATAATGACAAAGGGCGAGCCATACAACAAGGGAACGAGAAAAGCACAGTTCACCGGGAGCTATGGAGAATTCAGGCCAGTGGAAGTGAAAAGCGATGGCTATCGCTTTCCTACGGACGTACTCTATTTCAAGACTGCCGAAAGCGAGGAAGGCGGGCAGGTGTGGCATCCGACGCAAAAGCCGGTTGAGCTGGGCAGGTATTTGATCCGGATGTTTACCAACGAGGGCGATGTGGTCCTGGACAATGCCTTTGGAAGCGGCAGCTTTCTGGTGGCTGCTGCGATGGAAGGAAGACGCTTCATCGGGATAGAAAAAAATGAAGAAGTACATTTGTTCAAGAGCGAGCGTATAGACTACATGAAGGTGGCAGAAGACAGGATCAACCATGTAAAAGAGAAGCAGGCAAAAAGTAAGGAATACCCCTCATTGCTGTCCTTGATGGAGCCAATTTCGAAATTGGGTAATTTAATTGAAAGCCCCGTATTAGAAATCAACAGATGTGGATAAATTTGAATTTGTTGGTTAAATAAATTTAGAGATACATATGATATCATATAATGAAAGAGCATGGGCTATTGATATGATAGCCCATATAAATACATTTTGCGAAGGTCTTGACAGACCAATAAAAAGTGCTGGCGGTGAACATACTATAAATTATAGTGAAGGCAGATTGTTCCCAGATATTTTGTTGTTTTGAGATGTATCAAACACAAATATCCTACAGAGCTGGGAATTGAAAATGCCCGATACTGATATCAACGACGTTGATTTTTTTGAAAACGCGTCAAAGAAAGCAAAAATTTTAAGCTTAAAAAGTTTTTTGATTTGGAATGTAACTTGTGCTCGATTATTTGTTTTTAATGATTAAACTAAGCAATTTAAATATGAGAAAGAATGGAATGAGCTAAATGACATTTGTACAAGAGAATAGGTTACAATAAATAAAAATCGTTGCTTTTTATTGCTGGATAATATTCTTGAATATTTGAATGATCTCTTTGAAACTGATAAAATATCTGGAAGAAAATTTGTAGACGCTTATAGAAATGACAATTTTCTATCAATGTTTTTTGAGAATATAAAACAGCTAGCAGACAATATTCACAATGCCTGTATAAGAAATAATATATTAAATTCTAATGTTGAAATTTGGTGGAGGCAGTCAGGAACAGAGTACCTGGAAAGTCGAAAATATCTAGCAATAGCAAAGTCTGTAATATTTAATTGGATTGCAAAAATATTGTTTGCTCATATTTTGTCAAACAATTATTCAAAAGCGAGAACAATATATTATTTATCTGAGGACATGACGCATATAAGAATGTCTGTATTTACATAAATTGAAAAACAACTTCGGAGTAGTGTAATCTTATTGTTGCTGCCTCATCATGAATTTTAGAATATAATTAATGTTAACATGCTGCTGGTGCACACGTTGGCCTTGTTGGTTCAAGGAACATGCTCAACCGTGTATCACTGCAAATGAATCGCTATATCTGTCAGGGGAAGAGAAATGGAAACATTTCGCGATTACTGGACCAGCCAGGACCACGCCGAGCGCGAGAGAAGGTGCGCGGCCATGACCGAGGACGACGTGCGGCGCGCGCTTGCGACCGACCACGTGACTCCGGACGACTTTCTGGCGCTGCTCTCGCCAGCTGCAGCACCCTATCTCGAGAACATGGCCGTGAAGGCCAGGGAAATCACCACCCGCCAGTTCGGGCACGCGGTCAACGTCTTCACGCCCCTCTACATTTCGGATGTGTGCACCAACCACTGCCGCTACTGCGGCTTCAACGTGAACAACAAGCAGAAACGCACCCATCTGAGCGTGAACGAGGCCGTGCAGGAGGCCATGGCCATCGCCGATCAGGGCTTCGAGGAAATCCTGCTTCTGACCGGCGAGGCCCCGAAACTCTCCTCCCCGCAGTATATAGCCGAGGTGGCGAGGCGCATAAAGCCCCATTTCGCCTCCATCGGCATCGAGGTCTACTCCCTCTCCGTGGAGGACTACCGGCTCATGGTGGAGAGCGGCGTCAACGCCATGACCATGTTTCAGGAGACCTACAACCCCGAGCTCTACGCCTGGCTCCACCCGAAAGGCCCCAAGAGCGTCTACGCCTGGCGCCTCGATGCGCCCGAGCGGGCCGCCCAGGCCGGCATCCGCTCCCTTGGCTTCGGCGCCCTTCTGGGACTTGAGCGCATGGAATATGACGGCTATGCTACGGGAATGCACGCCTTCTGGGTTCAGCGCCACTACCCAGGAACGGACGTGGGCGTGAGTATTCCGCGCATCTGTTCGCACGTGGGCGACTTCGCCATCCCCCACGAGCTCGATGACCGCCGTTTCGTGCAGTACGTGTGCGCCCTGCGCCTTTTCCTGCCGCGAGCAACCATCACCTGTTCCTCGAGGGAGAGTGCCGACATGCGCAACCACCTCGTTCAGATCTGCGTGAACCGGGTGAGCGCCGGCGTGTCCACGGCGGTGGGCGGTCGCGTGCAAGTGACAGAGACGCCCCCGCAATTCGACATCACCGACGGCCGGGACATGGAGACCATGACCCGGGATCTTGGAGAACGCGGCTTCCAGGTCGTGCTCAAGGACTGGGAGGATCCCACCGTCACCACGTCCAGAACGGGAGCCTGTACATGAGCGACGAACTGAGCCAGGGACTTTCCACCTACATCACGCCGGATCGCCTGAGCACCCTGCGAGCCGTGCGCGTGGGCATCGCAGGACTCGGGGGGATAGGCTCCAACGTGGCCATGATGCTCGCGAGAACGGGCTTTGCCCGCTTCGTCCTCGTGGACGACGACGTGGTGGAGCCGAGCAACCTGAACCGCCAGTTCTACTTTCTGGAGGATCTGGGCAAGAAGAAGGTGGAAGCTCTGGTCGAGCGTCTGAAGAAGCTGACGGGCGATTTGCAGATAATCGGGGTGGATCGCCGCGTGACCGTCGAAAACGTCGACGCCTTTCTGCCGAGGGCGGATCTCTGGGTGGAGGCCATGGACAAGGCCGAGGACAAGAAGATGTTCACCTCGGCCTGCGTTCGCGCGGGCAAGCCCTGCGTCGCCTGCTCGGGCATGGGCGGCTTCGGCGGCGAGGAGATCAGGGTGCGCCAGCTGGGCAGGCTCTTTGTGGTGGGCGACTTCAAGAGCGACATCGCCAAGCACCCGCCGCTTGCTCCCAAGGTCATGATGTGTGCCTCGCGCATGGCGGATCTCATCCTCACCCATGTCTGGATGGGTACCGAAGAGCGCCGTCCGTAGGGCGAAAAGACGAAGTCGAAAAAAAATTTCAAATTTTTTCGCCTGGCGGCAAAAACCGTCCATCTTTCGTAAGGCCCTGCGGGGCCTTTTTTTGCGCCCAAAGACGAAAAAGGGGACCCTTTTGGGGATTGTCTGTAACGGCTTGCCCAGAGCCGTTTTGCGAAAGTTTTGCTTTACGCTTGTCAGAGGAAGCCGATTTTTGTAGAAAACGACAATCAATTTCAATTTTCATTTCTTCGCTTTTTTGGGCATCCCTTCTGCCTAACTTCCCGATGCCGGAACGAAAAAGCGGTTTTCCAAGAGGTTAGTTGTCATGAGCAGACAATATCGCGTTTCGTTGAAAAAGCACGAAGTCACGCTCCTGAAGGAAGTGGCCTCCACCGGAACGGCCAACAAGGCCGGCCGCTACGCCCGCGCCCTGCTTCTTCTCGACAAGGGCGAGTTCGCCGAGTACCGCTGGACCATCTCCAGGGTCTCCGAGGATCTGGGCGTCAGCGATCGCACCCTCTCCCATATCAAGGAGAAGTTCCTTACCTCCGGCCTCGACGCCGCCCTCGGCCGCGAGCGCCGCATCAAGCAGTCCCGCCCCTCCAAGTTTGGCTACCACGTGGAAAACGCCGTCCTCAAGCTAGCAAGCTCCGAGCCGCCCCAGGGCCACCGCAAGTGGACGCTGCGCCTGC
Source organism: uncultured Desulfovibrio sp. (assembly GCA_964635595.1). Taxonomy (GTDB): domain Bacteria; phylum Desulfobacterota; class Desulfovibrionia; order Desulfovibrionales; family Desulfovibrionaceae; genus Desulfovibrio. The sequence goes on from CAZWOT010000031.1 coordinate 5,032, forward strand.
TCGCCGGCAAGGCCGTGGAAGAGGGCATCTGCTCCGACATTTCCCACATGACCGTGTGGCGCATCCTGAAGAACCACAAGACCCGTCTCTGATACACCGGGACAAGGTCCGCAAAAAAGGTCCTTCAAGCCGACAGCGGCGACAGCCGAATCGGCAAAAATCAAAGGAAGGAGCCCCAAGGGCAGGGCAGCGAATGGAAGCTCTGGGCCCAGGGGCTCGATGATCGGGAGGCCTCCTGCCGCAACAGTGAGCGGGAAGGGGCCTCTCTCTTTTGTATGGGCAAAGGCCCCGGCCAGATTCTGGTCGGGGCCTTCGACAATGGAGACTTTGCGGCTGGCTGCCTGCTGTGCTTGAGGCAGGGCTAGAATTCGAGACTTCCGGGCGTGCGCGGGAAGGGCAGGACGTCGCGAATGTTGGAGATGCCGGTGAGCATCATGATGAGGCGCTCGAAACCGAGGCCGAAGCCCGCGTGGGGATTGGTGCCGAAGCGGCGCAGATCGAGGTACCAGCCGTAGTCCGAGAGCTGCTGGCCAAGCTCGATGATGCGGTGCTCGAGAAGATCCAGGCGCTCCTCGCGCTGAGAGCCGCCGATGAGCTCGCCGATGCGGGGCACGAGCACGTCCATGGCGGCCACGGTCTCCCCGTCGTCGTTGTTGCGCATGTAGAAGGCCTTTATCTCGCGGGGGTAGTCGGTGACGATGGTGGCCTTGCCGAAGTGTTCCTCGGCTAGATAGCGCTCGTGCTCTGTCTGCAGATCCGTGCCCCAGGCCACTGGATAGGTGAACTCCCTGCCGCTCTTCTGCAGGATGTCCACGGCCTCGCGGTAGGCGACATGGGCAAAGGGCTGCTCGGCGATGATCTTGAGGCGGTCTATGAGGCCCTTTTCCACAAAGCGGTCGAAGAGGGTGATGTCCTCGAGGGCCGTGGTGAGAAGCGTGTCCGTCACGTGGTGCACGAGGCCCTCGGCAAGCTCCATGAGATCGTTGAGATCGGCGAAGGCCATCTCCGGCTCCACCATGATGAACTCGGCCGCGTGCCTGGGCGTGTTGGAATTTTCCGCTCTGAAGGTGGGCCCGAAGGAGTAGACGCGGCCAAGGCCCATGGCAAGGGCCTCTGCCTCGAGCTGGCCCGAGACCGTGAGGTGGCATTCGCGGTTGAAGAAGTCCTTGGTCATGTCCCGCTCGCCGGGAGGCAGCGTGGTCACGCGGAACATCTCGCCTGCACCCTCGCAGTCGGAGCCCGTGAGGATGGGGCAGTTGACCTCGAAAAAGCCCTGGTCGCGGAAGTAGTCGCGAATGGCCGAGGCTGCCCTGGCCCTGATGCGGAAGGCCGCGGAGTACTTGTTCGTGCGCACGCGCAGATGCGCGATGCTTCTCAAAAATTCGTCCGAATGGCGCTTTTTTTGCAGGGGATAGGTCTCGGGGTCGGCGGAGCCGAAGACCGTGACCTCCCTTGCCTGCACTTCCCAGCGCTGGCCCTTGCCGGGGGAGGGAACCACCTTGCCCTGCACCATGACGGCCGAGCCAGTGTTGTTGTCGCCAAGACCCTCGGAGGCTGGTGTTCCCGCATCCACCACGCATTGCAGGTTGGTGAGGCAGGAGCCATCGTTGAGCTCCAGGAAGGTGACGCCCTTGCCGTCGCGACGGGTGCGCACCCAGCCGCAGACGGTCACGTTTTCGTCGGGCGTCTCGGCGTTGAGGATGTCCTTGATCAGGGTCTTGTGCATGGCTCTTCCCCCAGGTTCTCGAATTCGGTTGAAGCCGGCCGCGACGGCGTTCGCCGGTCGGGTCGGTTCGGCTGCCCTCTTGTAGCCTCTTTCACCCCTTGCGTCCATGCAGCAAGGCGCAGCGGTGCAGCAGTGCAATGTACCAGGTCCCTCTGGACAGTGCATGGCTTTTGGGACAGGTTGCAGGCAAGGGGAGCAAGCCTTTCTCCCAAACAGCTCCCGAACAGCCCCCAATCCGCCTTCAGGCAGCTTTCAAGCCACTTTCAAGGATATCCCGCATGAACCGCGCATTCCTTCCTGCCGCCTTTCTTGCCGTCTTTCTTCCCGTTCTTGCCCTGGCCCCGAATGCCTTTGCGGCACCCGAGCAAAACGTCTCGAACGTGCCGAACCAGCCCGCCAGGGTGGATGCCCGCGTGACCGCGGTGGCCGTCCAGCACGAGGGCACGGACAGCATAGGCGCGCGTCTGTCCACGGCCCTCAAGGAAAAGTTCAACACCTCGAGCCTCTTTCGGCTCTCGTCCGAGAGCGAGCCCAAGATGAGCCTGCTCGTGACCACGGCCCCGGAGTTTTCGACCCGTCCCAACGTGGGCTCGGTCTATTCCATCATCTGGGTCTACTCGCAGACCGAGAACTATCTGCCCATGGTGCTTGCCCACGAGGTGGGCACGGTGTCCATGGAGGAAATCGACGCCCTGGTCGCGAAGGTGGTGGAGCGCTCGGACGGCCTTTCCGTCAAGTACGGCTATCTCTGGAAGCGCTAGATCCTGCAGGCGGCAGCGCTCAGGATGCCGTGCCCTGCCTCTTTTCTCGTCTTTCGCGCCACTCGGAAGCGAGGCGCACAAAGGTCGGCGCCCACTCTTTCTGGGCCGGGGCAAAGATGTGGGTGTAGGACGCCCAGGTGTTCCTGTGGACAAGACCGTCGAGCCCTTCCCGCAGGCCCATGCCGCGGGAGAGCTTCAGGGTCGTCTCCTTCTTCGTGGCCTCGTCCAGATGGGCGTAGCTGTAGTGGAACTCGTGGCCGATGAGCTCGCTTCCCGCAGGATGCCAGGGATTTTCGCGGGTGATTTCCCCGCGCACGTAGCCAAGACCCCTGGGCCTTGGACCGATTTCGATGTCCAGCGGCAGGACGCCCGCAAGCTTCGCCACCCGGTCCTTTTGCAGGATGCTGCGGGCAAGGACCATGAGCCCGCCGCACTCGGCGTAGATGGGAAAGCCCTCGGCAGAGAGTTTCGCCAGCTCCTGCAGCCGGGGGTTGTTCTCCAGATTGTCGAGAAAGTCCTCGGGGAAGCCTCCGCCAAGATAGATGCCGTCCAGGGCGTCCTCGCCCTCAAGGGGCCAGGACGCGTCGAAGAGCGAGAGCTTGGTGAGCCTCGCACCCGCCCGATCGAGCGCCTCGAGGTTTTCCCGGTAGTAGAACCACAGGCACGCGTCGCGCACGTAGCCGATGTTGGGACGAATGCCCTGATTGGCCGCGGGCTCCTTCCAGAAGGGGCCGCCGACAAGCTCCGGGGCCTGGCAGGCCCTCTCGACGATTGTCTCCACGTCGATGTGGACGTCCACGTAGGTCGCGAGGGTCTCGAGCACGCGCTGGGCCGTTTCGGAGAGGCTGTCGCCCCTGAAGGAGGCGATGCCCATGTGGCGCTCCGGCAAGGGATTGTAGTTGAGGCGCGGAAGCTCCCCCAGAACCTTCAGGTCGGTGTACTGCTCGATGGACTTGCGAACGTAGGAAGCGTGCCGCTCCGACCCCGTGCAGTTGAGGACAACGCCCGCGAAGCAGACCTTCTCGAAGTTCTGCAGCCCCTGCAGGATGGCCGCGGCCGTCCGCGTCATCTTGGTCACGTTGAGGGTAAGCACCACGGGCGCCCCGATTTCCCTCGCAAGCGCCGAGGTCGAGCAGGAACCCTCCAGGTCCAGCCCGTCGTAGAGGCCGCGGTTGCCCTCGATGACGGCGAAGGCCTGGGGCATCTGGCCAGGCGTCAGAAGCGTTTTCGCCGCATGGGCAAGCTGCGCGCGCAAACCCTCCCCGTCCAGAAAGTAGGGGTCGAGGTTCGAGGCGGGATAGCGGGCAGCACCGCTCAGCCAGGCCGCGTCGATGTAGTCCGGGCCCTTCTTGAAGGGCAGGACGTAGAGGCCGCGGTTGGCCAACACGCGGGCAAGGCCCAGGCTCAACAGCGTCTTGCCCCCGCCGCCGCAGATGGAGGAGACGACCACGCGCGGCAGGCGCAGGGAGACGCTTTCGGAGCCGTTTGGGGAGACCTTCCCTTCGGCCTTGCTTGAGGCGTCGTTCATGGGCGCGCTCATGGTGGATGACATGGGCTTGCTGTTCCGTTGGTGTCGGGTGCCCGGGAAGGCTGCGTTTGACGGCGCGGCCTTCGCCGGGAACACGGATTACGGGGCTAGTGCTTGAAGGAGCGCTGGCCGGTGAAGACCATGGCGACCTGGGGCGAGTGCTCGTTCACGGCCTTGATGACTTCCCAGTCCCTCAGGGAGCCGCCGGGCTGGCCGATGGCGGTGATGCCCTCGGCCATGGCCACGTCCACGCCGTCGCGGAAGGGGAAGAAGCCGTCGGAGATGAGCACCGAGCCCTCGAGTCCGCCGTGCTCGGCCCTGGCCTGCTCCTGGATGTCGGCAAGCCAGCCTGCGGCCTCGGCATCCGTCTTCGCCTTTTCCTTGAGCTCGTAGAGGGTGAGGCCGTGGCGGGTGAAGGAGAGCACGTCCTCGTGCTTGTGGTAGGCCTTGTAGATGGCGAGCTCGACGCAGCCCACGCGATCCTGTTCGCCGGTGCCGATGGCCGTGGTGGCCCCGTCTTTCGCGAAGATGACGGAGTTGGAGGTCACGCCGGCCTCCACGGCCCAGGCAAAGCGCAAATCGTCCATTTCCCTGGGCGAGGGCGCCTTGGCCACGTAGCTTGTGCCGTTCTTGTCCTCGGCCCTTGCCGGCAGGAAGTCGGAATTGGCGAGGATGCGGTTCTGGAAGGACTTCTGCAGGACAAGGCCGCCGTCGGCAAGGCACTTGATGTCGAGGAAGGCCGAGTCCACGAGCTCGTTCAGGCGCCCGAGTCCGGGCAGTTCCATGATGCGCAGGTTCTTGCGGCCTTTCAGAATCTCGATGGTGCCCTCCTCGAAGGCCGGGGCGGCCACCACCTCGAAGTAGCTGGCTGCCACAAGTTCGGCAGCTTCCTTCGTGAAGGGCGCATTGACGACCACGGCGCCGCCGAAGGCCGCGATGCGGTCGCACCAGAAGGCCTTCTCGAGGGCCTTGCCCACGCCTTCCTTCGACCATGCGGCCCCGCAGGGATTGTTGTGCTTGATGATGAGGGCGGCCGGTCGGTCGGTCAGGTACTGGAGGATGTTGGCCGCGTTGTCCACGTCCGTGAGGTTGGTCTTGCCGGGATGCTTGCCGGCCTGGATCATCTGCTTCTCGGTCAGGGCCGAGACGATGGCGTGGCCCGGGCCGCGCCACTTGATGCCGCCAAGGTCGAGCTCGCCCTCGGCAAGCTGATAGAGGGCAGCCGGCTGGTCGGGGTTCTCCCCGTAGCGCAGCCCCTTGGTCTCGCCGTCGAGCTCCCAGCTGCGTTTCTTGTAGACCAGGGTGCGCTCCCCGAGAGTGACCGTCATGGTCTCCGGGAAGGTTTCCTTCACGATGGTCTTGTACATGTTCTTGAGATCGGACATGGGCTCCTCCCAAACGCTCGCCTTTCCGCAAAAGGATCCGCATCTCTCCAGGGGGAAGCCTGGACAAGCCGGACGCTCCTCGCGGAAACGTTCCGTATCTTGGTGTTGTCCGGCCCTTGCTACCACACGAGGGGCACTTCTTCCAGTGGCGCGGGAGACTCTGGTCCCGGCATCACGGGCCCCGGGCGGGCGTCCCAGGGACCCGAGTTTTGCAAAATCCTCTGTTCCAGGGACGCTGCCTCGAGAAACATGCGGGCCAGGGGGCGGCATCCGGCCATGCAAGGGGCGCAAATCGCACTTGTCAGGCTTTTGAAATGAACGTATTTTGCCAAAGGCATACGGGCTTCGGCGTCTTGCGCTTGCCCTATGCCTTTTTCATTGCCCTCAAGGAACCCGGCCCCAGGCATGTGCCTGCCGGGGGAAAGCCACTTGCAAGGAACGCCCCAGGGGGACAAGGACTCGAAGGGACGCGATGGAACACCTGCTCAGGCAGCTTGCCGAACAGCTCGACAGCCTCGACGAGGCCTCGCTGATGAATCTCTGGGACAAGTACGCCCAGCGCACGCACGACTTCACCCCGTCCAGGGAATGGGAAATCGACGTGCTCGTGTACTGCCTCATCCAGGCAAAGCACATGAAGAACCAGCTCTTCAACTACTGCTGGTCCCATCAGGACGAGGTGAAAAGGAAACCGGCACCGGACGAGCCGGTCCTTTCGGGCGTCGGCTTTCGCAGGCAGCTGACCCCGGAGGAGCGGCGCACGACCTTTGCCCTGAGGGCAAGCGAGGTTCGCGAGGAGCTGAAGAACAGGGCCGGCAAGGCCCAGCAGCCCTGCGCCGTCCTGCGCTTCGACCCCAACGCGGGCCGCAAGCAGGGCAAGTAGCAGCAGGGCAAAAGGCTTCGGGCGAAAGGCCCGGACAGGACAATTGTCGGGCCCGGTTTTTCGGGCGCGCGGGGCAGGGGCCCCCGGATTTCATACAGGTAGGAACATGGCAAACACGGTTATCATAGGGACCCAGTGGGGAGACGAAGGCAAGGGCAAGGTCGTGGACATGCTCTCGGCCAAGAGCGATGTGGTGGTGCGCTTCCAGGGCGGCAACAACGCCGGCCACACCATTGCCGTCAACGGTGTCGAGACCATATTGCACACCATCCCCTCCGGCATTCTCCATCCCGGAAAGACCTGCCTCATCGGCAACGGCGTGGTGCTGGACCCCTTCGTCTTTCTGCAGGAAGTGGACAGCCTCGCCGAGCAGGGCATAGACGTCTCCCCGAGACGCCTTGGCATCAGCAACAAGACCCATCTCATCATGCCCTACCACGTGGCCATCGATCAGGCCCGCGAGGCCTACAAGGCCGGCGGCAAGATAGGCACCACCGGCCGCGGCATCGGGCCCTGCTACGAGGACAAGGTGAGCCGCGTGGGCATCCGCGCCCATGACCTCCTCCAGCCCGACCTCGTGCGCGAGAAGGTCTCCCAGGCCCTGCGCGAGAAGAACGTCCTTCTGAAGACGCTCTACGACGCCGAGCCACTGGACGAGAAGGAAGTGGCGGACAAGGTGCTCTCCATTGCCGACAGGGTCGCGCCCTACCTCACCGACGTCTCGCGCGTCATCCAGGAATCCGTGAGCCAGGGCAAGAACGTGCTCTGGGAAGGCGCCCAGGGCGTGCATCTCGATGTCGACCACGGCACCTATCCCTTCGTGACCTCCTCCAACACCATTGCCGGCTGCGCCTCCACGGGCACGGGCATCGGTCCCAACTACCTGGATCAGGTCATCGGCATCGCCAAGGCCTACACCACGCGCGTGGGCGCCGGCCCCTTTCCGACCGAGCTCTTCGACGCCACGGGCGAGTTCCTTCGCGAGCAGGGCCACGAGTTCGGCGCCACCACCGGCAGGCCCAGGCGCTGCGGCTGGCTTGACGCGGTGATCCTGCGCGAGTCCGCGCGCCTGTGCGGCCTGACGCAGATCGCGCTCACGAAGATCGACGTCCTGCGCAACCTGCCCACGCTCAAGATCTGCGTGGACTACATGTACGACGGCAGACGCATGGAGTACCCTCCCCAGGGCGAGAACGCGCTGGCCGATGTCGAGCCCATCTACGAGGAAATGCCCGGCTTCACCGAGGACATCTCCACCTGCAAGCACTTCGAGGCCCTGCCCTACAACGTGCAGAAGTACATCCAGCGCATCGAGGCCCTGACGCAGGTGCGCGTGGCCCTGGTGTCCGTGGGCCCGGACCGCGAGCAGACCATCATCCGCTAGTCTGTCAAACGACCGCCCATGCCCGGACGGGCAGCGTGCCGGGCTGGGCGCATATCCCGCTTGCCGGAGGAAACGCCGCTTGTCCCTCTTCCCGGAACTGGACGACGCACGCTTCGAGGGCCTGAAGACAAGGCTCGACGCCCTGGGCGCGCAGCCGCCGCAGGTCTTGTGCCTTGACGGCGGAAGCGAGGCGCAGCGCGTGGAAGCGGCCCGCTACTGGGCCGCGCGCGTGAACTGTCTGCAGGCGAGGGAGAGCGGCAGGCCCTGCGTTGCCTGTCCCTCCTGCCAGCAGATCGCGGCTGCCGAGCATCTGGACGTGCTGGCCTATGACGGGCGCATCTCCAACAGGCAGGACGAGGAGGAGCCGGGGCCGGTACGCGCGCTCACGGTCGACAACGTGCGCGAGCTCAAAAGCCGCGTGAAGGACCCGCCCCACGGCGACGGCATGCGCGTGGTCTTTCTGGCCGGCATCGAGGGAAGCAGGGTAGGGGCCGCCAACGCCCTTCTGAAGACCCTCGAGGAGCCCTCGAAGAGCACGCTCTTCGTGCTGATGGCCCCGCAGCGGGAGCAGCTTCTGCCGACGCTCGTCTCCCGCTCGCACTGCGTGACGCTCCCCTGGCCGGACCCGGAGGCGGAGCCCGGCGGCGAGGACTACCAGGAGCTCTCGGAGAGCGTGGCCGAGTTCCTGCGCACGGGCAGGGGGCTTTTGCAGAAGGTTGCGGCCAAGTCCTTCAAGGAGGAGCAGGCGCTTTCCATCCTGCTCGTCCTCGACAAGGCGCTTTTGCGCGTCATGGCCGGCCGCGCCCGCGAGAAGGGCGTGGACGCCGAGCTTGGCAGGCTGAAGCCCGAGCGCATGGCAAGCGTCTCCGCCTGGATGGGGGAGGCAAGAGGCATGCTGGCAGGCCAGGTGGGCGCAACCCGCGTCATGGAGAGCCTGCTCATGAAGCTTTATGTGATGACCCACGGCGGGCAGGCCTGAAGCCCCCCGAAAGGAGGCCAAAAGACGCGTTTGTCCTGGGGCTCATGTCGGTCCCGGGACAGAAAAGCCTGGCCGGGACAGGCTAGACGAGCAGGACGAGATAGAGGCACTGCCCGAACTGCATGAGCGCGCCGCAAAAATCGCCGCTGTAGCCGTCGTGGATGCGCGAGAGGCGCAGGAAGAAAAGGGCGAGCAGGGCCTGCAGGGCAACAAGCACGAGGCCCTGGGTCACGTGCGCCCCGTCGAAGAGGCACAGGCCCACGGTCACGGGCACAAGAACGAGGGAGAGCAGGAAGTTGCCCCGTGTCCCGGCGCTCGCAAACTGGCCGCCAAGGCTTTTGGGGTCGTGGGGTCTGCCGAAACGGAAGAGCGGCATGGCCATGGTCTTGCCCCAGGCCGGGGCGAGAACGAGCGTCAGATACCTCTCTTCGGACAGATACGAGGCCGCGGCAAGGCTTTGGCACACAAAGACCACCATGAGGGCCAGAACTCCAAAGGTGCCGATGTGGCTGTCCTTGAGGACGGCGCGAAAGGCGTCGCCGCGCTTGAAGGAACCCACGGCGTCCACAAGATCGGCCACCGCGTCCCAGTGCAGGCCCCTGGTCACGAGAATTTCGGCAACGCTCCAGGCAGTGCCCGCGAGAAGAAGGACCAGGAGGGCGTTTTCGGATGGTGCCGCGAGCGTCGCAAGCCAAAGGAAGGCCCACGAGACAAGGGTGGCCACAAGGCCCGTCGCGACGCCGCAGGGGTAGATGCACGGCGCGCACTCCCCAAGGGTGGAATTGGAGCAGAGCCTGCCCGGGACAAGGCAGGTGAAAAAGCTCATGGCGTCGAGAAAGCGGCGAAAAAGGGACATGCAGGTCCTTGTGCGGGGCCCCGGCAAACAGGTCTTTCGGGACAAACAGACCCCCGCCGGCGATTGCCGTGGCGAGGGCCTGAACCATGTCGAATTCGTGCGGGCCTGTCCCGCCGAAGCTCGTCAGCTCTTGGCGAAATAGCGGCTTTGGTTGAAGGCCAGCGAGTAGAGATGGTGGAAGAAGTCCACGTACTCGACGTTCACGTGTTCCGGCACCTTGATGCGTGCGGAGGCGAAGTTGAGGATGGAGGTGATGCCGGCATTCATCAGATGGGTCGCGGCCCTCTGGGCGCGCTCCGGGGGCGTGGTGATGATGCCGATCTCGATGTTGTTCTCGGCCACCAGCGTGGGCATGTCCTTCGTGCAGTGCACCTCGAGGCCGTGGACGACCTCGCCGATCTTGAAGGGGTCGCAGTCGAAGATGGCAATGATGTTGAAACCGCGCTCCTTGAAATCCGTGTGGTTGAGCAGCGCCTTTCCCAGATTGCCGACGCCGATGAGGGCCATGCGCCATTCGCGGTTCACGTCGAGGGCGGATGTGATGGCGGCGATGAGCGAAGTCACGTTGTAGCCGACGCCGCGGATGCCGAACTCGCCGAAATAGGCAAGGTCCTTGCGGATCTGCGAGCCGTTGACGCCGCAGGCCTCGGCCAGGGGCGTGGAGGAAATGATTTCCGTGCCGTCACGGGCCAGGTTCTCGAGAACCTGGATGTAGGTCGCAAGACGTTGAATGGTCGCTCTGGGAATGCGGGATGTTTTGGGAGGGGTATCCATGTGCCACTGTCCTCTGCCTGGGACTTGGGGAAGGTCATGCTTTCGATCATGCTTCCGCTTGTGAAAAAATGACAGAAGGAATCTTAGTGCAGAAACCCTTTGGACTCAAGTGTTTCACAAACAAAAAACGTTTTTCTATGCCCATGCAGCGGGCCTTGTGAAAAAAAGACGTGAATGGCCGACTTCATGGCCATGCCCTCGATTGGCCAAAGTTCCGGGAGTTCAGGCCTTTATGGGCAAAGACGCCGCAGGAAACCATGTGAAAGACGTCGCAACAGGACGCCCCCCCCCAGGGGCGGGACAGAGAGGAGCAGGCGCCTGGATCTTCCTGGACCCGCCCAGGAGACGGGAAGGAGCAGGGCTGCACGCTGCACAAGAACGCCGAGCCGTACAGCAAGCGAGAAGGGCCGGAGAGACTGGCTCTCCGACCCTTCCTGAAATGTCCGATCGGCCGTGGCCCCAGGGACCCGACCTCGAGCCCGAACTAGGCCACGTAGGGGTTGGCGTACAGCAGGATGAAGCTGATGACCAGGGCGTAGATGGCCAGGGACTCGATGAAGGCGAAGGCAAGAATCATGGTACCGGTGATCTTGCCGCTCACCTCGGGATTGCGGGCAACGCCGTCGCAGGCGCCGCGCAGGCCGAGGCCCATGCCGACGCCGCAGCCGCAGGCCGCGATGCCGATGCCGAGGGCAGCCGCGAGGCAGGTGTTGCCGAGAGCGGCGGCGTCAAGGGTGTCGGCGGCGAAGGCAACGGAAGCCATGGCCATCATGGCGATCAGGTTGAGGGCAACGAGAAGGATTTGGCGCATGGAAGTCTCCTTGCGAAGGTTTTGTATGGTTGGGCCGAAAGCGTCGGCCATTCCCCGTGAAATTAGTGCTCGGCGCCCACGATGGCGCTGTTGATGTAGAACATGGTCAGAAGGAAGAAGACCAGCGCCTGCATGAACTTGGCAAGAAGGAAGAGTGCGTAAATCGGTATCGTGGCGATGAGCGGCGCCATGATGAAGAAGAGGATGAGCACGATTTCCTCGCCGCGGATGTTGCCGAAAAGACGGAGCGACAACGAGACGGGGCGGGAAATGTGGGACACTATCTCGAGAGGCAGCATCAGGGGCACGAGCCACTTGGACACGCCCAGGAACTGCTTGATGTAGTGATGGTGCCAGATGTAGATGCCAATCACGTTGTAGAGGCAGAACACGAAGAGCGCCATGCTCACGGTCGTGTTCAGATTGGCGGTGGGGGCGTTGAAGCCGGGAATCAGCCCCATGAGGTTGGAGGCCAGAATGTAGATGAACAGGCCCGAGAGGAACGGCGTGAAAAGGTTGCCGTACTTCTCGCCCATGGTGCCCTTTATGTAGTTTTCCAGCGTTTCTACTATCGCTTCCCAGAAATTCTGCAGCGCCCCTGGAACCATGGTGATGCGCTTGCGGACGATCAGGGCCGTCACGAAGAGGATGGCCATGCAGATCCAGGAGTAGAAGACGTGATCGAAGGCGATCGTCC
>CAZWOT010000032.1:0-16785 GCA_964635595.1 uncultured Desulfovibrio sp.
GCTCCCTCTTCATGACCGCCGATGACGGCACGGCCGACCTGAACGAGCCCGACCACCTCTACCGCATCGACATCTCCTCCGACACCTACGCCCATGTCTACATGGAGAAGGTGTTCGACGAGGCCATCCGCCAGGGCGAGATCGAGGGCCTGTGCGTCGATCCTTCCACCGGCGACCTCCTTGTCCACATGAACCGCGGCGCCCAGATCGTGCTTGGCATGACCAAGGGCCTCTATCCCGGCTACACCGAGGAGATCCACGAAATCTACCGCTTCGAGATGCGTCCGGCCCGCGGCGGCGAGCCCGCTCCCGGTCCGAAGCCCGGTCCTGCCCCCAAGCCTGGTACGAAGCCCGGCCCCGGCCCCAAGAAGGCCCCCAAGTAGCGGAGTTTTCTGAAACGCAGTTCGCAGCGTTCCGACGTTGCTGAAAAGTTGCCGGCCCGCGAGAGGCGCCCCAATGGGGAAAGCCCGCGGGCCTTTCCATTTGGCGGCCGTCCCGCTGCCGTGGATATGGAAAAGCCCGGTCGGAAGGTCTGACCGGGCTTGAGAATGTCGTGGCTGGGCGTCGGGATCAGCTGTTGTCGCCGTCCTTCTGACCCGAGTCGTACTGCTTTGCGGTCGCGCGTATGCGGTCGGCGTACTTCAGGATGTCGTCGAGCTTTTCGATTTCCACCCGATCATCCCTGAGGTCGCCGTCGAAGAAGCCAATCTTCCACGGACGGCGGTTGAAGTGCATCCGCAGAAGAACCTTGAAGCGGGTGTCGAGAACGATGTTGCAGTAGGCCTGCCAGTCCTGGATCTTCACGCGTTCCGTGTCCACCACGCCCACGAGAAGGGACTTCACAAGGTAGTAGCCTTCCTTTTCCTCCTCGGTGGTCACGATGTTGCTCTGGGTTTCTTTCTCCTGCGGCTCCTCCGTGACAGCCGCTTGCTCGCTTGAAGGAGCTCCTTCTGGCTGCTGGGGGATGATGGCGTTTTTCAGACGTTCGTTGATGCGCTCGTTGATGAACTGCTCGAGAGCGGTCACGAGGATGGGCTGGAAGCGCTCGCGAACCTTCGGGGTGATCATGCCGTCATAGGCCTGCGATATGAAGAAGCGCAGAAATTCGTCGTGGGGCTGCACGAGCTGTTCGCCGAGGATGCGCTTGAACTCGCGGTTGTACTTGAGCTCGCTGGCTGCCGAGAGGCAGGAGTCCCTGTCGAACTTGCCCTTTGCCAGCATGCGGATTTCTGACACCAGCGCCGGGTCCATATCGGAGAGCCTGAACTCCATGTAGGGCTTGGAGTCCATCTTGTTGGAGGCTTCGAGATCCGAGAAGAACTGGTTTCTGTCGCCATCCGTGAGAATGGCGATGGGCGCTTCCGTGCCGTGGAAGTACAGGCGAAGCTGATTGCAGTGCTTCGTGTCCAGCGGGGTGCCATAGGCCTTGCACTCTATCAGGATGATGGGTTTGCCTTCTCCCAGGATGGCGTAGTCGACACGGGCATCCTTGTACTCCCCAATGGGGGCGGAGAATTCCGGCACGACCTCCGTCGGATTGAACACATCGTATCCGAGAGCGGCAATGAACGGCATGACGAGCGCGTTCTTGGTCGCTTCCTCCGACTTCAACGTCTCGCCGACGTTGCGCACCTTGCGGGCCAAATCCGCAATGGTTCGGAAAAGTCCATGTCCCTACCTCCTTCTTGAGCAGGCATCGCTCTTCTTGCCTGCATGTCTGGATTCGCCTGAATGAAGAAGACGCGCCTTTGCAGGGGCACGCCCGCATTGTCGATTGAAAAATAGCCGACAAGACAGGGGCGTGCAAGGGCATGCTGCGCTTGTTCCACAATCCCTGGAACGGCCATGCACCGAAAAAAACAAGGTCCTCGTGAGCGGTTGCTTACAAGGACCTTGAGTTTTTGATTTGTGGTGGAGAAGAGGAGATTTGAACTCCCGACCCCCGCAATGCGAATGCGATGCTCTCCCAGCTGAGCCACTTCCCCACGGTTTGGAAACAAACTTATAAGACCTGAAGGACCTTCGCGTCAAGAGCTACTTTTCGTTTCAATCTGCTCCGCAAAGCTCCGCCAGGCCGCGAACCTGGGCCGCCGGCGCGGCCCTTTGCCCCCATCTTGGCTTGTGGGAAAAAAAAGTGTATTTGCTCTTGGCTTTTCGCGCCGGGGCCTTGAGATGGCCGGGAAAACCCGCGTCAGTCGGCCTTTTGGAGGGCATTTGGGGGATGATTCCCGGGTGCTTTTCCCAAAGAAGGCGTCCTGCCCCAACCACGGAGCGTTTTGTGAAGGAATACCGCGATCACTATTTCCGCAAGGCCAAGGAAGAAAACTATCCGGCCCGAAGCGTGTACAAGCTCAAGGAGCTCGACAACCGCTTCCGCCTCTTCCGCAAGGGCATGCGCGTGCTGGATCTCGGGGCTGCCCCCGGTTCCTGGTCCCTCGGAGCCGCGGAAAAGGTGGGCGAGACGGGGCTCGTGCTCGGCTGCGACATCCAGAACGTGCGGACCGAATTTCCCCCGCAGGTCTCCTTCATGCTGGAGGACGTCTTCAACCGCTCGGCCGAGTTCGAGGCGAAGCTCGACGAGATCGGGCCCTTCGACGTGGTGATGAGCGACATGGCCCCGAGCACCACCGGCAACAAGTTCACGGACCAGTGCAGATCGCTCGATCTGGCCAAGGAGGCCTTCGAGGTTGCCTGCCTGCGCCTGAAGAAGGGCGGCTCCTTCGTGGTGAAGATCTTCATGGGCCCGGACATCCAGGAGCTTCTGCAGCCCATGCGCAAGGCCTTCGGCACGGTCAAGACCTTCAAGCCCAGGAGCTCCAGGGCGGAAAGCAAGGAAACATTTTTCGTGGGACTCGATTTCAAGGCCTTGAACGAGGGCGGTCCCACCGTTTGAGAGGTAACATATGTCTGGTCATTCCAAATGGGCGAACATTCAGCACCGCAAGGGCCGTCAGGACGAGAAGCGCGGCAAGCTCTTCACCAAGGCCGCCAAGGAAATCATCATTGCGGCCAAGGCCGGCGGCGATCCCGCGGGCAACTCCCGCCTGCGCGCGGCCATAGCCGCGGCCAAGGCGGTCAACCTGCCCAAGGACAAGATTGAGGCGGCCATCCGCAAGGGAACCGGAGCGGAAGCCGGCGGCGATCTCGCCGAGTGCTTCTACGAGGGCTACGGTCCCGGCGGCATCGCCATCATGGTGGAAGTGGCCACGGACAACAAGAACCGCACCGTCGCGGAAGTCCGCCATCTCTTCAGCAAGCACGGCGGGAGCATGGGCGAGAACGGCAGCGTCGGCTGGATGTTCGACCGCAAGGGCGTCATTGCCATCGAGCGCGCCTCCTACGACGAGGAGCAGATGATGGAAATCGCGCTTGAATGCGGCGCGGACGACGTCATCGACGACGGCGAGGTGTGGACCATCCAGACCAACCTCGAGGACTTCACCTCCGTGCGCGACGCCCTCGAGGGCAAGGGCGTGACCATGCAGTCGGCCCAGCTCGCCATGGTGCCCCAGAACCTCGTGGCCGTGGACGCCACGGTGGGCGAGAAGGTCATGCGCCTCATGGACGCCCTGGACGACAACGACGACGTGCAGAACGTCTACGCCAACGCGGACTTCCCGGACGACATGGCCGAGGCCTAGTTGGAGCCCGTAACCGTCATCGGCATCGACCCTGGCTCCGTCAACACGGGCTGGGGCGTGGTGCGCGCGGTGTCCGCGGGCTTCGAGCTCGTGGACTGCGGCGTCATCCACACCACGTCCGCCAGGGGCACGCCCTTTTCGGAGCGTCTCGCGCGCATCTACCGCGAGCTTGCGGACGTCCTGAGGCGCACGAAGCCTTCGGAAGCCGCGGTCGAGCAGGTCTTCCAGGCCATGAACGCGGCCACGGCCCTGAAGCTTGGCCAGGCGCGCGGGGTGGCCGTGGCGGCCTGCGCCTCGGTGGGCATTTACGTCAACGACTATCCCCCGAGCCTCGTCAAGAAGACGCTGGTGGGCCAGGGATTGGCGGAAAAGGAGCAGGTGGCCTTCATGGTGCGCATGAAGCTGGGGATACCTGCAAGCAGCGCTTCCTGGGCGCTCGACACCTCCGACGCCCTGGCCGTGGCCCTGACGCATTTGAGCATGCGCCGCTTCGAGCAGATGGCGGGCAAGTCCTCCCGCAAGCGCGTTGCCGCACGATGAGGGCAAGGACTCCAGAGTCGAAAGACAAATCCACAAATCTTGAATGACCAGAAAGGGCCGTCCTCCAATGAGCGGGGGACGGTCTTTTTTTGGTGTGTCCGGCATGGTGCGCCACCCGCCTGGTGAAAGTCCCCGCGCTCGGGGTTGACAGTCCAGGGGGCGCAGAATCACACCAGACTCAACAGCTGGGGCGATGTCACGACCCTTCGCCCGCCCTCTCCCTTCCTGGCATCCCCAGGGGAGGGGCTCATCATTCCGCGTATAGGTGGATCTCTTTATCCCGCGCCTGACACGCTGTCGCATGCAAGGAGGTTTGGCATGAGAACTTCTTTACGTATCCCGGAAGATATTGGCAAACGCCTGACAGTTCTCCCGGAAGCTACCGGACGCACCAAGACTTTCTATATTCTTGAGGCTCTCGCCGAGCACATTGACACCATGGAAGAGGTGTACTTGTCCGAGGCAGCGCTTGAACGAGTCAGACGGGGCCAGGAGCGTGTGTATACGTCAGAAGAAATGGCGGAATTGATTGAAAAAATGGACAATTGACCTCCCCCGGAGTTGTGCCAGGCCGTGGACACCTGCCACTTTTCCCTGCAAGGGGCTTGAGGGGCGCGCCTTCTCCATGCCAGAGCCTTGAGCCTTTCGCTGTCGGCGGACAATCCTTTCGGAACAGAGGCAGTCGAAGGTCAGGGCACGCTTCTCCCATGCCAAACGCACGATTGCAGCCCGCAAAGAGTGGCGCATCCTTTGGGGATAGGATACAGAGGGCTTGCGGGACAACGTGGGTTGATGCCCGCCTGTCCACAAATGACGTGCAGGTCCGGGTCTTGAGCCGGCAGGCGCGCAAGGCCCAAGAGGCAGTCGCAAGGCATGGAATCTTCCCTCGTCTTCATCGATGCGGAAACAAGCGCGGATACCGGAAAGATCCTCGATCTTGGCGCGGTTCGGGAGGACGGAGCCAGGTTTCATAAGAGGCATCTGGGAGATTTTCTCGCCTTCATCGAGGGCGCCCGGTACGTCTGCGGGCACAACATCCTGCGCCACGACCTCGTCCATATCGAGAGGGCTGCCGGGAGAAAGCTCGCCGTCCATGCCGTCGACACCCTGACGCTTTCGCCCCTGCTTTTCCCGAAGCGCCCCTACCACGCCCTGCTCAAGGACGACAAGCTGCAGGTCGACGAGCTGAACAATCCGGTCAACGACTGCATAAAGGCACAAAGGCTCTTCCACGACGAGGTGAACGCCTTCCTCGCCCTTCCCGAGGAGCGGCAAAGCGTCTACGAGATCCTTTTGCGCGCGCGTCCCGACTTCGAGGGCTTTTTCAGCTATCTCGGCCTCGCCCAGGATGCCGCGGATACTGCACAGTGCGAAGTCCTCATACGGCAGGCCTTTGCCGGCTCGATCTGCGCCCACGCGGATCTTGCGTCCATGATTCGCAGCGATCCGGAAGCCCTGGCCTATGCCCTGGCACTCATCGGCACGGACGACCCCTGCTCGGTGATGCCGCCCTGGGCCCTGCGCACCTTTCCCGTCATCGGGAACTTCGTCAGGCTTTTGCGCCATACGCCCTGCCAGGAGGGCTGCCCCTGGTGCCGCGAGGCCCTGGACGTTCGCAAGGGCCTCAAGCGGATTTTCGGCTTCGACCAGTTTCGCTCCTACAACGGCGAGCCCCTGCAGGAAAAGGCCGCCCAGGCGGCCGTGGACGGCAGGTCGCTTTTGGCCATCTTTCCCACCGGCGGCGGCAAGTCCATCACCTTCCAGCTGCCCGCCCTGATGGCGGGAGAGGCCATGCACGGTCTGACCGTGGTCATATCGCCGCTTTTGTCCCTGATGAAGGATCAGGTGGACAACCTGCTCCAGTCGGGGATCACGGACGCCGTGACCGTCAACGGCCTGCTCGATCCCATCGAGCGGGCACACGCACTTGAGCGCGTGGCCGACGGCTCCGCGTCCATTGTCTATGTCTCACCTGAGTTCCTGCGCTCGCGCACCCTGGAAAGACTGCTCGTCGGGCGGCACATTGCCCGTTTCGTCATCGACGAAGCCCACTGCTTCTCGGCCTGGGGACAGGATTTTCGCGTCGACTACCAGTACATTGGCCGCTTCATGAAGGACTTGCAGGAAAAGAAGGGACTTGCCTCCCCGATCCCCGTTTCCTGCTTCACGGCCACGGCCAAGCAGAAGGTCATCAGCGACATCCGCGACTACTTTGCCGATACCCTGAAGCTGGATCTGGCCCTGTTCGCGTCTGCGGCAACGCGCGAGAACCTGCACTACACGGTGCTTTTCAAGGAAACGGACCGGGAAAAGTACGATGCCTTGCGCAATCTCCTCGAGCAGAAGAAGTGCCCCACCATCGTCTACGTGTCGAGGACGGGGCAGACCGTGGACATCGCCGAAAGGCTGACCAAGGACGGCTACGAGGCCAGGGCCTTCAACGGCAAGATGGACCGCGAGGAGAAGATCAGAAGCCAGGACGCCTTCATGAGCAACGAGGTGCGCATCATCGTGGCCACCTCGGCCTTCGGCATGGGTGTGGACAAGAAGGACGTGGGCCTTGTCGTCCACTACGACATCTCGAGCTCGCTCGAGGACTACGTGCAGGAGGCCGGCCGCGCGGGCCGCGACCCCGGACTTCAGGCCGACTGCTACGTGCTCTACAACGACAGCGACCTCGACAAGCACTTCTTCCTGCTCAACAAGAACAAGCTCAGCATGAGCGAAATCCAGCAGGTCTGGTCCGCCATCAAGGATCTGACGAGGCTGCGGCCGCGTGTGTGCTGCTCGCCACTCGAGATCGCCAGGGCCGCGGGCTGGAGCGAGAACGTGGTCGACGTGGACACGAGGGTCAAGACGGCCGTGGCGGCCCTGGAGCAGGCGAAGTACGTCAGGCGCGGCAACAACATGCCCCGTGTCCTTGCGACCAGCATCCTTGCGAGAAGCATGCAGGAGGCGGGGCCCCGCATAGACAGGATGACCTCGGCCACCGAGGAGCAGCGCCTGCATGCCAAGCGCATCATGTCCTCTCTCATCTCGAGCCGCAGCGTGGCCAGGGCCGGCAACGACGTGGCCGAGTCCAGGGTGGACTATCTGGCCGACAGGCTGGCGCTGGACAAGGGCCAGGTCATCTTCCTCATCAATCTCATGCGCCAGGAGGGCCTCCTTGCCAACGACCTGGACATGTCTGCCTACATCCAGATCCAGGGCGGCCGGAACAAGCCCATGTACGCGCTCCAGAATCTGGAAAAGCTCGAGCAGTTCGTGCTTGGGAAGCTGTGCCAGGAGGGGACCGAGCTCAACCTGAAGAAGCTCCACGAGGAAGCCCTCGATGCAGGTCTTGCAGAGGCCAGCGTGCGCAAGCTGCGCACGCTCGTGAACTTCCTTGCCATCCGGCGCTGGGTGCGCAAGTCCGAGAACAGAACGGCCGACACGGTGGTGCTTTTCCCGGAGATGGACCTGCCCGGGCTTTTGGCAAGACACGAGAAGAGAAGCCGTCTGTGCCATTTCATTGTGGGAAGGCTGTACGACGAGGCCAAAAGCGGCCTCGCCGACGAGTCGGAGGCCGTCGGGTCGAAGGACATGGAGGCCGTCCAGTTCTCGGTCCTGGGTCTTCTCGAAGCCTACAGGAAGAGCCGGCTTGCAGCCGAGGAAACACGGATCGCGGATGTCGAGGACGCCCTTCTGTATCTCTCGAAAACGGGCATACTGCGGTTGGAAGGCGGATTTCTGGTTCTCTACAACGGCATGGAAATCAACCGCCTCGTCCTGGACAACAGGAAGCGCTACAAAAAGGAGGACTACCGGCTCCTGGACGAGTTCTACAGGCAGAAAATTCAGCAAATTCACATTGTCGGCCAGTACGCCAATCTCGTCGTGCGCGACAACGAAGCGGCCCTGCGCTTTGTCCACGATTACTTCCAGATGGACTACAGGCTCTTCATCGCGAAGTACTTCAAAGGCGAGCGGGCAGAGGAAATCAACCGCAACATCTCGGCGAAAAAGTTCAATGATCTGTTCGGCAGGCTCTCGGACGTGCAGCGGCGCATCATCGACGATCAAGAGTCGAGGTGCATCGTCGTGGCCGCGGGGCCCGGCAGCGGCAAGACCCGCGTGCTCGTGCACAAGCTGGCCTCGCTCCTTCTCATGGAGGACGTGAAGAGCGAGCAGCTTCTGATGCTGACCTTTTCGAGAGCCGCGGCCACGGAGTTTCAGAAGCGCCTTGCCGGGCTCATCGGTCCCACTGCCTTCTACGTGGACATACGCACCTTCCACTCCTACAGCTTCGAGGTCCTGGGGCTCATGGGCACCGTGGAGGGTGCGGGGGACGTCGTCTCCCGCGCCGTGGACATGATTCGGCAAAGGGAAGTCGAACCCTCGAAGGCCAGCAAGACTGTCCTTGTGGTGGACGAGGCCCAGGACATGGCAAGGGACGACTACGAGCTTGTCCGGGCGTTGATGGAGCGCAACGAGGGGATGCGGGTCATTGCCGTGGGCGACGACGATCAGAACATCTTTGCCTTCCGCGGCTCCGATTCCGGCTATCTGCGCAAGCTTGGGGAAGGGGAGGGCGCAGCCCGCCACGAGATGGCGGAAAACTACCGCAGCGGCCCCACCATAGTCGCCCTTGCCAATGCCTTTGCCCGGACCATTGGCGACAGGATGAAGCGCGCTCCCATCGTCTCCATGCGCAAGGACACGGACAGCGTGTCCGTCACCCGCTATTTCTCAAGGCACATGGAGGAGGGCGTTGTCCTCCAGGTTGTCCGGGAGGCCGGCAGCGGCAGCTGCTGCGTCTTGACGCAGACCAACGAGGAGGCCCTGCAGGTGGCAAGCCTCCTCGTTCAAAACGGCGTGCGCGCAAGGCTCATCCAGTCCCAGGACGGCTTTCGGCTTCTGGATCTGGTCGAGGTGCGCTACTTCCTCAAGCAGCTGGATCGGAGACTGCACTCTCCCGTCATCCCGGACGAGGTCTGGGAGACGGCGAAGAAGCAACTCTTCGAGACCTATGAAAGAAGCTCCTGTCTTTCCAATTGCAAAAGGCTTCTCGAGGATTTTCAGGCCTCGCGCGAGGAAATGCGCCGCACGGATCTGCAGGAGTTCATCCTCGAGTCGAGCTACGACGATTTCCACGAGGACGATCGGGAAACCGTGACGGTCTCCACCATCCACAAGGCCAAGGGCCGCGAGTTCGACGTGGTCCACATGATGCTCAAGGGTTGCCGCTGCGAGAGCGACGACGAGCGGCGCAAGCTGTACGTGGGCATGACGCGGGCCAGAAATGGCCTCCACATCCACTGCAGCACGGGCCTTTTCTCGGCCTTCAGGGTGCCGGGCGTCGTCCACAAGGAGGACAGGCAGGCCTATCCGGAGCCCACGACAATAGAGCTTCAGCTTTCGCACCAGGGTGTCGTGCTCGATTTCTTCAAGAGCCGGAAGATGGACATCTTCAAGCTTCGAAGCGGCGACAGGCTCTCTTTCGACAAACCCTTCGAGGGACCCTACCTGACCGCGGAAATTGGCGGAAAGACCCTGCGTGTCGCCAAGCTCTCCAGCAAATGCCTTGCCCGCCTGCAGGAGCTGGCCCAAAAGGGCTATCGGCCCCATGCGGCCATGGTGCGCTTCATCGTGGCCTGGAAGGGCAAGGAAGATACAGAAGAGACTGCCGTGGTCCTGCCCGACCTTGTCCTGCGGCGCGAGAGCGCCATGCCGGATTGTGCGGAGAGGTCTGTGCGAAGAGAAAGCGCTTGATAAACTTTGGCTTTTCTGGTTCAAGGACCTGACCATCGAGCGCGCGGCCAAATGGTTTTGCGGATTTTTTCGGCCTTGCGAAAGATGGGCGTCAGGCGACCTGGAGAGACAAACCTCTTTCACAAAAAACAGGCAGCCTTCTCGAAAAGCAAAGGCTGACGGCAGGTTCCCCCACTGTCGCTTGACAGCGGGATCTGTCCCAACGGAGCAGATGATGCGCTGGAGCAGATTCGTGCGGGCCAGGGCGGCCTGCGCCTATTTCTTCGTGGGCCCTGGTCTGGCCTACGGACTCTTCACCTCGAGACTTCCCGCCATGAAGGCCCAGACCGGGGCCAACGATGCGGAAATCGGGTTCATTCTGTTCGTCTTCGGGGCCTCGGGCCTTGCCGGGCTCCTCCTGAGCACGCCGCTCATAAGGCGCTTCTCCTCCCGCAAGGTTCTGCGGCTGAGCTCCTTTCTCATTCTTTTCTTTCTGCCCATCCTGGGCCTTGCGTCCACGCCCCTGCTGCTCGCTCTTGGCGGCGTGTGTGCTGGCCTGTGCACAGGCCTCATGGACGTGTCCATGAACACCCAGGCCATCCAGATCGAGCAGCGCTTCGCGGCCCCCTGCATGGCCCTCATGCACGCGGGCTACAGCATGGGCGGGGTTGTGGGCGCGCTTGCGAGCGCGGCCTTTGCGTCCTTTGCCGTTGCCCCCTTCTGGAACTTCGCCGTCGTCTTTGCCGTCTATGCCCTCGCACGGCCCTGGAGCGTGCCAAGGCTCCAGAAGGACGCCATCGGCAACGGGAAAAAGGAGGAAAACGGCGAGGACAAAAAGAAGAGGGCCTTTGCGCTTCCGCCCGTCTTTGTCCTTCTCTGCGGCCTTGTGGCCGCCTGCTGCTACTCGGCAGAGGGCACGGTGGGCGAGTGGGGAGCTCTCTACCTCAACTCCGTCAAGGGAGCCGACGAGGGCATATCGGCGCTCGTCTACGCATCCTTCTCCACCTCGGTCGTTGTCTGCCGCATGTTCGCGGACGTGGCCAGAACCCATTTCGACGAGTTCTGGCTCATGCTCGTGGGCTCGCTTCTGGCCGTTCTCGGCATGAGTCTCGTGCTCTTCACGGACAGCGTCGCCCTCTGCCTTGTGGGCTACGGGTGCGTGGGCTTCGGCATGGCCCCCATCGTGCCCTTCCTCTTCAGTCGGGCCGGAAGCCATCCGGGCGTCGATCCGAGCACGGCCAGCGCCGTGGTCTCGGTGCTCGCCTATGCGGGGCTTCTCATGGTTCCGCCGGTGATCGGCACCGTGGCCCACGCCTGCGGGCTGCACAACGCGCTTCTTGTCGCGCTCTTCCTTACCTGCCTGCTTGTGGCAGGCTCCTTCCTCTTCAAAAAGCCGGCGAAGAAGGCGTAGCCGGGGGCGGACAGGCCCCGTGGCCTGCCGTGCCCATGTGTCTCCTTCGTCCTTCAGATCCCGCAGGTCCCTCTCCTGGGGCCTGCGGTTCGGCTATCCCTGGCCCTTTCTCGAAAGGCGGCCCTTCAGTCGCTCGAAGAGCTCCGGGCAGAATTTGAGGCCCAGGGGCACGTAGAGGGCGAGGAAGATCAGGCCTGCAACGCAAAGGCTCACGAAGGCCGAGAGGATGGGCGAGATGCCGTCCAGCACGGGCCGAAGCAGCCTGTCCGCGCCGTACCCCAGGGCGATGCCGGGAGCTGCGCAGGCAAGGGATTTCAGCGCCGTGGGAACGACGCCCGCAAAGACTGTTCCTCCTTCCCTGCGCACCCAGATGGCGACGAGCACAAGCGAGTAGGCGCACAGGCCCAGCACGGACGTGAGGGCTATGCCGGCGGCTCCACTGGGCACGGCTGCGTAGTAGTAGACCGGCAGAAGCAGGACGGTGAGGATGGTGCCCGAGACGGCGGGGGTGAGCGTGTCTGTCTGGGCGTAGAAGCCGCGGGTCAAAAGCTCGAGGAAGACCCAGAAGGGTGCTGCAACAAGGAGAATCTGCAGAAGGGGTGCCGCGCGCACGATTTCCGCCTCGGCCATGCGCCCGCCGTAGAAGAGGAAGGTGAAGGTGGAGGGGGCCAGCACCGCCACCCACAGGGCCAGGGACACGATGAGGCCAAGGCCCGTGCGCAGGGCGCGGGAGAGCACCCGCTCGAAGCCCTCGCGGTCGTTTTTGGCGAGCAGGGAGACGAGAAAGGGGTAGGAGGCAAGGGCCGCGGCCTGGCCCACCATGGCCACCGGCACCTGGGAGACGCGCTTGGCGTAGTTCAGAAGGCTCACCGAGCCGTCGCCGGTGAGCGAGCCGAAGACGCGCAGAAACTGCTCGTCCAGCGCCGTCACGGTCTGCCCCAGCATGAGGGGCAGGGCAAGGAGTATGAAGCGCTTGAGAAGCGGGTGCTTGAGCCGCGGGGAAAACCTGAGGCCCCCCTGGCGGGCGACGAGACAGGGCAGGATGAGCGTGCCAAGGGCAGCCCCGAAGACCACGCCCACGCAGTAGCCGGTCATGCCTTCGGCAAGACCGAGCGTGGGCAGGCTCACGCCGAAGAGGATGATGCAGCCGTTGTAGATGAGCGGGGAAAGTGCCGGCACCGCGAACTGCTTTCGAAGAAAGAGGAGTGCCGTCACGCACGAGCCCGTGAGAAAGAAGAACTGGGCCGGCAGGGTCACGCGCATGAAGAAGGCCAGGCGGCCGTATTTGCCTTCTTCAAGGCCTGGCGCCACAAGGCGGGCAAGGGTGTCGGCCTTTGCCATGGCAGCAAGGGTGAGAACGACGGCTGCCAGTCCCATCCAGGTGATCACGGTGGAGAAGAAGCACCAACCGTCCGCCTCGTCCTCGGCAAAGCGGCGGGCCAGAAGCGGCATGAGGGTGATGCCGAGAAAGCCGCCCGCAAGCAGGTAGTTGATGAGGTCCGGCACCACGAAGGCCGCGAAATAGATGTCCGACTCGCTTCCGGCCCCGAACTGCCAGGAGATGACCTTGTCGCGGACAAGGCCCATGAGGCGCGAGAGGATGGTGCTCAAGGCAAGCAGCACGGCCGCCATGCCGAGCCCCTGGGAACGGGAGAAAAGACCCATCATGCCTCCCCGGCCGCCTGGCGGGCCCTTCTGTCCCGGCGTTTTTTGGGATGATTTTCTGCAGGACCGAAATCCGCCTGCAGGGCCACGATGTTGAGGTACGCAAGGGCCATGCGAAGTTTTGCGCCCATTCCTGGCAGGGAGCGGCCGCGGGGAGGGAAGAAGGCCCCTTCCACGGGAAGGTTTTCCAGCTGCACCTTGGCAAAGCGGGAGCCCCTCGAGAGCACGAGGCCCTCGTACTCGCGGCCCTTTTCCTGGTTCAGGAGCCAGAGCACGGCAAGGCGGCGGGCCATCTCGCGCTCGGCCAGCTGGGCCGAACGCTCGCAGTCGCTCAGGGCGGCCGCCACGCGCTTCAATTTCCGGCCCGCCAGTATGGGGTCCTGGTCCTTGCCCATGGCCGTTTTCAGGACCCGGTGCACGAGCAGGTCCGCTCCCCGTCGTATGGGCGAGGTAAAGTGGCAGTAGGCCTTCGAGGCAAGGCCGAAGTGGCCGATGTTTTCGTCGCTGTAGACCGCAAGGGGAAGCGAGCGCACGCAGGCGCGCGCAACGGGGTATGCCCTGTCCGTGCCGCGGTATTTGGCCAGGAGGGCAAAAAGCTCCCTTGGCTCAAGGGGCTCGCGAAGACGGCCCTGGGGCAGAAGCCCGCCGTCCACAAGCTCCTCGGTAAGGCTGCAGAGCTTCTCGATGCCCGGCTCGTCGTGCACGCGGTAGAGGAAGGGAAGGTCGACTCCCGCGAGATGATCGGCCACCACCTCGTTGGCCCGGATCATGAACTCCTCGATGAGCCGGTGCATGTCGTGGTGGGACGCATGGGCAAGGTCCACCAGCCGGTCGTTTTCGATGGCGGCCGTCCAGTCGGGCAGATCCATGTCGAGGGCGCCGCGCTCAAGACGCCGTTTTTTGAGGATGTTAGAGAGCTCGAGGGCGACTTCGAGCATGGCCGCAACATCGTGCCCCTCGCAGTTTTCCGGCGAAAACTTCTCGAGCACGGCCTCGCGCGGCACATGGCCTCCGGAAGCGGCGAAGGACCCATCCGGGTCCGGCTTGCCTGCACCCACGAGCACAAGCGCCT
Source organism: uncultured Desulfovibrio sp. (assembly GCA_964635595.1). Taxonomy (GTDB): domain Bacteria; phylum Desulfobacterota; class Desulfovibrionia; order Desulfovibrionales; family Desulfovibrionaceae; genus Desulfovibrio. The sequence goes on from CAZWOT010000032.1 coordinate 14,060, forward strand.
CGTCGTAGGTGAGGCGGGCCTTCGAGCGCATGACGGCAAGGTCGAAGGAGGCTCTTTTCGTGTGCCCGCGCCCGTCGAGCTCCATGCGCACGGCGACCGCGAGGCGGTCCTTGTGCGGAACCAGGGAGCAGAGCTCGTTCGAGAGCTCGAAGGGCAGCATGGGGGCCACAGAGGTCGGAAAATACCAGCTGTTGCCGCGCTTCAACGCTTCCCGGTCGAGGGGAGAGTTTGCGCGCACGTAGTGGCTCACGTCGGCGATGGCAACGATGAGCTCGTAGCCGCCGTCTGGGGTGCGTTTCACGCAGACGGCGTCGTCGAAGTCGCGGGCGTCGGCCCCGTCCAAGGTGACGAGGCACTCGCCGCGCAGTTCGAGGCGCCCCGCCGCATCGTCCCTCGAGAGGTCCTTTGCGAATCTGCGGGCCTCCTTTTGCGCGCTTTGGGGAAAGTCGCCAGGGGCCTCGTGGTTCAGCCGGACAAGCTCCTCGTGGCGGGCATACGAGGCAAAGGGGTGGACATGCATGGGCTTGACGTGGAGCCAGCCCCCCTTTCCCGAACGCCCGTATTCCGGTTCGATGCCGGACTCGCCAACCACGCGCCCCACCACGAGATCGCCGACCTTGAGTTCGGCATCTGCTGCCTCGATGACAAAGCGGCTGCAGGAAAAGCCCGTCTCGTCCTGGACGGGCATGACGGCAGGGACCGTGGCATGGGCGAACACCCTGCCTGACGCCTTGTTGACAGCATGCACGTAGAGGCGAAAGGGCTCGATGGAGCGGGCAACGAGCTTGTCGATGTGCCACCGCAGGGCCTTGCGCCCCTTGCCCTCGAAGCGCACGCGCACATAATCGCCCGGAGCGCACGGGGAGGGCCCGTGCGAGTAGACGGGCACGCTCTCGAAGCCGTGGGCGTTGGGTCCGAAGATCACCCGGCCGCGGCCGTCGGCATACTCGAGGCGCCCCTCGAGCACGAAGGACGCTGCTTTCTCCCTGGTCCCGACAGCCCTGGCTGCCTTCGCGGCCTTGCCGTTCTCCGAGCGGCCGGCCCCGTCCCCTGGCGCGCCGCCTTTTGCCCTGCCTTCATGGCCCCTGGAGGGGCTTTTTCCTGCCTGTGGCGCACTGTCCTCTCTTCTTGGGCCAAGCTTGTGGAGAGGCGGGTCGTCTGCCTTTCGGGAGCGCACCGTCTCCCTGTCCGGCAGGTAGAGATCCAGGAGGGCGTCGAAGCGGTCGTTTGGGTCGGTCATGCGGTTGATGCGGATACGGTTGGCGCGGCTGATGCGGGTGACGCGGCGGGCTCGTTTCAGGACCTGGCCAGGGGCAAGGTCTTGCGGCTTGCCTCATATGCGAGAGGACCCCGCGCCAATGTCCATTCGCGCGGGGTCCCGAAATGCTGGCCCGATGCCGGGAAGCGGTGGATTGCCCGGGGAATCCCGGGGCGGCCGCTAGTCCCTGTTGGCGCCGAACAGGCGCAGGAGCATCAGGAAGAGGTTGATGAAGTCGAGGTAGAGGGTCAGGGCGCCCAGGATGGCTCCGCGGCGGATGGCCACGGCGTCGTCCAGGGGAGCGCCGGCGCCGAAGGCGCGCAGCTTGTTGGTGTCGTAGGCGGTCAGGCCCGTGAACACGATGACGCCCACCACGCTGATGACGAAGCTCATCATGGAGCTGCCGAGGAAGATGTTCACGACCATGGCGATGATGAGGCCGACAAGGCCCATGAACAGGAAGCTTCCCCAGCCGGACAGATCGCGCTTGGTGACCGTGCCGTAGATGGACATGGCCAGGAACATGCCCGCCGCGGTGATGAAGGCGTTGGCGATGTCGCCTATGGGGTAGATCACGAAGATCGAGGACAGTGTGAGGCCGGTCAGCGCGGAATAGAGCATGAACAGGCCCGTGGCGGTCCCGGCGGAAAACTTGTGGACGGCCGAGGAGATGGCAATCACAAGGCCGAACTGGGCAATGACGAGGCCAATCATGATGGCCATGTTGCCGAAGATCAGCTGCCGGATGCTCGGGCTGCCGGCCACGGCCAGGGCAACCACCGAGGTGACTGCAAGACCGGCCGTCATCCAGAAGTAGACATGGCGCATGTACACCGACGCTGCGCTGAGAGTTTTCGCCTCAAGAGTGCGAGTGGTCTGCATGAAATTCCTCCGACGGAAATCGCGCCGGCTCCTGGCGCGTCCCGTTCCTGTCGTATGTGATGTTTCGCAAGGTCCCTTTCGGGCGTTGTGTATGAGCAGATGTGGAGGGACCTTGTCCAGACGGGGACATTGCGTCCCGATGTTCGCAAACGAAGATAAACACTTGTGGGGGGATAGACAAGGGGCAATCGGGTGCTTGTGTCTGCCCGGCCGGTTTGATGGACATGTCGGGGGAATTGGCCGCTCCCGCCGCATTCGAGCGCATTCCGGGGATTCGGCGCGTAGGGCCAGGGAGGAGGAACACCCCGTCATGTTCTCGGCCTGTGGCTGCGGCTCTGCGGTTTTCTCGGTGCGACGAAAGATTATACCCGCAAGAGCAGGTGGCGGGCTCGTCGCCGTTGTCCTGGGAAACTCTCCCTGTGGACTATAGCAGCCCTGTCTCACCGGCCAGTTCCCGTTGCTTGCGCCTTTCCGGACGGTCTGTTATATTTCGAGCATGGAATTGGCCGCTCCCGCCGCATTCGAGCGCATTCTAAGGCGCTGTCCGTAAATTAATTTGTAAAAAATCCTTGCCAAGGCGCGACTC
>CAZWOT010000033.1:0-16437 GCA_964635595.1 uncultured Desulfovibrio sp.
TCAACGTCCATGCTCGCAAGACAGGCAAGGTTGCAAAATAACAATAATTTCAAGAGCTTAAGAGTTTTGAGATAAACTCTGAAAGTGCCTCGGGTGAGGCGCGCTCAAAATTGAGTCGGCGAGCGCAAAACTGCGCTGGCGAGGCTCACTAAGCTCAAAGTTGTGCCCGTTCATTGAGCGCAAATTTTGCTCAGTGGTCGCCACTGTGTGAGAAATTCGTGTTGCAGGATTGCCTCGCTTCGTGAAACTTGGAAACAGGTGCCTGTGGATCAATCCTGTGGATCAATCTTGTAGATCAATCGCCAGCATACGCGCCACTCATACCAGTGCACTGGGAGGCAGGGCAGATCATTTGTCCTGCATCACGGGAATTTCCCCGAAATGTTGGGCAGACGAAAAGGTCTTTCTGGGCCTCGAGGTGCGTGTCGGCCGACAATCAGTTATCTTGACTGCCCTCGTCCGGCCGCTCGTAGAACCAGGTGAGCTCGTGGCGGTTGCAGGAGAGATGGCGCACGCTCGATCCGGGAATATTGGCAAAGGCCGAGATCAGGTTGTGGTCCTGGTCCGAGCGGAACTTGATGGTGCACACGGCCCGCCTGAAGGATCGGGCGGCAAGGTGCTTTTGCAAAAGCTCGAGCAGGCGCTCGGGGTAGCAGATCATGTCCGAGAAGAGCCAGTCCACCTCGCCCAGGAGGGAAGGATCGAGAGCAAAGCCACTGCCAAGGCAGTGCTCCACGTTGGGCATGGAGGCCACATTGGGCGCGAGAGGGGCCTTGTCGAGGGAAAAGACCCTTGCCCCGAGGCTGCCCAGAACCCACGTCCAGCCGCCCGGGGAGGCACCAAGCTCGACGCAGAGTTCCCCTTCCTTCGGCATGTGCCCGAATGTCGTGAAGGCCTCCCAGAGCTTCAGGTAGGCACGCCCCGGCGGTACGAGCCTGTTTTCCTCGAAATGGGGCTCCCCGTCCGCGAAGGGCGAGGTGGTCTCGGCCGAGGCGAGGACGAGGTTCTTGTCCCAGAGCAGGAAGGCGCCAAGGGGAGCCGTCGGGACCTGCATGTTCCGGTCGAAGACGAGCGGCTTTCGGCCCACGTGGGGCAGCGCCTCCTCGATGAGGACTGCCCTGCGGTTGAGGCCGCTCTCCTTTTCGAGGTGCGCCCGCCAGTTGCGCTGGACAGCCTTGAGCTTCGTCTTGGCGTCGGCAATGGAAGCTATCTCGAGCCAGAAGGGCCGTGTCCAGCTGACCTGGGCCCAATGGGGCAGGGGCCCCGACTTCGCGAGAACGGCCCTGCCCTTCACGGCAAGGGCGCGGTCGGCAAGTTCCTCCAGAAGAACGCCCAAAAGCCCCTTTGGCGCAACATGCACCTGAAACGAGCCTTCCCCGGGCAAACCATCAAGCTTCTCCCAGGAGAGTGCTTCCACGGCTCTCGCGAGCTTCTCGTCCTCCTGGCCAAAGCCGCGCAGGCGCCGTCCGTGCCCCTTGCCCGGAGAGGCTTCCTGGTTCGCGTGACCGCCGTGGCGCGGATGCGACGGGGGGCGGGAAGCCGAAGAATGCGGGGAGGACGAATGACGTGAGTCAGAATTCCGGGAGGCAGATTGGGACGACGGGGAACGCGGGCAGGACTGACGGGTCGGCTTTTCGCGCGCAGGGCGCGACCCCCCGCTTCCTGCAGAACCATGGGCGTTCGCGTCGCCCGCGCCGCCCCTGGGGCTTCTTGCCCCGCGATAGGTGTCCTTGTCCATGGGGCCTGCCTTGCCGGCAGCGAAACCGCCCTGCGCAGCCCTAGCGCAGGTCTTCCACGCGCTTCGACTTCGAGAAGGTGCGCGGCAGGGTCGTGGGGTTCACGATTTCGACGTTGACCCGCACAAAGAGGGAGAGGTGCAGGTCCTCCTCGATGCGTTTTTTGAGTCCCTCGTCCACGTCGTTTCCGAGATGGTCCGCGCGCTCGACCTTGAGGGTCATGTTGTCGCGTCCGCGCTCGTCGCGGGTGAGCTGGATGAGGTACTCGCTGCCCACTTCCTCGCGGCGGGCGAGCACGTCGGAAATCTGGCCGGGATAGATGTTCACGCCGCGAAAGACGATCATGTCGTCCGAGCGCCCAAGGATGGCGCTGTGGCGGGGCATGTTGAGGCCGCACCCACAGCGGCCGGGCACGATGCAGGCGAGATCGTGGGTGCGGTAGCGGATGAGCGGCGAGGCCTCCTTGCAAAGGCTCGTTACCACCATCTCGCCCACCTGGCCGTCGGGCAGGGATTCGCCGGTCTTCGGGTCCAGAACCTCGATGATGAAGAGATCGGCCCAGTAGTGGAGGCCCGTGTGGCACCTGCAGTCGATGGCCGTGCCGGGCCCGTACATCTCGGTCATGCCGCCGATGTCGTAGCTGTCCTCGATCCCCAGCTTGGACTCGATGGCAAGGCGCATCTTCTCGTTGCGCATCTCCGAGCCGCAGATGATGGTACGCAGCTTGAGGCGATCGCGGATGCCGGCCCGCTCCACCTCCTCCGCGAGCAGAAGGGCCATGGAGGCCGTGGCCCCGAAGCAGGTGGTGCCCAGATCCTCCATGAGCTGGAGATGGATCTGCAGGTTGCCTGGGCCCACCGGGACCGTCATGAGCCCAAAAAGCTCGCTCCCCATCTGGAAGCCCGCCCCTGCGGTCCACAGGCCGTAGCCCACGGCCACCTGCATGCGGTCTTCGCGGGTGAGCCCGGCCATTTCATAGCAGCGGGCCATCTGGGTGTTGAAGGTGTGGATGTCGCGCTCTGTGTAGGCGAGAATTTTGCGTTTCCCCGTGGTTCCGCTGGAAGCGTGCACGCGGGCCACGTCCACCTCGGGAACGCTCAAGAAAGGCAGGGGATAGCCCTCGCGCAGGTCGTCCGCGTCGGTGGTGGGCAGATGGCGCAGATCCTCGAGGGAGCGCACGTCGTCAGGGTTCACGCCGGCCTTTTTGAAAAGTTCCCTGTACTGGGGCGAGTTCTGGGCATGACGCACGGTCCATTGCAGTCCCGTTGTCTGGATCTCGTGCAGCTCCTCGTCCGTGTAGTGGGGGATGAAGCGGTGGTTGGCATTTTGGGCGTGCTGGTGGTCCATTGGCGTGCTCTCGGCGTGATCCTTGTGCGTGCTTTTCTGCCGTGGCCTTGCGGGGGCTGTCTGGCTGGTCGGGAAAAGGTGTACGGCAATCTTCTTTCCTAGGGCAAATCGGCTCCGAAAACAAGACGTGACAAAAGGGGTTTTGGGGCCTGTTACCTCCGGGGCTGGGCAGGAAACCGGCCTTGACGCGTCCTTTATGTTCAGATCTCGCCGCAGGCGGGCCTTGCGAGTGGAAGCCTTCTGCCAAGCAAGATGCCCTGCGGCGTCGTGGGCGCTTCGAGGGCATGGATTTCCACGCCCCTTTCCACGGCCTGCCAGAACAGGCGGGCGTACTCGGGATCCACGCACTCGGCCGGGCCGAAGCAGGAGGCGTCGGTTCGCTGCACGAGATAGAACATGGCCGCCCGCTCGCCGCAGGCCGTCACGTCCATGAGCTCCTCCAGATGCTTTCTGCCGCGCTCGCTGGCCGCGTCCGGGAAGATGGCCACCTCGTCTTCCACGAGGGTCACATTTTTGCACTCGACCCAGAGTCTGGGCCTGTCCCTGCTCTCGAAAAGCCCGTCGAAGCGGCTCATGGTCCGCTTTGCCTCGGTGCGCAGGGTGTCGTAGCCCCCGGCGAAGTCGAGGGCTCCCGCGAGATAGGCGCTTACGAGCATGCGGTTGGGCGTCGAGGTGTTTACCCCGACCCAGCAGCCGGCCGTCTCCGAGTACACGGCTTCCTGGGTCCAGGCGAGCCTGCGCCTGGGGTTGTCCGAGTGCGAGGCGAGAATCCTGGCGCCCGGGCGCATCAAACCAAGCATGGAGCCCGTGTTGTTGGAGTGGATCCAGACCTCTCTGCCGTCCATCTCGACAAGCACAAGAAAGCGCTTCTCGCGGCGGATGAATCGACCTTCGGCCACGGGACCGGGATAGGGCACGTGGGCCTTTTCGGCCGACGGACCGCGTGATGGCTGGAGAGAATGCTCGTCGGGCGTTGAAGAGTTCGGTTTTTCGTACAGCATGCCGGGGACGTTCCCCTTCACCATGCCCGCTTGTCAAGAACCGGGGCCGATTTGAGGAAGGGGTCCGTATTGCCGCCCAATCGGAAAAGGGCTATGAAACAGGGGCTTGGGAGGGACGCCTCCCAAGGTCTTTTTTTCGCCGTCCCGACGAGGGGCGGCGGTCCATGGAGCCCAGGGGGAGGGTGTTTCGACCATCCATTTCCCGCGACGGCTTTCAAGGCAAGCCCACAGGAGAGAAAACATGCAGATTTCCGACCGTCTGGCCCGGATCAAGCCGTCGCTCACGCTGGCCATGAACGCCAAGGCCCTGGAGCTGAAGGACAAGGGCATCATGGTGACGAGCCTCGCCATCGGCGAGCCGGACTTTCCCACTCCGAAGCACATCTGCGAGGCCGCCAAGGAGGCCATCGACGCCAATTTCTGCAGGTACACCGCGGTGGGGGGCATCGTGGAGCTGCGCAGGGCCGTGTGCGACTACTTCCGCAACCAGTACGATCTGGAGACGGACGTGGAGAACGTGCTCATTTCCGCAGGCGGCAAGCACGCCCTCTTCAACTATTTCCAGGTGGTGCTCAACCCCGGCGACGAGGTGATCATCCCCGCCCCCTACTGGGTGAGCTACCCCGACATGGTGAAGCTTGCCGGGGCAGAGCCCGTCTTCGTGCAGGCGCCTGCCGAGAGCCACTTCAAGGTGACGGCCGAGCAGATCCGCGCGGCCATCACCCCCAAAACCCGTCTGCTCATCCTCAACTCGCCGAGCAATCCCACGGGTGCCGTGTACACGGAAGAGGAAGTGGCTGCCATCGTGCAGGTGGCCATGGACGCAGGCATCATGCTCATCTCCGACGAGATCTACGACCAGCTCGTCTTCGAGCCTGCGGAGATGGCGAGCCTGAGCCAGTGGATGACCAAGTACCCCGAGAACATCAGCATCCTGGGCGGCTTCTCCAAGACCTTTGCCATGACCGGCTGGCGCCTGGGCTACCTCGTGGCGCATCCCGACATCATCAAGAAGTGCATCGTCCTGCAGGGCCAGAGCACGTCCAACATCTGCTCCATCAGCCAGAAGGCCGGCCTTGCGGCCCTCACTGGTCCCATGGACTGCATCTGGAAGATGCGCGAGGCCTTCACGAGAAGGCGGGATCTCGCTCTTTCCATGATCGACAGCTGGCCCTTCGTGGTCTGCCCGAAGCCGGACGGAGCCTTCTACCTCTTCCTCGACGTGCGCAAGTGCTTCACGGCCAAGGTGCGCAACTCCCTCGAGCTCAGCCAGTACCTTCTCGACAAGATCCACGTGGCCGTCACGCCCGGCATCGCCTTCGGGGACGACAACTGCATCCGTCTCTCCTACGCCGTCTCGGACGAGGTGCTGCAGGACGCGGTCTTCAAGATCGGCGAAGTGCTCGCGGAACTTGCCGACGAGGCCTCCCTCTAGGGCGCCTTTGGGAGCCGTTGTCCCCTTTTGCAAAAATTCTGAAATTTTTTGTTGACAGGAGAGGCCCGATCACGTAAACAAGACCTCGCCAGTTGGGGTTGTAGCTCAGTTGGGAGAGCGCTTGAATGGCATTCAAGAGGTCGTCAGTTCAATTCTGTCCAGCTCCACCAGAAATTTCCGAGGGTTCATGAGAAAGCTCATGGACCCTCTCTTTTTTTGCCCGCGTTTTGCCCGCTCATGAGCGGGCAGATGCGCACCGAAAGAGAGCGGGCAAAGAACAGGGGGCTCGTGCTCCGAGGCTTAAGGACGGCCCTTGCATCGGGGCAAGAGGCAAAAAAAAGAGCCCTCCCGTGTCGGAAGGGCCTGAAGCGAAGTCGGGCGTTTGCGCCGATGAATTTACGCGTAGCGGGAGGTGAGTTCCTCTCCTGCCTTTTCGATGTCGGCCTTCATCTTCTCGCGGGCCGCCTTGAGCTTGTCGGCCAGGGCCTTATCCTGCAGGGCCAGCATCTGGGCTGCCAGCCAGGCGGCGTTGCGGGCGCCGGCCTTGTCGCAGGCCACGGTGGCCACCGGGAATCCTGGAGGCATCTGCACCGTGGAGAGCAGGCTGTCCATGCCCCCGAAGGCGGAGCCGGAAATCGGGATGCCGATGACGGGCTTCGTCGTGCGGGCCGCCACGGCGCCGGCAAGATGCGCGGCCATGCCGGCGGCGCAGATGAAGACCTGGGCTCCGTCGGCTTCCTGCTCGGCGACGAGCTTCTCGGTGCGCTCCGGCGTGCGGTGGGCCGAGGATATGGTGATGTGGCACGAGATGCCGAGATCCTTCAGCACGGACACGCAGGGGGCAACCTTTTCCTCGTCCGAGGCGGAGCCCATCAAAATGACGACTTGGGCCATCTTTTGCATTCTCCAAAAACGGGTTGAAACAGACGTTTGGGGCGGGAGCCTTTCGGCCTCTCGGGCCTAGCGGCTCCTGCGCAGCTCCTCGAGGCGGCGGATGCCCTTTTCGCCGATGTCCCTGCGGAAACGGGTGTCGGGGATGACGATGCGGTCCACGCCCTCGTAGGCCATCTTGCGGGCCTGGGCCAGATCGTCGCCCAGGGCGGTCACGGACAGGATGCGCCCGCCGTCGGCCACGAGCTTCCCGTCCACGAGGGCCGTGCCGCTGTGGAAGACGAGCACGTTGGGCAAGAGCTCGGCCTTGTTGACGCCGTTGATTTCCATGCCCCTTTCCGGGGTGCCGGGATAGCTGTTGGCCGAGATGACCACGGTGACGGCGGATTTCTCGGAGAAGTGCACGAGCGATTTGTCGAGCTTGCCGTCCACGGCGCTCTTCAGGATGACGAGCAGATCCCCGTCGAGGCGGGCCAGAAGCGGCTGGCACTCGGGGTCGCCGAAACGCACGTTGTACTCAAGCACCTTCGGACCGTCCTCGGTTATCATGAGGCCGGCGTAGAGGACGCCCACGAAGGGATGCTCCACGGCCCTGAAGTAGTCGAGCACGGGGCGGATGACGAGGTCCGCCATCTCCTCGAGACGGTAGTCGGGAAGGATGGGTGCCGGGCTGTAGGCGCCCATGCCGCCCGTGTTGGGACCCTCGTCGTTGTCGTAGGCCGCCTTGTGGTCCTGGGCCGAGGGGAGCGGCACGGCGTTCGTGCCGTCGCACAGGCACAGAAGGGACACTTCCTCGCCCTTGAGGAAGTCCTCCACGACCACGGTGTTGCCGGCCTCGCCGAAGGCCTTCCTGCCCATGACCTCGTCGAGGGCCGCCAGGGCCTCGTCCTTCGTCCTGCACACGAGCACGCCCTTGCCGGCGGCAAGGCCGTCGGCCTTGACCACCATGGGGGCCTCGCGCTCCATCACGTGCGCCCTGGCCTCCTCGAGGCTCGTGAAGGTCTTGTAGGCCGCCGTGGGCACGCCGCTCTTGGCCATGACCTCCTTGGCGAAGGCCTTGCTGCCCTCGAGGCGGGAGCAGTACATGTCCGGCCCGAAGCAGGCGATGCCGGCCTGCCTGAGGGCGTCGATGACGCCGAGGGTGAGGCAGAGCTCCGGACCCGGGACCACGAGGTCGATCATCCGGCTTCTGGCCACGTTCACAAGGCCGTCTATGTCATCGACCCGGACGTTGACGTTGGTGATGCCCTCCATCTCCATGCCGCCGTTGCCGGGGGCCGCGTAGATTTCGGTGACGTGCGGGCTTTGGGCGAGCTTCCACACGAGGGCGTGTTCTCTTCCTCCGGAACCGATGACAAGAACGCGCATGACTCCTCCTGGCTTGCCGCGTGCCGGTTTCCCTTGAGCCAAGGGCCAGGGATGTCCGGGCGGCCTGACGTATGGGCGTGCATGCGGGAGACAGCTCTTTATCGTTTCCCGCATTGCCGAAAAATCGGCTGTTGTGTGTTTGGGGGAGCGTCAGGGCTCCCCCGGCAAAAAGGCTAGAAGTCGGGGTTGACCTCGAAGTCGCTCATGTCCGCGGGGGTGTTGGGATTCATGGCGCTCACGTCGAGGGGGTAGGCGGTGATCATGCACTGCCTGCCGCCGATGCCGAGCTCGGGCGAGGTGTTGAGGCCGACCACGAGGTCGAGAACGCCGTCGTTGTTCACGTCGGCCAGATCGACCGCGGCCACGGAGCCGCGGATGCGGCGGGTCTTCCACTTGAGGGCAAGGCCCACGCCGTCCCAGTACAGGGCGTGGATTTCGCCCTGGGGGAAGTAGCGGTAGCGGTCGAAGATCTGGGAGGCCGTGGACACGGGCTTGTTGAGGAGCAGGACGGGCTCGCCGGTGTTGCCGATGTCGGCCGTGATCATGTTCATGGGCGCGTAGTACTTGCTCGGCAGCTGGTAGTTCTTGTCCACGCCGAGGCCGGGCATGCCCTTGTAGTGGTCGATGCCCACGGCCGAGCCGGAGAAGCGCTCCATGGTGGTGTGGATGAGGGTATTGTTGTTGCCCTGGTAGAGCTTGATGCGCTCGTCGTCGGTCAGCACGACCAGCTGCTCGCGGTTGTTCCTGCTCGGGGGGATGTAGGTAAAGTTGAAGCAGGTGGTGCCGGAGGGCAGGTCAAGCTTGGTGCCGAGGCCGTAGCTGTCGCCCTTCTTCTCGACAAGGCGCACGCCGGGAGCGAACAGGCGCACGCTGTCCCAGCCCTGGCCCACGAGGGTGGGCTGGAAATAGGGCGGGATCTTGGCCACGCTGATGAAGTAGGGGGCGCGTCTTGCGAGCTCGCGGAACTTGCCGCCGCGGAAGGAGTAGAAATAGGTGTAGGGGCGTCCGTCGTCCTCGGAGTAGGTGCAGATCACCAGATCCTGGAAGCCGTCGCGGTCGATGTCCATGCAGCGGAAGCTGAAGGTGTTGTTGGTGGCGGAAACCTTCTGCCTGCCAATCTCCTGCATGCGCGAATTGGCGCCGCTCCAGACCCAGATGGACACGTCGTGGTTGCCGAGGATGGCGATTTCGTTCTTGCCGTCGCCGTTGAAGTCGGCCACGAGCATGCCGGCCATGTTTTGCTTGAGGCGCTGGGTGCGCAGGCGCGAGCCGTCCTCGGTGCCCGAGCCCTGATAGCGGAACTGGGGATTCAGGTAGGTGCCGGACTGGCCGCCTCCGCTGCCATCTCCGGTTTCGTTCATGATGATGCCGTTGTCCCCGTTGGCCGCCTGGGCAGGCACGTTGGTGAAAAGCCCGAGGACGAGCCCGAAGACGAGCGCGAGGCAGAGCGTGGTGGCAAGACGCAATGCGGGCATGGGTTGTACTCCTGAAAATTTGTCTTTCTGTTCCGGCGGGGCCGCCATCGGGTCGGGTCCCGGGGAAGTGCGGGAATGTTGTGGGACTTTGTGTGCGAGTTCCCGAATGAGTTCCCGATTGAGATCGCAATTGAGATTGCTATTGATGTCGTGCCTGAAAAAGCGAATGATGCAGCGAGTGAAACTGTGATTGAAGCTGTGATTGGCAAATGTTGCCGGGCTAAAGAGTGGTCATTTTACCCGGACTTTTTCATCGACGCAACATTGGCGAAAAATGCCCCTCCCCATGTAAGTACCTGTAATGTATTGCTTTTTCGTCTCGAGACACGAGAGCAATGCCGTGTGTTCCTCATTTTGGCCTGGTGCTTTTGCCGGCTCTGGTTCGCACTTTTTTTGCCGCCCTGCAACTCGCGAAGGGCGTCCCGGGAAGGACGTCCCGGGAAGGACGGCCTGGGAAGATCGTCTCGGGAAAGAGCGACTTGCGACGCTTGGCAACCAGGGACCTTGGCGGGTAGAAGGCGCGTATGCCAAAAGCACGCAAGCACAAGGCCCACGGCAAAAAGTCGGAAGGCCTGCAGATCCTGGTGAAGGACAACGGCCTCGAGCGCGCCGCACGCCTGCGCTCCTTTCGCGTGGTTGCGAAGGAGGGGCTTGCGGAGAGCGTGCACGAGCTTTTGCACGCGGAGGGCTTCCGCTTCGAGCCCGAGCCCTTCTCGAGGCACTGCTTTCGTCTCGTGGAGGAGCCCTTTCCGCTTGGAAGTTCGCTTGCGGCCTTTTTCGGCTACGTCTACATCCAGGACCGCTCATCCATGCTGCCGCCCCTGGCCCTCGCGCCGCAGGCGGGCGCCTGCGTGCTCGACATGTGCTCGAGCCCTGGCTCGAAGACGGGCTTTGCTGCCCAGCTCGTGGGCGAATCCGGTTTCGTTCTGGCCAACGAGCTTTCCCGCTCGCGCCTCAACACCCTGCGCGTCAACATGAAGACCTGCAACCTCCCCCAGGTTGCCACCTGCTCCTACTCGGGAGACGCCATTCCCCTGCCCGACCAAAGCCTCGAGGCCATCCTGCTGGACCCGCCGTGCTCCGGCTGGGGGACGGTGGAGAAGAACCCCAGGGTCATGGAACTCTGGCGCGAGAGCAAGGTCGCCCCGCTCATCGTGCTGCAGCGAAAGCTCTTCGAGCGGGCGTCGCGCCTTCTCGCGCCCGGCGGCACGCTCGTCTACTCCACCTGCACCACCAACAGCGCCGAAAACGAGGAACAGGTGGCCTGGGCGGAAGGCGAACTGGGGCTTGAAAGAGAGGAAATTACGCCGTTTGAGGGCTTTTCGTGGGAGCCCAGAAAGGGAAGCGAGGGCACCTTGCGCGTGGACGGAGAAAAATCCGGGGCGCAGGGCTTTTTCATCGCCCGTCTCAAGAAGCCGGCGGATGCGGGCAGCCGAAGCGCTTCGGAGCCGGGCTTGCCGAAGACAGGCGGGGAGGAGCTGCTTGATCCGGCCGCAGTCGTGGACAGGTCCCGCCTGGCCTCTCCGACGCTCGATCCCTCCCTTTTGCCCGAGGGGAAGTGCGCCGTCTTCGCCGGGACCGTGCGTTTCGTGCCGAAGGCCGCCCTTGACCTCGTCTCGAAGGGCTTTGTCTGGCAGGCCTTCCCGCTTGGGCGCCTCCAGGGACCGGGCTTTGTGCCCAATGCGCGGCTTCGGGCCTTCATGCCGAAGTCGGACCAGGCCCTTGTGCTGGAGGAGCCAGGCGAGGTCCGGGCCATCTTGAGCGGCGCCTCGCGCATGTGCGATCTGGCCGGCAAGGAAGCGGGCCTGTGGTGGCGGGATCTGCCCCTGGGCAAGATTTCCCTGCGCAACGGCAGGGTCACGGCCTCCTTCGATTCGAAGCCCTAGCCGCGGCCGATTTTCCCGTTTTCGAGAAGGGCAAGTCCAAAGGCCGCCTGTCCTAGGCTCAGGCCGCCGTCTCCAGGCGGAAGCCGTTTCGGAAGAAGGACGCGGAAGTTGTGCCTTCCAAGCAGGGTCTCGACAAGGGCGCGCACAAGGCCGTTGTTGAAAACGCCTCCGCCAAGGGCCACGGCCAGTCCCTTCTCGCGGGACCAGGGCATGTTGGTCTCCTCGTCGTTCTCCAGGATGAATGACGCCATGCGGTCCACGGCAAGGCTCAAGCTCGCGTGAAAATCGAGGGCCGCGACGGCAGGGCCATTTGTCCTGTGCAGGTCCAGGGCTCTGTTGAAGAGAGCCTGCGAGTCGATGCAGCCGTTTTCAAAATCGATGAAATCGATTTCCCCGCGCTCGTCGAGTCCCGTCGTCTTGCAAAGCACGCGCAGGACTATTTCTGCGACGACATTCGGCTCGCTGATGCATTCTCGAAGATCGTGGCGGATCATGCCCTCGAGAGCGTGAAGGGCCAGGGTTTCCAGACGTATGGCGGCCTGTCCTTCGTAGGTGATGTCCTCGCAGACCCCGAGTGCCGCGGACACGGCGTCGAAGAGCCGTCCGCAGGACGTGGTGGCGGGGCAGTTGATGTCTTTTTCCAGCATCTGCAGGACGGCCTGGGCTTCCTTGCCGCGCTCCTTCGCGAGCCGCGACAGAAGCTCCCCGTTTCCCGTGTCCCTTGCGAGCGCCAGGGCGATGCGCCAGGGTGCGCGGGTGGCCGCGTCGCCGCCCGGAAGGCGAATGGGCGCAAAGCTGGCGCTGCGGGACCATCTGGCCCTGGAAAGATCCATGAAGAGGAACTCGCCGCCCCAAAGCGTTTCGTCGTCGCCAAGGCCGAAGCCGTCGAGAACCACGGCCAGGGTCCTTGTCGTCACCTTGTGCTCGGCAAGCACCGAGGCTGCATGGGCCGCGTGGTGCTGCAGGGAAACCACGGGCACGCCAAGCTCCTCGGCCTTCTGGCGCCCCATGGCGGTGGAGGAAAAGTTGGGGTGCAGGTCGGTGACGACCAGAGCGGGCGAGACCTCGAGGAGCTTCGAGAGGTGGTCGACGATTTCCTTGTGGAAGGCGGCCGCGGCCACGTTTTCCAGATCGCCCGTGTGCTGGCCGACGAAGGCAAGATTTTTGCGTGTGAGGCAGCAGGTGCTCTTCAAGTCCGCGCCCATGGCAAGCACGCAGGGCACATCCTGGAGAGAAGGTGTCTGGACGGGCAGCTCCACGGGCTCGGGCACATAGCCGCGCGCCCTGCGGAAAAAGACGGTGCGCGTTTCCTTTTGGTGGCCCGCATCGACGGTTTCTGCAAGCGCCACGGTGTCGTCCACCCGGCAGAGAATGTCGCGGTCGTGGAACAGGAAGGCGTCCGCGCAAGATGCAAGGCGCCGCAATGCCTCGCGGTTGCCAAGGCAGATGGGGTCGCCCGAGTCGTTGCCGGAGGTCATGACGAGTATGGGCACGTCGCAGGTTTTGTCCCGGCACAACTCCTCGAGGGTCATGAAGAGAGCCTCGTGCAGGGGCGTGGTGGGCAGCATGACGGCAAGGGTGAAGAGATCGGGGGCGACGCTTTCGGCAACCTTCATGCCGCCGCCTGGCAGTTTGGGCAGGATGACCGCGGGTCTGGCCGCAGAGGCGAGGAGGGACTCGGCCTTGGCATCGCTTTGGCAGATGGAGCGGACGGCGTCCAGATCCCTTGCCATGAGGGCGAAGCTTTTGTGCGGCCTGTGCTTGAGGGCGCGCAGCCGTGCGACCGTTTCCCTGCTGCCCGCGTCGCAGGCCAGCTGGAAGCCCCCGAGTCCGCGGATGGCCACGATCTTGCCATCCAGCAGGGCTTCGGCCGTTTTTTCAAGGGCATCCAGGGCAAGCTTTCCCCTCTCGTCCCTGGCGCAAGCGGGGCCTTGGGCGTTCTGCCAGGCGGTGTTCTGCTCGTGCGCTTCCACGTACCAGAGGCGGGGGCCGCAGACGGGGCAGGCTATGGGCTGGGCATGGAAGCGCCGGTCAAGCGGGTTTTTGTATTCGGCCTCGCAGGCGGGGCACATGGGAAAGCAGGCCATGGAGGTCACGGCCCGATCGTAGGGGATGGAGCGGGTGATCGTGTAGCGCGGGCCGCAGTTGGTGCAGTTGGTGAAGGGATAGCGATGGCGCGCGTTTTCCGCGTCATGCATGTCGGCAAGGCAGTCCGCGCAGATGCCCACATCCGGGCTCACCAGCACGTGGTGCCCCTGATGCCCCTCGCTTTCCAGGATGACAAAGCCCGCCTCAGCCGGGATTGGTGCGATTGTCCCGGATTTCAGGCCGGTTATGTGGGCAAGGGGCGGAAGCTCGTCCTTGAGGCGCTTTTCGAAAAGCATCGCGGCTGCTTTCTCCCCCTGCACCTCGATGCGCACGCCCTCGCTCGTGTTGCCGACGGTGCCCGTGAGGCCGATCTCGTGGGCAAGGCGGTAGACAAAGGGTCGAAAGCCCACGCCCTGCACCTGGCCTGCCACGACGAGCTTGAGACGCACGGGGCCCTTTGTGTCCTGGGAGTCAGCCTGGGGTTTGGAGCGTCTGGGCATGGGGGAATCCTTGCAGGGAATCTTGTCTTGCAGAGAAGTTTTTCAAGCACCTGTTTCCAGGTTTCAGGCAGCGAGGCAATCCTGCAACATGAGTTCCTCACACAATCGCAGGAATTGTGGCCTTTCCGGGCGTTGGGGAAGCACGAACATGGCGGAATCGTGCCGGGCGTTGCAGATGATCGTCAAGTTGGGAACGCAAATGTCAGCTTGGGCAGCCCCTTCACAATCGCTTGCGTCTTCAGGCTGACCGTTGTCACGCTCAACAGCAGGTCGAGGATATAGCGGGGCTTGCCGTGCTCGGCAGACCAGTCATTGGGGTCGTTGACGATGCCGCTGTCCTTGTCCGTTCTCACCTGATAGCGCTCCATGATCCACTCGATGGCAGAGCGGCCGTTCACCACGTAGTCGTAGGCCTCAAGGGGGATGTTGGTCAGGGTTATGTGGTCGTTGTAGCGGATGACCGACTTGTCGGCCTTGTCCGGGAAGCGCATCTTGACGACACGGTAGAGGCTTGCCTCGTCAAGGCTCTCGATCCCGCGCATCTCCACCTTCACGTCCGGATGGGGCGGCTGCTCCTCGTAGTTGAGATGCAGGTCGGCAAGCTCTCGGCCAGCCTTCGAGAAGACCCAGAAGTCGTCCGCCCTGTCGAGGAAGGGAATGCGGGGGAGCGACTTCTTGAGGTCGTTGGCAAAGGTCGTGCGGTAGTCCGGGGAGTGCAAGAAGCCGTAGACGAAGTAGAAGATGTCTTCCTTCGTCACGCCATGACCGTAGCGCTCGCGGCACTGTTCAAGAGCAAAGTCCGTGATGGCGTCCTTGCGCTCGTATTCGGTATCATCTTGCGTCAAGCCAGGAAGCTGAGGAGATTTGGCTGTTCTTTGCTCGTAATAGTAGATGGGAAAGCACTGTGTGTCCCCGTTTAAATGGAAGTCAGGAATTACATTTGAAATTAATGGATTGTCATCATTACATGAAGACACACAGATTACAACGTTATCCAGATCTTGTGTTGGAAAGAGATTTGGAATTTTGCCTATCATCTCATTAAGTGACGACGAGAAGTAGATATTTAACTTATTATACGGTCTATACATGCCGTATACAGTTGATGTTTTTGAATAAATCTTTTTCTTTCTCTTCTTAAAATCATTTTCAAACGCCCTAGACCAACTAATGAACACAGAATTTCTGTCTTCATTTTTAGAGTCTACCATCTGGTTGAAACAATCAATTGTACGTTTTATATTGAAAATCAGGGATGCTTTTGAGTAGTTCCAACACCAGACATCACGTTGTGTTTTCAATCCATTGGAATAGAAAGGAACGAAGAATGTGTTTTTATTTTTCTTGTCGTTCTTGTCTCCCAAGGGTACAAACGTGTCAAAGACCTGATTGCGCTTGTTGAGCCAGTCACCATTCTTGTCCGGCGTGAGACGCACCCAGCCAAAGCCCGGCTCAAGGACGCTGTGCTTGCGGGCAATGATTTCCAGCTTCTGCTCTCGGGTCAGATAGTCGCCAATGTCGTGGTACTGGATGAGCGCCTTGCCCTCGTGGGACGGATTCTTCAAAAGCACCGTGATGGCGATGGGGGTGCGACTGCCCAGCCCAAAGACATTTCCTGCCTCCCTTTTGCGGAGTTCTCCCTGCGTGCGGCAGTTGCCCCGCAGGTTGAACACGTAGATGCCGCTGAATTCCTCTTCCAGGCATTTGCGCATGCCGTCCATGGCGTTGCCGTCCAGCCAGCCGGCATTGGTCACGAAGGCAATGATGCCGCCCGCGTCCTTGTCTATGCGATCCGATGCCCAGCGGAAGGCCTTGATGTAGGAGTCGTACAGCGAGTTCTTGAGGGTTGCCTTGCTTCCTGCCGCATAAGTGGCCGCAATCCTGCCATTGAGCACAGGATACGCCTGGTTCTGGGCGTTGTCGTTGGCCGACTTCTGCCCCACCGAGTACGGCGGATTCCCGATGATGACCTGAATCGGGGTCTTTCTCTGCGCCTCGGCACGGTCCGAGTTCTCGGCCAGTTGCGGGAAGTGACGGCTCAAGTCCCCGCCTTCGCCAAGCTGGAAGGTGTCGGTGAGGCATATTCCCGGGAAGGGCTCGTAGGCCCCATGGAAGCCGCGCACCGCGTGGTAGACGTTCTCGATGTTGATGGATGCGATGTAGTAGGCAAGCAGCACGATCTCGTTTGCGTGGAGTTCGTGGTTGTACTTGCGCTGGAGGGCGTCCTGGTCGATGAGGCCCGTTTCCAGCATGCGGGCAATGAAGGTGCCCGTGCCCGTGAACGGGTCGAGCACGTGGACGTTGTCATCTGACAGGGAGCGCCCGAAGGTTGCCTGAAGCAGGTCCGCCACGCTCTGGTTGATGAAGTCCACTATCTCGACCGGCGTGTAGACGATGCCGAGACGCTCCACGGTCAGCGGGAAGGCCGTGCGGAAGAAGTTGTCGTAGAGCTCGACTATGACCTTCTGGCGCTCGTGGGCGCCACGGATGCCCTCCACCCGGTACCTGATGGACTCGTAGAAGCGGGTGAGCGTCACCGTGTCCTTCTCGAAGGCCTGTTCCTCGAGCAGTTCCACCATGCCCTGCAGGGCCTTCGAGACAGGATTGTTGCTCACAAAGGCCTGATCCTCGAAGAGCGCCTCGAAGACCGGCTTCGTGATCATGTGCTGGGCGAGCATCTCGATGAGCTCGTCCTTGTCCACGGAAGGAT
>CAZWOT010000034.1:0-16124 GCA_964635595.1 uncultured Desulfovibrio sp.
TGCGGGTGCGGCGAGTGCCTGCCCAAATGCCCCATGGGCGTGGACATTCCCGCGGAACTTGCCAGGGTCAGGGCGGAACTCGAGGCATAGGAGCAACGACTTCTCTTTTCGCATTTCATGTTTTCGCATTTCGGACTGCTGTTTTCGGCACGATCGAAATTCAACTTGTTGAAAACAAAAGCAGGCAGTTTTTTGTTTTGCCAAGGCATCCTGTTCTTTTGAGCACGGCACGCCTTGTTCTGCGTGCTCTTTGTAGCAGATGGAGAAATTTTGTCTTTTGCATGAATCGACCGCTCCCGCCCATGCTGTGTCGCTGCTTCACTTCATGGTGTGTAGAAATCGACACCAGCTGATTCATGCAATTTTATGGAAACTTGTGTCTCTTGCCTTGATGAAAGTGGCGGCATATACTGTCCGGGTATCGGCCAATTCCTGTCCTTTTGCCGATTGAATTCTGCACTGTAGAAATGGCAGTTTTTTTTTTGAATTTTGTTTTGAAACAACATGCAAGTCATAAGGTGGCATGCCATGAATAAAACGCTTTTGTCTCTTGCCCTTCTTGGTTCGCTTTTTCTTGTCCAGGGCGGGACAGTGCATGCGGCCGAAGTGCCAAATCAGGTCCTTTCCGATCAGGCCCTGGGTCTCGACGAGGCAAGCAAAAGGAGGGCGGCCGACGATCTGACCAGGGTCTGCCTCATCAAGGTGAAGCCGGACATGCTGGAAGAATACAAGGCCTTCCTGAAAGAGGGCGCGGAGACGGCCATGCGCGTGGAGCCCGGCGTTCTGCTCATCTACGCGACCAATCTGAAGGACGACCCCACCCGCTGGGTGCTCCTCGAAATCTACAGGGATCAGCCTTCCTACGAGAGCCACATCGTCTCGCCCCACTTCCAGAAGTACAAGCAGGGCACGCTCCACATGGTGGAGTCTCTGGAAATCCTGGATTCGAACCCGCTGCTCCCGGGCCTCAAGCTCGTGAAGGAATAGGGGAAGGCTCCTTGCCCCCGGGTCATCACGGCTCTGAACCGTTCTGGCAGCCCCTGTCCCAAGGGGCTTCTATCTCCCAAAATCCCCGCGGAAAAATCCCATGACCTGGCCGGGAAACTGGACGCCGGTCTCTTCCCGAGCAATCCGCAAGAGGACAGGTTGCTGGGACATGGAAAAAGGGAGGTCGCTTGCGGCCTCCCATTTCCGTATGTTTTCCGTATGTTTTCCGTACGGAGCCCCCTTGCCGGGGGCGCCATGTTCGGACCCCGGATCTCAAGCCCCGGGGTTTTCTGCGGGTTCGGCGGTTTTGCCGTGCTTGTCCTTCGAGCCGAAGAGGCGGCTCACCACCACGAAGAAGACCGGGATGAAGAGCACGCCCACGGCCGTGGAGAGGAAGGTGCCGCCCACGATGCCCGTGCCTATGGCGTGCTGGGAGTTGGCGCCGGCGCCCTCGCTGATGGTGAGGGGCAAAACGCCCAGAAGGAAGGCCAGCGAAGTCATGACGATAGGGCGAAGGCGCATGGCGGCCGCCTCCACCGCCGCGTCCAGAAGCGACTTGCCGCTCTGGTGCAAGCTTTTCGCGAACTCCACGATGAGAATGGCGTTCTTGGCCGAGAGGCCTATGACCGCCAGGATGCCCACCTGGAAGTAGATGTCGTTGTGCAGGCCCCTCAAGGTGCTGAGCCCCATTGCGCCGAGAACGCCGATGGGCACCACCAGGATGACCGCAAGCGGGATGCTCCAGGATTCGTAGAGGGCGGCGAGGCACAGGAAGATCACCAGGATGGAGAGGGCGTAGAGGTACCCTGTCTGGGAGCCCGAGCGCTTTTCCTCGAAGGAGAGCCCCGACCACTCGAGGCCGATGCCGTGGGGAAGCTCCTCCTCCACGAGACGCTCCACCTCGGCCATGGCCACGCCGGAGCTCACGCCCTCGGCAGCGCTCACCTCCATGGCCGTGGAGGGCACGCCGTTGAAGCGCTCGAGCTGTGCGGGCCCGTAGGTCCAGTGCACCGTGGCTATGGCGTCCAGCGGCACCATGCCGCCCTGGTCGTTTCTGAAATACCAGTAGCGCAGATCGTCCGGATTCATGCGGTAGGGAGCGTCGCCCTGGACGTAGACGCGCTTCACGCGCCCGCGGTCGAGGAAGTCGTTCACGTAGGAACCGCCCCAGGCCGTGGAGAGGTTCGAGTTGATGCTCTCGGCGTCCAGATGGAAGACGCCGGCCTTCAGATCGTCGATGTCCACCCGCACCTGCGGAATGTCGGCAAGCGAGGTCGTTCTCGCATTGAAGAAGACCGGGCTTTGCTGGAGCATGTCGAGCAGGTCGGCCCTTGCCGAGACAAGGGACTCGTGGCCGAGGCCGCCCTGGTCCTCCAGATTGAAGACAAGGCCCGAGGCGTTGCCGAGGCCGCGGATCTGCGGGGGCTCGAAGAAGACGATGCGGCCCATCCTGAAGTTGGCAAAGTGCGCCCTTGCCCTGCGCACGATGGCCGCGGCCGTGTTCTCCGGGCCCTGGCGGTCGTTCCAGTGCTTGAGAGTAACGTAGCCGTTGGCGATGTTCTGGCCGCGGGAGGAGTTGGGGCCGATGCCGAGCATGACGCCCACACCCTCGATGAGGTCGGCCTCGTTGGTCGCAAAGTATTCCTCTACGGCCTTGCCGGCCTCGAGGGTTGCCTCGCGGGTGGAGCCCGGGGGAAGGATGATGTTGAAGTTGACCATGCCCTGGTCCTCGAGGGGCAGGAAGGAGGTCGGCATCTCGCGGATGGCGACCACGGCCCCGACGGCCAGAAGCAGATAGACGGCCATCACCTTGACGGGATGGTGGATGAGCTTGCGCACCGTGCTCGAATAGGCCCTGGTGCCGTTCTCCACAAGGCGGTTGAAGGGCGCGAACCAGTCCCTCTTCCCCGGCGTCAGATCCCGCTTTTTCAGAAGATGCTTGCACAAGGGGGGCGTCACCACGATGGCCACGAAGACAGAGAGGGTCATGGCGGTCACGATGGTGAGCGTGAACTGGCGGTAGATGGCGCCGGGGATGCCGCCAAAGAAGGACATGGGGATGAACACGGCCGAGAGCACCGCGGCGACGCCCACGAGCGCCCAGGTGATCTGGTCCATGGACTTCTTGATGGCCTCTTCGGGGGAAAGGCCCTCCTGGTGCATGATGCGTTCGGTGTTCTCCACCACCACGATGGCGTCGTCCACGAGCAGGCCGATGGCCAGAACGAGCCCGAACATGCTCAAGGTGTTGATGGAGCCGCCCGTGGCCGCTATGACGGCCACGGTGCCCAGAAGCACGATGGGAACCGCCAGCGTCGGAATGAGGGTCGCGCGCCAGTTCTGCAGAAAGAGGAACATGATGGCCGCGACCAGCACGATGGCCTCGATGAGGGTCTTTTGCAGGCTTTGTATGGAGGCCGTGATGAAGGGAATGGAGTCGTTCGTTATGCTGTAGGTGATGCCGTGGGGGAAGAACTGCTCCATGCGCTCCATGAAGGCGTCGACCCGTTTGCCCACATCCACGGCGTTGGCGCCCTCGGCAAGCTGGATGGCGAGGGTCGCGGCAGGCACCCCGCGATAGCGGGAGCTTGCCGTGTAGTTGCGAAGCCCCATGTCCACCCGGGCCACGTCGCGCACGCGCACGGCCGACCCGTCCGGATTCACGCGCACCACGATGTTCTCGAACTCGGGGATGGTGGTGAGCTTGGAGCGGGAGAGCAGGGTGACGTTGAGTTCCTGCCCGCTCACGTTGGGCAGGCCGCCTATCTGGCCCACCGATATCTGGCTGTTCTGGGCCCGGACCGCGGAGACCACGTCCTGCGGGGTGAGGGAGAAGGAGCGCAGCCTGTCGGGGTTCAGCCAGATGCGCATGGCGTAGTCCGAACCGAAGACCTGGGCCTCGCCCACGCCGTCCACGCGGTTGAGCGGATCGACGATCACCGAGGTCACGAAGTCGGCGATGTCCTCGACCGGCGTCTGCCCGGACTCGTCGTAGAAGCTGTAGAAGCGCAGGAAGGACTCCGAGACCTTGCGCACGCGTATGCCCTGGTTCTTCACCTCGTCCGGGAGTCTCGGCATGGCGAGATCGAGGGAGTTCTGCACCTGCATGAGGGCCACGTCCGTGTCCGTGCCCGTCTCGAAGGTCATGCGCAGAAAGGCGCGTCCCTCGGCCGTGGAGGACGTGGACATGTACAGGAAGTTGTCGAGACCCGTCATGTTCTGCTCGATGATCTGGGTCACGCTGTCCTGCAGGGTCTCGGCCGAGGCGCCGCTGTACTCGATGATCATCGAGATGGTGGGCGGGGCCAGGGGCGGGAACTGGGAAACGGGAAGGAAGCGGTAGGAGAGCCCGCCCGCGAGCATGACAAGAATGGCTATGACCGACGCGAACACCGGCCTCGCAATGAAGAAGCGGGATATGGACATGGCCTAGCTCCCCGTCTTCATGTAGGTGTCGTGGGTGAGCACTTCCTCGCGTGTTTTCACGGGCTGGCCGTCGCGGGCGTTCTGCAGGCCCTCGAGCATGACGAGCTCGCCCTCCTTCAGGCCCTCGTTCACGAGCACGAAGCGGCCGATGAGTTCGCCTGCCTGCACGGGGCGGTAGCGGGCCTTGCCGTCCTCCACCACGAAGACCGAGGCGTTGCCCTTGGGGTCGCGGCGAACGGCACGTTGCGGCACAAGCAAAGCGTCCTTCTTGACGCCCTGGTTGATGACGCACTTCACGTACATGCCGGGAAGCAGGATGTGCTCGGGGTTCTCGAAGACGGAGCGCAGAAGCACCGAGCCCGTGCTTTCGTCCACGGTGATGTCCGCGAACTTGAGCTCGCCGGAGATGGGGTAGGGGCTGCCGTTCTCGAGAATGAGCCGAACTTCGGTCTGCTCCTCGCCGGGACGCATGAGGTTGCCGGCCGCGTAGCGGTCGCGCAGGACCAGCAGGGCGAAGGAGGACTGGGTCATGTCCACGTAGACGGGGTCAAGCTGCTGGATGACCGCGAGCTCGTCGGCCTGGTTGGCGGTGACAAGGGCCCCCTGGGTCACGTTGGACTTGCCGATGCGCCCGGAGATGGGGGCGAGCACGTCGGTGTAGCGCAGCTGGATTTCCGCGGTCTTGAGCTGGGCCCTGGCCACCTCCACGTTGGCCTTTGCCTGCAGGTACTCGGCGTTGGCGTCCTCGTAGGCCTGCTGGCTCACGGCCTGGTTGCGCAGAAGGGCAACGCGCCGGTCGAGACGCAGCTTTGCCGCGTGCAGGGTGGCCTCGGCGCTCGCAAGGGCCGCGTGGGCGCTCTCGACATTGGCGATGTAGGTGTCCGGGTCTATCTTGTAGAGGGACTGGTGGGCGTTGACGATGCTTCCCTCGGTGAAGAGCTGCTCCTGCAGTATGCCGCTCACCTGCGGGCGCACCTCGGCCTTGCGAAAGGCCGACACGCGCCCGGAGAGCTCGGCGGTCAGAGGCACGTCGCGCGCCTCGACCCTGAAGACCGAGACCTCGCGCTGGCGCTGCTGGCGCGCGGATTTTGAGTCGTCGCAGGCGGCGAGAAATAGGAGGACCAGGATGAGGGGAAGAACGAGAAGAGATGCGGCCTGGGGCGGACAGGGGCGCCAACGGCCGGTTTTTGCGATGGAAGCTTGTGAGGAAGCGTTTGAAGAGATCGCTTCGGAGCGGGCTGCCTTTGAAAAGCTGGAATGGGCTTGGTCTTGGAACATGGCTGTGCTTGGGTGCGAATGCCTTTCGCGTTCATGCGAGTTGCGGGGGAGGGACAGGCATGTGTGAGTGCGTTGAACGGGCCGCAAAGACAGCCGAAGGCAGTCCTGCAGGGACAGCCTTGAAGCGTCCGGGCTCGTTCATTTTGTCACGACGCTAGCCGTTTGGCAGGGGAAAAACAAGCAAAAGAAAAAACATGACAAGACCTTCACACTTTCGAGAAGATCCGTGACGGGCTCTGGCGAAAAAATGCGCAAGCGAAAAAAATTTCTGTTACTTGCGCTGATTTCAAGGCTTTGGGGCGTGATTCCTTGCGCAAAAAACGTCCCTGGAACAGCTTCAGGCCCCGGTGCGGGGCAGCAGAGCCTGCCAAATCCTTGCAACAATGAAAGAATATCGGGCAAGAATCTCCCTGCCCGCAAAAGGGGGCCTTTGCCGTTTGCCTGCCGACATCCCTTGATGAGGCCCCATGCGGCTGGTCTTTGCGATTGCCTTTTGCGATTGCCTTTTGCGATTGCCTTTTGCGGCTGCCCTTTGCCGTCACCCTGTGCCGACACCCAGCTCCAGCTACTTTCTTTTGGACGGAGTGGCGCGGGGGGCACCCAGAAGCTCCACCTCGCCAAGGCGGACCATCAGGGAAAGGCAGAGGTTGGCAACGCTGCGACAGGCCGGCAGGCCCTTCGCTCTCGGCAGCTGCCAGTCGTCGAGGACAGCTTCTGCTATGCGCTCGTGCAGGCTGCAGGCCCTGGCCTCCCCGAAGGCCTGGCAGACGACGAGGATGGTGGCGAGATCCCCGCTTCCCTTGGCGCCCCAGACGGCCTCCTCGATCATGCGGGCGATGTTGCGCGTGAACGTCTCCGCCTCCTCCTTGCCGAGGGTGGCGAGAAAGTCGTCGGCCTTCGGGTCGTCCAGAAGGCCGTTGCGCACCGCAAGCATGGCAAGGGCCATGTCGTCCTCGCGGGGGTAGGCAAGCCAGTCGACGAGGGCGGCAAGCTCGGCGTAGCGCGCCTTCTTCTCCTCCAGGGAGCGATCGGCAGCGTCCTTGAGGGCACCGTAGGCGATGAGGGCATGGGCGCGCGGCTCGTGCCGGCGGACGGCCTCGCCGAGCCAGCGGGTCGCCTTTGCGCCATCCCTCGCGATGCCGTGGAAGCCGAAGGAATAGGTCATGGCAAGCAGGGTGCAGGCTTTTGCGCAGCCCTCGTCCGCCAGCTCCTCCAGGCGCTCGATGGGGGACTTTT
Source organism: uncultured Desulfovibrio sp. (assembly GCA_964635595.1). Lineage (GTDB taxonomy): Bacteria > Desulfobacterota > Desulfovibrionia > Desulfovibrionales > Desulfovibrionaceae > Desulfovibrio. The sequence goes on from CAZWOT010000034.1 coordinate 6,928, forward strand.
CCTTCGGCGCGGGCTTTCTTCGGATGACGAGATCGAACTGGGCCAGACGGAAGCGGGCGTTTGCGTCGTTGTGGTCGCGGGCGAGCTCCTTCAGCCTCCGCTCGCAGTCCGCCACTTCCTCGGGGTACTCGAGATTGCCGAGGAGGGTCATCCACAGGGTGTCCACGTAGCGATCGGACGAGCCCAGGGTGGCCGCGTGGCGCATGAGATCGAGAGCCGCATAATGCACGTTGTCGTCCGTGTCGAAGACGTCCATCTGTCCCAGAAGGGCCATGGCGTCCGGGCAGATCTGCTCGCAGCACTCCTCGAGCACGTGCCGGGCCTCCTCCATGGCGCTCGCGTTGGCGGGATGCTGCTGCATGACGGCACCCGCATACTGGACGCCCCCGTCGAGGCTTCCGGCCTTCCAGGCCTTCTTCAGCCAGAAAAGGCCTTCTTTCGGCTCAGGCACGACAAGGGGGGAGCGGACAAGGATGCGGCCGTAGGCCGTCATGGCCTCGGGCATGCCGTCCAGGGCCGCCATGCGGGCAAGCTCCAGGGCGTGGTCGATGATTTCGCCGGGAACTATGCCCACCGGGATGCGCTCGAGAAGCCCCAGAAGCGCCGTGAGGCAGTCCCATGAGCCTGAGCGCGCGGCCTCGCGCAGGCCGAAGATGATGGTGGTGAACTCCTCCGGCGTCGGGGCAATCCAGCCCCTGGTCCAGGCAAGGGCGGAGAGATGCAGGCAGTGCACGACCCCCATGCCGTTGCCCTTCAAGATGGCGGGCCAGAGCGCCTGCCCCTTTGGCAGGGAGAGGTCGCGCGGGGTCAGAAGCCCGGCCAGCTGGGCGAAGGCCGGGCGAAAGTCCTGCTGGCAGAGATCGAGCAGGACCCTTGTCGCTGCATCCTCGTCCCTTTCCCCATGCCGGCCGGTCATCTGTGCCACGGCCAGGACGTAGGCCGCAAGCTTCGATCCCTTTTCGCAGAGATCCTCCATGCGGGCATAGACGTCCTCGCGCGCGGACGACTGGTCGAGCTCGCGCAAAAGGGCGCCGGCCCTGCGCTCGATGCCGCTCTCCTCGTGCTCGCGCAAGAAGCGCGAGACGAGGAGGGTGATGGGCGGCATGCCCCCGTACATGGCAAAGACCCTGCGCTGGTCGGGCATGGGCGAGACCTTGCTGGCAGACGCCCTGCCGAAGACGGGCTTCAAGGACCCTTTCCTGCCGGGGACCCTTTTTGCGCTCAAGGCCGTCTCCAGGGCGGGGTCCTGCGTCACGTCCGCTGTCGCGTCCTGTCCCGCGTCCAGATTGTCTGCCTTCTTGTCGTCGGGCCTGTCGGATGCAGCCATGGTTCGGGCCTCGCGTATGGAAAAACCGGGAGATGAATTTCAGGATGAACTTGAAGCCAAACTTGGGGACAAGCTTGAAGACTTGTTCCGGAGCCGCCCGGGGACGGGGCCGTGAAGACCCCGCATCCGGTCACCGCGTCACCGACGCCCGCGCTTGCGCTTTTGCCCGGATTTTGCCTTGCGTTTCGCCGTGCTGCGTCTGGTCGTGCTGCGCCAGATCGAGCCCGGCTCCTTCTCCATGCGGAAGTCTTCCTTCATGGTCGTGTAGAGGCCAATCCGCCTGTTTTCAACGGGCTCGAGGGAGGCGCCCTCCATGATGCCGAGATTGGTCCACAAGAGTCTCGGGTCGACGCCCTCGAGGGCGATGTCCCTGGAGAGGACGGCAAGGATGCCCGCAAAATCGAGCTTTTCGCCAAAGATGCGGGACGAAAGGCGTCCTGTCACGGCCTCCACGATTTCGGGCTCATAGAAGGTCGCAGCCATGCGCAAAAGCACGGGCAAGAGGCAGAGCACGGGCAGATCGTAGGTCCTTCGTGCGAACTCGTAGCCCCCTTGCAAAAGCTCCAGCTGGTGTTCCTTCCTCTCTTCGGCCTCGTCCTCGTGTCCCGGGAGAAGCCCTCCCGTTTTCCCGGGATTGCCTTCCGGAAGATCGTCGAGAAAGGCCCCGATATAGATGTCCGCAGCGCAAAGGGCGAGAAGGCCGAAAAAGTTCGAGGCGAAGGCGGCGAGGGTGGAGCAGCTGGAAAGATGCGCGCAGGCAGCCTGTATCTCGGGAATCGAGCGGTTTTCGAGGCCTCCGCCCCGGTTTGCCTTCGCAAAGAAGAGATGCCCGAGAAGGCAGGAGGGATCGCCGTTGAGGGCGCCCTGCAAAAGGCTTCGCTCGATCTCCTCCTGCAGGAAGCCGACCCCGTCGGACGTGCAACCAAGGTTGACAAGATGCCCGAACACCGTGAACGGGCCCACCATGTCCCTCGAGCAGGCAAAGGAGTAGCTCACGTGGTCGGGCTCGTCCTGGGTGAAGGGCATGCCTTCGCCAAGCATCATGCGCAGGCCCCAGAGCTGGCTTTCGCCGAAAAGGATGTGCTTGCCGTACTCCACAAGCTCCACGCACCAGCTTTCGAGGCTGCCGTGGGCGTCGTCTTCGAAGTCGTCCGGCCTTTCGACAAGGCCGGCCTTCACGTCGTTTATATAGCGGGCGTTTTGGACCATGCACATGAGAAAGTATCCGAGTGCCCCTTCGCAGGCGCAGGAGTATCCGGACTCGGCGGCCCACTTCAGGAGCGATTCGGCCTGCTCCGGGTCCTCGAGGAAGTTGAAGATGGCAGCGCCCGCAAGGGTGGCCGAGGGCGGAAACTGTTCCTCGTTGATGTCCTCCTCGAGGATCTCCATGGCGTGCCTGAACGACTCGAATTCGGGAAAATCCTCCCAGTCGTGGATTTCGAGAAAGAGCCAGGCAAGCGTTGCAGCGGCCCAGGGGTGTTTTTCGGCCGCCAGGTCCTCGAGGATGATCCTTGCCTCGTCAAGGCATTTTTCCAGAACCGCTTCGTCGACATGCATGCCCTTGCGGACCTTGTCGGGGCACCAGAAGTTGAAGAGGCCCGCGAGGTTCTGGGCCTTGACGAGCCGTGCAAAGGGCTTGCCCTCGTCGGCAAGCGCAAGGATTTTCTCCCGTGCCCACTGCACTTCCGGCTCCGGCTCGAGTTCGGCCGTGTGCGAGAGAGCAAGCAGGCGAAGCGCGTCCACGTGGCCGCCCTGGGCCAGCATCTTCAGCCGTTCGCGTATCCTGCTTGCGAAGTCCTCGGGGAAGACATTGACAAGGGCCAGCGTGCGGCCGGCAACGAGCAGGCTCTCCTCGGTCGGGTCTCGCAGGATCTCGTCGAGCTCGGCCTCGATCTCCGCCCAGGTCGGAAATTCAGACTGGGGCTTTTGATCTGCAGCGCACGGCCCTTCGCCCTCGCCGCATTCCCGAAAGGGCGCGCCGCAGGCAAGCAGTCCGCGTATGGCGATATCCATGCGTATGGCCTGGGCCGGCCTGCAGCCGTGCGCCTGGGCCATCTTCGCGTAGGGAAGCGCCTTTGCCGGCCTGAAGACGGCGATGGTCGGGTGGAGAAAGAAGACGGCCGCGGCATAGAGCGCAAGGGGGCATTTTTCCGGATGCGGGGGCACCCGGTCCTTCCCATTCGGATTCACGCCCAGAAGCGCGTCCAGGCCGGTGTGCAGCTGCAGCATCTCGAGCTTCGAGAGCGGGGATTTCTCCAGCTTGTCCAGAAGCTGCAAATACTCCCAGGCTTCCTTGTTCTTTTTGCTGCCGTTGTGCTTCATGTAGTCGTCGATGGCCCGCCTGCGGGCATCAAGGCCCTCGGCCATGAAGCCCGCGTACATGTTTTCCATCTGCACGAGAGAGGTGAAGTCGAAGGGAAAGAAGCAGGCGCTGTTCACGTGGGTCCTCGCTTGAAGTCGTCCGTTGCTTGCTGTCGAAAGATTGTTTGTCGAATGGTACTGGTTGTCGAAAGGTTCTTGTTGTCGGAAGTGCTGCAGGAAGATTTGCCGGGTGCTGTTCGTGCGGCAGCCGAGGCCGCGTTTGGTCGGGCGCGGTCCGGATTTAGGGCGAAGGCCTCTTTGTCAGCCTTTCCTTTTGGCGCTGCGGGCGCGCTTGTCCCGCTTGCGTCTGGCCTTTCTGGACTTCCGGACCGCCGCGGCCGGGTCGGGGGTGATGGAGAACCTTTCGAGCGCTCCCCCGCTTTTCTCGAACAGGTCCAGGATGGCCCGCAGCTGTTCCCTGCCGCGCTCGTCCATTTCCTGCCCTCTCCAGTCGAAATCCTCCTCGGTATCGAGCCCCAGGCCTTTCAGGATGCGCCAGGACCAGAGGCCTTTCTGCCGCAGGCAGGCGTCCATCCAGTTCAGGACCTCTCTCAAGGACGCTCCCTCCTCGTCCCCGAAGACGTCCATGTTCACGTGGTCGAGGAGGGCGCCTGCAGCCTCGGGCGAAAGATCCTCGCAGGCCTTCTTGAGAAGAACCGCAAGGACGCAGAAAACGGGCGTGTCGTTGGCGAAACAGGCCCGATCGTACTCGGCCTTGAGCCTTGCCGTGCATTGCCTGACTGCTGCCTTCGGGATCCTGCCCCCTTCCTCTGCCTGCCGATCGAAGAGCTCGGCAAGAGCCATGAAGTTCGCGGCCGTTCTCGCGAGATTGCTGGCCTGGGACAGCTCCTCGCACAGGGGGTGCAGTTCCTTGAGAGTCCAGGGCCTGAAGGCCTTGTCCAGGCCCTTTTGGGGCTTTCGTCCCAGGAAGAGGGATTCGGCAACGACGCAGTCCGCCATGCCCCGTGCAGCGCCGTCCGCCACGATCCGCCCGAGATTTTCGAGCGTCATGCCGGCAAAAAGGCCGTCCTCCTTGCCCATTTCGAGCACGAGGGCGAGCACGGCGGCGCGCCCCCGGAATCGGGCTGCTGCGTCATGGAGAAGCCTGTCCATGGAGCACGTCCCGGAGTCGGGGCCGCCCGGATGAATGGGGTCGAGCAGGTAGTTCATCTGCCAGGAGAGCAGGACGCGGACGGCAGCGCTTGCTGCCTCGCCATGGCGGGAAACGGCCCCAAGCTCATAAAGACGCCCAAGCCACAGGTCGGAGCTCCCGTGGGCGTCGTCGACGAAGTCGGTGAAGGGGATGTCCTCGCCGCGCCCGACCCGCTCGACGTGGTGCGCGTTTTCGGCCATCTGGGAAAGAAAGTCCGCGCAGGCCGCCTCGCAGGCCGCGGAAAAGCTCTCCTTGCAGGCGTCGCGCAAAAGGGGCCAGGCCTTTTCCCAGTCCCTGCGCGTGTTGTAGATGTGCGCTCCCAGCATGGCCCGTGCGGGAGCAAAGCCGGTCTTCCTGATGATGTCGGCAAGAAGCGCTTCGGCTCTTGAGGATGCCTTCCTGTCGAAGGCCTTGCCCTCTCGTCCGCCGGCTTCACGCAAGGCCTGCCAGGCAAGGGTCGTGGCGGCCCGGGGGTCGCCTTCATTGGCGAGCTCCTCGAAAAGGACATTTGCCCTTTCGAGATTGTCGGCATCATCCCCATAGGCTGGCCATGTGGGCAAAAGACCCGCAAGATGCTGGGCCAGGATGAGCATGGGGCCGACCATGCCCTTTTCGGCCTTCGCCATGATTTCGTCCCGCGCCCAGGCGGTTTCGGGTGCGGCCTGGGCATTTGGGCAGCGGGCGAGGGCGAGCATGCGCAGGGCATCCACATGCCCCTGTTCGGCAAGAGTTTTGAGGCCCTGGCGGATGAGGGCCGCCATCCTCGCCCTGTCCTGCTCTGCGGCCTCTTCCAGGCCGGGGAGCTGCCCCGTGCGCCCGAGGCGCTGGCCCGCCACAAGCAGGGCGTCCTCAAAGGCGGGATCGCTCGGATCTCCCGCAAGGACCTTTTCGAGGCAGGCCAGCTTGTCGAAACGCTGCTTTTCGGACCATTTTGCCGCGTTGTCCGGCCCGTCTTCAGGATCGTGCTCAGGCCCGTCGTTCGGCCCGTCCTCCAGCCAGTCTGCCGGCTCGCCCCTGTCGAAGAACAGAGCCTCGCGCTCGATCCACTCCCGCAAAAGGCAGTCCGCGATGATCCCGCGGGCCGGGTCGAAGCCTGCGTCAAGGGCCCTTTGCGCGTTGAGGACGGCTTTTTGCGGCAAGATCCTGCCCTGGACGGAGTTGAGCCACCACAATGCCATGCCGCAGACGGCGACGGGGCTTTGCTCGGGCTTGAGGGGCACCTCGGTGGCGATGTCCTCCTCGTCCACGATCTCCCCGAACTCCAGCCGGCAGGAGCGCACCGTGTCGAAATCCGCGTCCCAGGCCTCCATCTTGCGGACAAGCTCGAGGGCCTTCCGATCCCCAGGCGCAGCCTTCTTGTTCATGTAGGCCTCGATGGCGCGATTGCGGGAGGTCAGGCCCTCGGCGACAAGGTCCAGGTTCATGTTTTCCATGAGCACGAGGGAGTCCATGCGGATGGGGAAGAAAAAACGGGAGTTCATGCTGGCCTCCGGCGTTGTCGGTTCTGACCGATCTGTTTTGACCGATCTCTTCAGGTGTTGCGGCGTGTGCCGATGGGGGCGGATGCGGGTGTTTCGTTTTGGACCAGGGTCAGCGCTTCCTGCGCGCCCGCCTTGCCTGCCTGCTTTTGACCCTTCTCGCGGCCTTGTCCCTGTCGGCCTTTTTCTCGGCCCTTCTTTCGGCCGCGGCATCGGCCTCGGCGGTGCGCTCGAAGAACCTCTGGAAGAACATGTTTGCCACAAGCTGGCTCAAGGGCCCGGTGGAGACCAGGTCGGAAACGTCCAGGTTGTCCCACAGGGTGTCCATGTCGCCGCCCGCGAGCTGCGCGGGCTGGACGGCTGTCCATATGAATTCCTCGACTTCGGAGTCGAAGTCGTATTCCCTTCTGGACGGCATGTCGGTGAAGGTCTCCCTGATGCGGCCGATGGAAGCCTCGAAGACCCTGGAGGAAAACTTTTCCTGGGCCATCTTGAAGAGGACCGGCAGCATGCAGAAGAGGGTGATGTCCTTGTTGCGCAGGGCCTGTTGGTATTCCCTCGTGAAGTGGGCGAGGGCCATGCTCTTCTTCGCCTCGTGGAGTGCGGCGCTTTCCGGGGACCCCTGCGAAACTTTCGGATGCCTGATCTCGAGCTCCATCAGGCGGAAGAGGCAGATCAGTCCCCACGCGGCCCTGGCGAGACTCGAGGCTGGCGCAAGAGCTTCGCAAAGCCCGGCGGTCTCGTCGAAATCGTAGTCCCTGAAATCGTCGCAGGTCAGAGTTTTCCAGAAGAAGACGCTTCCGAGGATGCAGGCCTCGTCGCCGCGGGCAGCGCCTTCCTGCATGCACCTGGCAAGATCCCTGCACAAAAACTCGATGGAATACGTCCATTCGCGGCCAAGATTGACAAGATAGGCGTAGACGGCGGCGTATCCCGGGAAGTCCCGGGCCGCCCGGCGGTAGACTGTCTCGAGTTCGGGCTCGCCCACCCCGTATCTCTGGTCGAGCCGCATGCGCAGCCATGCCGTCTGGGAATACCCGAAGGAGGCATGGCCTGCGAGCTCGTCAAGCTCTTTTGACCAGCGCTTGAGACCGCCATGCGTCTGGGGATCGAAGTCCTCGGGACGCGGCCTGCCGCCCTCGAGCACACTTTCCCGGAGATCCTCGTGCAGGGCCATGCCGAAGAGAAAATCGGCAAAGGCGCTTTCGCAGGGGCCGGAAAAGTCCTGCATGCAGGCACTGGACAAGAGCTCGTGCGCCTTTTCGACATCGTGGCGGCTGTTGAAGAGCCAGGCGCCAAGCATGGCCTTCGCGGGCGCGAAGTCCTCGGCTGCGAGCCCCTCAAGGATGTCCACGCCCTCCCGATCCTCGAACTCGCCGGCCTCGTTTGTCCGGACTGGATGGCCCGGGCCTGTCCGATCTTCGTCGACGGGCAGGTGGAGCAGGGCAAGGAGAAGCTTCGCCCATTTGTCGTTCTTGCGGGTCCTTTTCTCGAGGAGATCACGCGCCCTGGCGAGGTTTTCCTCCTTTTCCCCCTCGGGTTGCCAGCAGGGGAAGAGGCCCGCGAGATGCTGGGCAAAGGCGAGCTGGGCATGCGCCTTGCCCTTTTTGGCCTGGAGCTCCATCTGCTCGCGTGCCCAGGCGATCTCGGGCCAGTCGTCGGAGCTCGGGACATGGGCAAGGGCGAGCATGCGAAGCGCGTCCACGTGGCCGCCTTCGGCGAGCTTCTTGAGCCCCTCGCGGACAATGCAGGCCAGAGATTCGGGAAGCACGTGCGGGACCATGGCCAGTCTCTGGCCCGCCACGAGCAGGACTTCCTCGAGTTCCGTCTCGAACTCCTGCCCGAAGTTCGCGTATACTCCCTGTTTTGCGCCCTTCCTGCCGCCTTTTCCGCACTTGGCGAGTCTCTTGCCGCCCACTTTGTCCGTGAGCCCGAAAACGAACTCGAGACGGGCGACATGACCGGTCTTTTCCTCCGTGATCCGTTCCCGAAGCAGCCCGTCCACGAAGGTGCCCCTTGCGGCAAAGCACCCCTGCTTCGCAGCGTCAAGGGCAGCCATCTCGAACGAAGTTCCGTAGTGGTGGACATCAACGAGGGGATTGCGGGAAGCCCTGGCGATGCCCAACATGGCCAGGGGGCTTTTTTCGGGTGCGTCCGCAAGCTTGATCAGCGTGTCCTCGTCGACAAGCTTCCCGAGCCTTGCCCTGAGCCGGGCCGCCTTTTCCCTGTTCTCCGTTTCCTTTTGCAGGGCCTTCATGAGGGAGAGGGCCTTTTTGTCGTTTTCTGTGGCCCTTGTCCGCATGTAGGCGTCAACGGCGCGCTTGTGAGCCGTCAGGCCCTCGGCCAGAAAGCGCACGTTCATGTTCTCCATGTGCAGGAGGGGCTTCATGGACAAAAAGGAGATAAAGCTTGGTGTCATGAAAGACCTCGCGGGAACTTGGGCATTCGTCCCGATGTTCGGGACGGATTTGTGGATGTGCAGACGGATGCTGCGTGGGTAAATGTTGCGTAGATGAATGTTGTGTGGATGCCGGGTGCGCGGGCAGGCGGGCCGTGCGGGAACGGCCGGTTTGCCCGGTCCTCCTGGTGGCGTCCATGGTCAGCGCTTGCCTCGCGTCTTCCTGGTCCGACCGCGTTTGGTCTTTTTCTCAGCCCGGTCCTCCGTCAGCTTATTTATCTGCACAAGCACCTCATGCAGCTGACGCACGCTTCTGCTGATGGCCTCCGAGCGCTCGAAAAATTTTTCCCGGTTTTCGAAAACATCGTGGCTGTTGTAGTCGTGGTCGTCATGGCCGTCGTCCCAATCGGGAAAATCGTCCTCCCATGCATCGTCGTCGAGAGAATCGAGAAAGTCGAGTTCGAAAGAATCGGCATCTGA
>CAZWOT010000035.1:0-16045 GCA_964635595.1 uncultured Desulfovibrio sp.
CTTTCACGTCATAGATGATTTCTTTGGCAGCCATGATATTCTGTCCTCCAGTGGGAAAGATTGTATTTCTTCTTTTGTTTGGTTCTTTGTCGACCTTGATTTGTCGTCTCGCGTCCCCTTGTCTGTCTTTGGACGCGAAGCGGACAGCTAGTCGATTATGGCAAGAACATCGTCTTCACGGAGGACAAGGTGATCAACACCGTCGAGCTTCACTTCCGTGCCGGCGTACTTGTTGAAGAGGACCATATCCCCTTTCTTCACCGTAAGAGCAACGCGATTGCCGTTGTCGTCGACCTTGCCGGGACCGACAGCGATGACCTCGCCCTTGCTGGGCTTTTCCTTGGCCGTGTCGGGGATGTACAGACCGCCGGCGGTCTTTTCTTCGGATTCAAGGCGTTTGACCAGGAGACGGTCGTTCAGCGGTTGCAGTTTCATAGTGGATATTCCTCCATAGGCTTTGTCATGCAAGGTTTGACATGCAAGGTTTGACATGCAAGGATTGCCGTTTGTGATTTGTCCTGTCTGCCGGACAGGCCAGGCGTTTCACGCGGCCTGCGCCAGGCTCGATTTCAAGAGAAGATGCCTCGTGTTTTCTTTGGTTTTTCCTTGGGCTTCCTGCATCGGCATACAAGATAAGTCAGGGCGCCCGTTTGAGAAGGGGCAAGGGGAGAAAAAATTTGTGCCAGGTGGACAGGGAGCGCGCAAGGCCTTGAGAAGAGCCGGACAATTGGCTTTTTCCGCACCATGCCAAGGCCCCCTGGAAGGCGCTCAAGGGCGCGAAAAAAGGCTCTTTTGGGCAAGCAAAAGAGCCTTTGTGGAAATCCCGGTGTCCGCATCTGCCCGAAAGGGCCGCGAGGGGGCGGTTGTCAGGCGAGGCAGATCGTCTTCGCGTCCAGAATCTCGATGTTGTTTTCCTTCAGGGCCATGATGGCCTCGTCCACCTTGTCGAAGCGGAAGATCATGGTGGCCGACTGGGCCGCCTTGGTCACGAAGGCGTACATGTACTCCACGTTGATGTTGCGGGAGGTGAGCAGCTGGAGAATCTCGTTGAGGCCGCCCGGACGGTCGTCCACGTTGACGGCGACGACGTAGGTGATGCCCAGCGTGAAGCCGCGCTCCTTCAGAAGCTCCTGACCCTTTTTCGTGTCGCAGAGAATCATGCGCAGGATGCCGAAGTCCGAGGTGTCGGCGAGCGAGAGGGCGCGGATGCTGATGCCCGCCTCGGCCAGGGCCTGCGTGACCTCGGAGAGGCGCCCGGCCCTGTTTTCCAGGAAAACGGACAGCTGCTCGGTCTTGTACTGGTTGAGTTGTTCCGCCATGTTGTCTCCTTCGCGATGCGGGCCGTATGGGCCATTGGGCCCGGGACTATCCCTGGTTCTTGCCGTTCCCGGCGTCCTCGCTCTTGCGCTCCGCCCTGGGGGTGATGTCGATCTCGTCGGGCTCGGAGGTCGCCTTCTTGAAGTTGCGGATGGCGCGGCCGAGGCCGCCGCCGATCTCGGGCAGCTTCTTGGCCCCGAAGAGGACCAGGACGACCAAAAGAATGACGAGCATTTCCTGCATTCCGATTCCCATAGCTGTATGCTCCTTGGCGGGCTCTTGCGGGGCGTGGAGGCTTTCCTTCGCTCCCGTGACCCGGGAATTTGACTTGATGGAGGCTCTGCCTTGAAGGCTCGCAGAGATGCCCGGCACGAGGGACTTTTCCCGAGACGGAGGCCTTGCGCGAGGGGCTGGTAGAGCGTGGTAATCCTAGCCCCTGCCGAGGCTTCAGGTCAAGAACCGGAAAAATTGCGGATCAGGCAATCGACTTCGGGCGCGGGCATCGGCACGAGCTATGGCGGGACGTGACGCGTTCGGGTTCGCGTGCGTCCGGTGTCCCCTTGCCTGCTTGAAGGCGGAGGCCCGGGGCTATCGTTTGGACACGCGCATGGGCTGGCCCAGGCCGGCCTTTTTCACGCGCTGGAGAAAGGCCTTCTCGTCCCTGTCCGTGCCCTGGAAGCTGTGCGTCAGGATCCAGGACTTTCCGGATTTGGCGATGCGCACCCTGAAGCCCTTCTTCTCGTAGCGCTTCTGCTCGGCTCTTGCGTCCGCCTCGGTGCGCACCGAGGCCATGCGGTAGACGTAGGTGTTGGGACCTGCCGCCCTGTCCTGCCCCGTCTGCTTGCTCCGGGTCCTGCCCTGCTTTCTTGGCTGGCTCTCCGGAGCCTTTTTCACTTCCCTCGAGCTCTGGGCCTTTTGCGGGGTGGTTGTGGCAAGGCTTCTTGTTTCCTCACCGTCCACCGTGGTGCGCACAAGCCTGGCGTTGTTGGGGTGCTTGAAGCCCGCGTCCAGCAGGGTGTTGCCCGCCTCGAGGCGGTTGCCCTTGGAGCTTGCGCCAAGGAGGATGACCAGCAGGCGGGTGTTGCCGCGCTCGGCGGTCAGGATGATGTTGTAGCCCGAGGCCAGCGTGAAGCCGGTTTTCAGGCCGTTGACGCCCTTTCGGCCAAGGAAGGGATTGGTGGTCCCGCGCACCTGGCCGTGCCAGGTGTAGGATTTTTGCGAATGGTAGCGGGAGGAGCGGGGGTATTTGCGAAGATAGGCCGAGGCAAGGCGCATGAGGTCGCGGGCCGTGGTCACCTGGCCTGCCGCCGGAAGACCCGTCGGATTCTTGAAGCGGGTGTTCTTCATGCCAAGGCGTCTGGCCTTGGCGTTCATGGCGTCCACGAAGTTCTTCTGCATGCCGCTCACCTTGAGGGCCAGGGCCGTGGCGGCGTCGTTGCCGGAGGAAATCATGGTGCCATGCAAGAGCTGGTCCACGGTCACGTGCTCGCCCGCGCGCAGCCGCATGCTGGAGCCCCCGACGTTGGCCGCCTCGGAGGAGACGCGCACCTTCGTGCCGAGCGAGAGCCTTCCTTCCGCCAGGGCCTCGTGCACGAGCAGGGAGGTCATGAGCTTGGTGAGCGAGGCCGGCGGGATGAGCATGTCGACGTTTTTCTGGTAGAGAAGGCGCCCCGTGCTCATGTTCAGCATGAGGGCGGCCTGGACGGGCACGCCCGCAAGCGCTGCCTGGACGGCACAAAGCCAGAAGAGAACCGCGGCAAGAAGGCCTGTTGCGGCCGCGAGGGCCCTGCGGCCCGGGTTTGAGGTTTGGCGGGAAAAAGGCATGTGGTGGACCCCGGGTGATGGGCTCCCGTACGAATAGCAGGGATTTTCCGGGCGTGACGCCAATATTTGTGGCAGCCCCCGTTTACTGGAGTCGGTTGTGGCGGACGTCCGGAGTCCTGACGCTCAAGGATTGCAGAAAGTCGGGGTAGGCGAGGTTTCCTTCCTCCATGGCCTGGATGGCAAAGGCCAGAAGCACGGGGCCCAAAATGATGCCGATGGCTCCGAAGGCGGAGATGCCGCACAGGATGGCCAGGATGAGGACCAGGTAGGAAGCCTTGATGCCGGTTCTGAGGAAGATGGGGCGCAGGAGGCTGTCCGCGGTGGAGACGATGAAGATGCCCCAGAGGAAGAGGCCCATGGCCTGCATGGTGGAGCCGCTGAACCAGAGCTGGAGGCTCAAGGGGATCCAGACAAGCGCCGTGCCCACGAAGGGAATGGGGGCCACGAGAGCGGCCAGAAGGCCGAAGAAGGCGAACTGGCTGTAGCCGAAGATGGCAAAGCCCAGGGCGCACAGAAAGCCCTGGATGAGGGCCACGAAGACCACGCCCAGGAGGATGGCGCGCAGGGCCTGGCGGATGGCCAGGACGAAGCGGTGGAGAATCTGCGGGTGGATGTGGAAGATGCGCGACGAGATGAGGTGGATGCGGGCCGCGTAGATGGTGAAGATGATGGAGAGGACGAAGAAGAGCAGAAAGTCCCAGAGCACGTTCATGGTGCCGCCGAGGACGTTGAAGCCGTTGTTGACGAGGGTGACGAGGGTGTCCGTCGAGAAGTTCGTGAGATACTCCCCGAGGGTGTCGAGGTAGGTCTGCACCTCCTCGCGAAGCCCGGAGAGGAAGGGCGTGGTCTCGAAGCGGTCGATGAAGCTGTCGAGCCAGGCGGCCCATTCGGGCGGAAGCTGGAAGTTGTGCTCCCAGAGCTCCCGCAGCCTTGCGTAGCCCGCGCCGATCTGGGGGATGACCAGCAGCACGAAGATGGTCACGGGCACGGCGATGGACGCGAAGATGATGAGGTAGGAGCCCGCTATGGGAAAGGTATGGATGAGGGCCAGCTTCACGCGCTGAAGCTTGGTCCTGAAAAAGCGGGCCGTACGGGAAGTGTGGCTCAGGAAATAGAGCTTCAGGTCCTGCTCGCTCTTTCTGCGCATGCGCCGTGCGCGCTTTCTCAGGCTCCGGTAGAGCGGCATGGAGAGGCAGGACATGCAGCCGGCCAGGAAGACCGGCGCGGGGCTTGGCCAGAGAAGCCCCACCCAGGCAAGGCCCGCCAGAAGATACATGACGCGGGGCAGAAGAAGCGACGGGTGGTGCATGTGTCTTGCCTGTGTCTCCAAAGTGTGCGTCGAGCCCGCTCCCGGGCGGAGCTTCGGGACCGCTTGCGAGCAGTGCTCCGGGGGCCTTCAGGCGCGAATTTCGTGCCTCGAAGGTGATAGGACTTTGCCGGGGGCAAGGCAAGTGGCGAAAAATTGCGTGTTCCCGTTGTGCGGAGAAGACCGCGAAGCCCTGGGGCAGCCAGTATTGGAAACGAGGTTCGGCCTGTGTCGTGGCTCTCGGGCGGAATGCTCGACTGGCTTGCGCGGCAGGAATGGCAGGGCCAGGTCATTGCCTGCTCCTCGCCAGCATCTTGCAAACAGAAAATATTTTTCTTGCCACAGGGAGCAGGGCAGGAAGGCGATTTGCAAGGAACACCCGAATGGCCGACTTGAGCAGCCTGCGGCTGCTGGTGCAGCCGGCCACCGAATCGGGAAAGCACTCCTGGCGTGCCTGCTCGAATCCCTGCCGATAGCTTTCCTCCCGAGCGGCAACGCACTCCTGGCGTGCCTGCTCGAATCCCTGCCGATAGCTTTCCTCCCGAGCGGCAACGCACTCGCTGCGCGCCTGTTCGAGGCCGAGGCGATAGCCTTCCTCCCGATCATGGAGGCATTTGCGAAGGAGGTGCTCGCAATCGCGTCGCAGGCTTGCCACGTAGTCGCAGAACGCCTTGCCATGGGCGAGCTCAAGCCAGAATCGGGCGCGAAACCCTGCCATGTCGACATCCGGCCTCTGTTCGACAAGAGCGAGCAGGGCATCCATCTTTTTCGAGAGCAGGAAACGGTCGATGGCAAGAGCTCTCAGCTCCTCTGCCCTTGCCACGGCCATGGGGTATCCCGAAAGCAGTTCGTCCGCGAGCGTCTCGGTCGTGCATCTCCTCATGCCGGGGCGGCCGGAGAAATTCGAAACGGCTTCCTCAGCCATGTTGTCCGGCGTGATGTAGCCGTTGCCCCCGAAATGATCGTACTCGTAGACGGGGATGCCGAGAGCCATCGCGTACTGCACCGTCTTGCCGATGGTGATCACAAGGTCGTATTCGGCGAGAAAGTCGGGCGTGACCTCGCGGTAGATGTTGCCGTTCGCGCCCACGAAGTCGATCTCGATTTCGGGGGGGAGGACGGATTTCAGGGCCGCCACTTCGGGAGGATGGTGGTTCGAGACTACGGCAACACGATTCGGCCGCGCCGGGGGCAGCCCGCGGGTGCGCTCGAAGTTCGCGAACTTGTCCGGGATGGAATTCTCGAAGACCTCCATGCGCTCGAGGGGGATGCCGTAGTTGGCGTGGTGCTTTCGGGCCGTGCACTCGGACATGACGGTCAGGGTCGTTGCCTGATCGTGCCAGATGGGGAAGGTTTCGACTTCCAGCAACTCCGAGAGAGAGGAAAGAACGATCTTCCGGCAGTCGAGTCCCTTGAACAAAAGCGCGTCAAGAACCGGGAAGTGATGGGCAAAAACGCAGTCGTAGACACCCTCGGGCTCGAAGGCGTCAACCTCGAGGACCCGTATGCCGGAGCGGACGAACTCCTCGCGGCTCTCCTCCGTGGCAAACATGGTCACGGCCGTGACCACGTGCCGCTCGCCGCTCTTCTTGTCCACACGGCCGGCAAAGTATTCGCCCAGCTCCTTCACGTGAAGGACGGAGCCGTGGTGCCCATCGACATAGAGGAGCGTAAAGAGAATGTTCATGCAAAAGCAGCCGGGAATGCCTGGGCCAATCAGCTGTCGGCGACGATTTTGGAGCCCAGGAACTCGATCTTGGTGATCTCGTAGATGACGTTGCCGCGGGGAATTTCCACGTTCACCTCGTCGCCTTCCTCGTGGCCGAGCAGGGCCTTGCCCACGGGCGACTGGTAGGAAATGGTGCCCTTGGCGAGATCGGACTCGTCGGGGCCGAGGATGGTGAAGACCTTTTCCTCGTCCGTGTCCACGTCCACCACGGTGACGGTACAGCCGAAGACGACCTTGGAGCCCTGGAGTTTGTCCAGATCCACGATGGTGGACTGGGCGAGGCGGTTCTCGAGGTAGTTGATCCTGGCCTCGTTCATGCCCTGACGCTCCCTGGCCGCGTCGTAGCCCGCGTTCTCGCGCAGATCGCCCTGTTCGCGGGCCTCCTTGATGGCCTGGATGATGGCCGGGCGGTCTTCCTTGAGCTGGGCGAGTTCCTTTTCCAGTCTTGTGTATCCTTGAGCCGAAATGGGAATGGCCATGGAATCGTATCCTCCACGATGGGACGAGGGCCCCGACGGGCAAGGTGTCCGGCCCCGGGGCAGGCAGGGGGCAACAGATGGTGCAAAGACGGATTTGACGACAAAAAACATTGGCCCTGTCCCGTCCCATCCTCTTCGGGGCCCGGATCGGGGCCGGCGCAGCGAGGCGGGCACACGGGGCAGGGGCAAAAAAAAGATCCGCCGCGTCTTGCAAGGCAGCGGAGCAGTCGAATGTGTTCCCGTCTATTTAGTCATCCCGCCCATGGAGGTCAAGCCCGCAAAAGCCGCGAAATGCGCAGAAAAGACCCGACGGGACGACACGGGACAGGGTACCCGGGCCGGAAAGTGCATGAACAGGCCGTTCTTTCGCTTCCTGCCCAGGCCCTGTCCTGCGCCGGGGGCTGCCCGAAAGCTTGCGAAGCACCCTGGCCGCGGCAGGATATGCTGGTCAGGAACCCGACCGCATGGCGGCTTGCGGGAGAGGCGGCCGGATTTTGTCCTCGCTTGCAAAGGGACTCTCATTTGATATAGGAAAAAGCTTCGGGACAAGCGGCAGCGGATGCGCCGGACGTCCCGTAAAAGCCTTGCTTTCAAGGCCAGGACCCGACCCTTTCATCATGAAGAAATACCTGCGTTATCTCGGACCGATCGTGGTAGCCGCCATCTTTTCCCTGGCCGTCTACCTTTTGTACAACAAGCTCTCGAGCTACAGCATCGCCGAGATCCGGGCCAGCATCGAGCAGATCCACCCCATGCGCGTCGTCCTTTCGCTGGGGCTGGCCGTGCTCAACTACATGATACTGATAGGGTACGACTGGCTGGCGCTGCTCGCCATCCACAAAAGGCTTCCCCTCTCGCGGGTGAGCCTCGTCTCCATCGTGGGCCAGGCCGTGAGCTTCAACTTCGGGGCCCTGCTCGGCGGAACGAGCGTGCGTTTCCGCTTCTACTCGGTCTGGGGATTCTCGGTGCACGACGTTCTGCACCTCATCCTCATCCTGGGCGTGGCCTTCTGGATCGGCGCTTTGGGCCTCTCGGGCCTGGTCTTCATCATCGCGCCCCCGCACCTGCCGGAGGAGCTTCTGGAGAGCCTGCCCTTCCACGACGTGCGCCTTCTGGGCTACGTGCTCCTCGGCATCACCATGGTCTACATGGGCCTGTGCTTCAAGATACGCGAGCCCATCACCGTCTTCGGCAAGGTCTTCGTCTTCCCCAATCCGAAGATCGCCGTGGCCCAGATGCTCGTCTCCTGGGTGGATCTCGTCTGTGCCGCGGCCTGCATGTGGGTGCTTCTGCCCTCGGCCGTGAAGGTGGGCTTTCTCGAGTTCCTGCCTGGCTACCTCATGGCCATGGTGGCCGTGGTGCTCACCCACATCCCCGGCGGCGTGGGCATCTTCGAGCTCATCATCATCCACATGACGGACACGCCGCACGAGCAGATGGTGTTCGCGGCCGTCCTCATCTTCCGCATCATCTACTACATCCTGCCCCT
Organism: uncultured Desulfovibrio sp.; assembly: GCA_964635595.1. GTDB lineage: Bacteria > Desulfobacterota > Desulfovibrionia > Desulfovibrionales > Desulfovibrionaceae > Desulfovibrio. The sequence goes on from CAZWOT010000035.1 coordinate 8,145, forward strand.
GCTCGTGGCGGCCGTGCTGCTCGCCATCTACGAGTTCCAGCAGCGAAAGAACCTTCTGCACGACGCCGGGCGCTGGCTCTCCGTGCTCTCGCCCATCATCGCCTCCTATCTGACCTTTCTCGCAGGCCTCATCCTGCTCGTCTCCTCCACCCTGCCGAGCAAAATGTCGGACATCCGCTGGGTGGCGGCCTTTCTGCCCGAGGGGCTCATTCCGGCAGGCCACCTGATGTGCGCGGTCTCCGGGTGCTTTCTGCTCTTCGTGGCCTACGGCGTCGGGCAGCGACAGAAATTCGCCTGGCGCTTCGCGGTGGGCTTTTTGTGCACCGGCGTCGTCGGCGCGCTTTTGAAGGGCTTCAGCTGGCCCGCGGCCTGCATGGCGGCGGTGGTGCTCATCCCCCTTTGGGCCGCGCATTTCCGCTTCTACCGCCACTCGTGGTTTCTGGGCGAGCGCATCCCCTTCTACTGGGCGCTGGCCGCCACTATCGTGCTTGTCTGCAATTTCGGCCTTGGCTGGGCGCTCTACCACACCGAATGGGGGCAGGTGGCCATCATGTCCTTCGACGGCTCGGTGAACGCGGCCCGCGTGCGCCTTGCCAACATGGCCATAGCGGTCCTTCTGGTGGTTCTCTTCTGCTTCAGGTTCTTCCGCATCCGCAAGCTGGCCGACAGGGAGCGGCCCGCGGAGATCGATCGGATATAGCGCCTGGGCGTCCCAAAAGACGAAAGGGCCGCGCACATGACGCGGCCCCATGGAAAGGGCCTCGCGGCCTTGAAAAGCAAAATGCGAAGGAAGTTCTGCGCGCAGGGTTCCATGCGTAGACTATGCGTAGAGCAGGTGCACCTCGTCAACGCCGTCGCGTTCCTTCAGAAGGACGTTCACGTGCTCGCGGCTGCTGGTGGCAAACTCGCGGCCCACGTAGTTGGCCTCGATGGGAAGCTCGCGGTGGCCGCGGTCCACGAGGACGAGCAGCTCCACTCTGGCCGGGCGCCCGTAGTCGAGGATGGCCTCGAGGGCCGAGCGGATGGTGCGCCCCGTGTAGAGCACGTCGTCCACGAGGATGATCTGGGCGCCTGCCACGCTCGCCTTCATGTGCGAGGTGCCCACGTGGGGGGAGTTCTCCATGCTGGTCCAGTCGTCGCGGTAGAGGTTGATGTCGAGGGTGCCGAGAGCAACTTCCCCGCCGATCCTGGCCTCGATGAGGGATTTGAGGCGTCTGGCGAGATCCGCGCCGCGGCGCTCGATGCCCACGAGAAGCAAATCCCTGGATCCTCCGTGCCTGTCCACGACCTCGGAGGCCAGACGGTCGAGAATGCGGCCGATTTCGGCCGCGTCGAGCAGACATTTGTGGGCCATATGCTTGTCCTCCAGTGGGGTTGTCGAAAGGTGGACGTCCGGGCCCGCGAGGCCCCGGAGCCGGTCAGTCCATGAAGTCCATCCGCTTCCAGACGAGCTTTTCCTTCGTGTGATCGAGCTGGATGTAGTCTTCGGATCTCGGGTAGATGAGGGCGCCGTCCGGGCCCGTGCTCACCTCGTCGGGGAGCTTGAAGGCGACCACGCAGGCATGGACGTCCACCGACGCCTCGCCCTCCGGCGTCTCGTAGAACCAGGCCTTTTTTGCCGGCACGTAGGAAAGCGTCGTGCTCACGGGGATGTCCTTCTCCGAGTTGGGGACGGTGATGAAGGCGAAGGGCTCCTGGGCCATGGCCGCGCCCGCGAAAAGGAGCAGGGCGGCGAGAGCGGGAAAAAGATGGCGCATGGGGGTCACGTCCTCCTCACCGGACAAAGCGGACAGCGGCTGTCGGGGCCTTTGGAATGCGTCGCCTTGCTGCAGGCTTCAAGAGCCCCATGTCCCGCATGGTATCTTGCCCTGGCCCGTGCTGGCAACGTTGGGAAAAGGCTCCTCAAGCGGCCCAACCCTGCACCACGGGAGAGAAAGGAGAGGACTACCGGACAAAGCGGACAAGCAGCCAGCCGTTTTGCACCGCGTATTCGTACACGCCGCACCGCTCGAAACGCTCCACCTTGTCCGGATTCAGGGAAAGCTTCGTCAGATAGTCCCTGTCCCACAGGCCATGCGCGATGCGGCGAAAACCAAGTTCGTAGGGGGCTGGCACCCACTTGAACAGATTCGTCAGCGGCTCCGTGGAAACGCGGTTCAGCTGCAGCCGTCGTCCAAGCGTCTGTTCATGCTCCTCTGCTTCCTCGGGGGAAGAGAGCAGGACGATGCCCTCGACGTTTTGCGGCCCGACGGGAATTTTCTCGAGGTCCGCCGTCCAGACCCGCATGATGGAGGCCACAAACTCTATGTTCTTCACGTTTTGTTCGTAGAGGGGCAGGGTGAGAAAAATGGCGCAGGCAAGAACAAGGGGCTTGCGGTCGCGAAACGAGAAGAAGACAAGGGCAATGACGGCCAGAAAGAGGCAGGCAGCCGAGCGCGTGCTGACGATGATTCCGACCGGAAGAGCCTGGGCATGGGCGCTTGCGGCAACCAGAAGAAGGAGGATGAGGCTCCAGGGCGCCAGGCGATCCCCCCTGAACCATTTCCAGCCCGCGTACAGGACGCCTGCCGCGCAAAGACAGAGCGTGGCCGGCGAAAGGAGGCGCAGTTCCCGCCACAGTTGCGAGGCGGATCGCCCCAGGTTTTCCACAAGGTCGGAAAAATTGTGGATGTAGTGGGGCTGCCGCCAGTCTTCGAGTTGAATGAATCTTCCCGAGAAAAGAAGGGTCACGAGTTCAGCGCAGGCAAAGCCAATCACAAAGCCCGCAATCCACCATGTGATTATTTTCACAATCGGGGGGGGGGGGTGATGCCTTTTTGTCGGCCTGCAGCGCGCCCAGGAAGAGCAGGGGCAAAAGGAAATGGAAGTGGCTCAGGACACCGTTGAAGAGCACGCCGAAGACGAGAAAGAAGACGGGCATGCGCATCTTGTCGTGCAGGAGGCCCGCCAGGGCGAGCAGGAAAAAGGAGATGAAGGAGGTGAGCGCCCATTCGTTCAGAAGGTGGACGGGCGGAATGAACAGGCAGACAAGGGCCGCAAGCACCGCTGTCGTGCGGTCGAGGAAGTTCCTGAAGACGCACCAGGAAAAGACGGCAAAGCACAGGACGCCCGCGCAGGCAACAAGCTTCACGTCCAGAAGGCGCATCTGCCAGAAGAACGCGAAATTGAGCCAGCGCCCCTCCCCGGTCAGCTTCTCCCGGTAGGAAAGGATGTAGCGGATCTCGTCATGCCTGAAGGCATCGATCCCCACGAATTTGGCCATGAGGTCGAGCAGAAAGAGGAAAAGCAGTCCGCAGGCCGCGACGGCGAGAATGTCGACGGCCCTGGCCGCGCTTATCGACTTCTCAAGGGTTTCCATGGGGTGTCTCATGGGCGTTCTCTCAGGTTTTGGCCGTCGTGAGGCCTTGCAGCTTTTTCAGGCCCTGTTTTCGATATTGCGGAAGCCGGGCCGTTTGCACGACGCGTTGATTTGCGAGGGCACCATACTATCCGCACTTTCCGAAAGCACGCAACCGATTGAAACGGCCGTTTTTTGGGGAAGGCCGGACGGCATGCCTCCTGTCGGGCCGCAGGAGAACCCGTCATTTCTTGACGAAGATCACGTCCCCTGCAGATGTTCCCGAAGTCCCCCGGGCCTTGCACAATGCCGCCTCAAACGGGCAGGACACGAAAAAAAGCGGCCCCTGTCCGTTTGACAACCCCCCTGTCAGCCCCTATTTATCGAGGCACTGGCATCCCCATGGGTCCCTGGCCTTGCCCGAAGGCCGCATCTTTCGGGGATTTCCGTGTCCATCTGCCGCAAGGCAGGGACGTCTTTTGCAAGGACAAGCTTCGCTCGCGTGTCCAAACCGTCCAAAGGCCCAAGGTGGCCAGGGGCGGACAACCCTCAAACCTGCAAACGCAAGGGGGAACACCCCAGATGATCATACTTTCCGAAAAAGCCCAGGGCATGCTCGAGGACTTCTTCAAGCAGAACGAAAAGAAGCCCATCCGCGTGTACGCCGTTTCCGGCTGCCACGGTCCCTCTCTCGCCATGGCCCTCGACAACGCCCGCGAGGACGCCGACGAGGTGGAGGAGAAGGGCGGCTTCACCTTCTGCATGGACAAGGAGCTCAAGAACCTTGTCCGCCAGGTGGAAATCGACGCCGGCGCCATGGGCTTCTCCTGCACGCCGCTCGTGCCCCTGCCGAACACCGGCGGCGGCTGCTCTTCCTGCGGCGGCGGGTGCAGCTGCCATTAAATCCAGGGGCGGGAAGCTCTTCCCGCTTTCTGGAAGCCCGCTTTCAGACCATGCCTTCCCCGCAAGATGGGGAAGAAAAGGATTCGTCCCTTCAGTCCCAGTCCCGGGGCCTTGTCGGGACCGGTTCCCCCAAAGGCGCCCTGGCAGCCACGTTGCATGGCCCGGGGGAATCCCAAGGAGTTCTCCACGATGATCAACATGACCGACAACGCCAAGCAGGAACTGGATTCCTTCTTCTCCAGCCATCCCGACATGAAGAAGTCCATCCGCATCTATCTCGCCCCCGGCGGCTGCTGCGGACCCAGGCTGACCATGGCCCTCGACGAGGCCAACGACCAGGACGTGACCGAGACCCTCGGCGACACCACCTTCTGCATGGCCAAGGAACTGGCCGAGCAGACCGGCGAGATGAGCCTCGACATCAGCTACATGGGCTTCATGCTCACGCCCGAGAACCCGCTGCCCTCTTCCGGCGGCTGCTCCTCGTGCGGCGGCGGCTGCGGCTGCTAGGCCAGACATCATATTGTCCAAAAACGAACGTCCACTCCCGTGCCCGGACCCCGGGCACGGGGTGCTCCATGCCCGTTCCCGATTTTCGCGCGAATCGCCCAAGGCGCCGTGACGCCAGGGCGTTGCACGATAATCCACGGGCCAAACTTTTATGACCGGGGTTTCGAGCCCGACGCCGGCCTTTCATGCCGGTCCAGGCTCGCGTTCGGGCCCCAGGTGGTGATATTCATGTTCACAGTCAGCGAGGACGCGCAAAAGCTCATAGCCTCCTTTTTCGAATCAAACCCCGACGAGGGGCGCACCCTTCGCGTCTACGTGGCTCCCGGCGGCTGCAACGGCCCCCAGCTCGGGCTCTCCGTGGACCAGGCGGACCCGTCCGACGTCTGCGAGAAGGTCGGCGACATCACCTTCTGCATGGACGAAAAGCTCATGGAGCAGACGGGCGGCGTTGCCATCAATGCCGACGCCGAGGGCCTTTTCATAAAGGCCGCCCGCACCCTGCCCGCCTTTGAGGGCGGGAGCGGCTGTTCCTGCTGCGGCGGCGGGTGCTGTTCGTAAAAAAGACGCACGCATCCGACAAAACCGCTCCTGGCGCCCCGCCCTTTTCCAGGGACGGCCCGCGAGGGGCGGACGATTCGGTTTTTTTCGAGACAGGGGCCTGATGCCCCGGACACGCACTTTGGCCGGGCAACCGGCCTTTCGCGTGTTTTTTGGGCAGGCGCGGGCCATGCGCAGCGCTTCCCGGGACAAGACCGGGGGAAACGTGAAAACCTGGGCAGCGCCCGAAAAAGACAAGGGGAGATGATGGGAAAGGACGTCAAACTGGTCTGGGAGAAGAACAGGGCCCGCATTGTGCACTCGGGGCCCGCCTCGCTGGCATGTCTTGCCGCCCGGTGCGTGCACGACGGCAGGACGGCCGTGCTCGTCGCCCGCGACCGCGCCTCCTGGACACGACTCGAGTCCTTCGCCCGCCTCTTTCTTCCCGACGCCTCGGACAACGACTTCGACCAGGCCGTCCCGTCCTTCAAGAGAACCCTTCTTTCCCTTCCCCAGGGCCTCATGGTGCGCGCCGAGGGCATGGACTGGCCCGGGCGCCTCTCGGCCCTCTACGGGCTTCTCGCAAACAGGCCCCACCTGGTGGTCGCAAGCGTGGAGAGCCTCGTTCTGCGCTTTCCGGCTCCCGAGTTCTTCGAAGGGGCAACGCTCGATGTCCAGGCCCGCGAGGAAGTGAACCAGGAAGGGCTCGTGGAGCGTCTGGCCGAGCTTGGCTACGCCCGCGTGCCCATGGTCTCGAGACCGGGCGAGATGGCCCGCAGGGGCGACATCGTGGACGTCTTCGCCTCGGGCTTTGCCCAGCCTCTGCGCCTCGAGTTCTTCGGGGACACGCTTGAAGAGATCCGCCTCTTCGACGCCGAGACCCAGAGATCCCTGAAGAACCTGCCCGAGGTCACGATCATTCCGGCCTCGCCCTGGCTCAACGACGGAAAGTCCGTCGAGGCGCGGGAAAAAAGGCTCGAGACGCTGCTTCGCGAGGGGACGCAAAGCGACATTGTCTACGACTGCCACAAGGCCCTCGAGCAGGGCGGCCGCACCCTTCTCCCGGGCTCGGTGTACGAGGAAACGTCCCTTCTCGAGGACTGGCTGCCAAGGGACGCCGTCTTTTTTTGCGAGGGCGAGGAGGGCACGCAAAGGGCCTTCGAGGAGACCTTCGAGGATCTGGCCTCGCGCCTGGAGGGGCCAAAGGCCATCGTCCTCCAGTCCCCGACCCTGGCCCTGCGAGCGAAGGGAACCTCGCCCCTCGACGATGAAAAAAGGCAGGTTCTCTTCTCCGAGTCTTTGGTCGTCGGCGTCGAGGCAGCAGGAGAGCAGCTGCCGGAGCGGAGCATCCGCGACTTCCACGAGCTTTTCCAGGCCCCGGAGGCCATGGACAGGCCCTGGCAGTACGTGAGCGATCTGCTGCGCGCCTGGCTCAAGGAAAAGGACCAGATCCTCCTCGGCTTTTCCTCCAACCGCCAGCGCCAGCGCTTCGTCAAGCTGGCGGTCCAGGAAAACTTCTACGTCAACGAGCGCTATGCCGCGGACCAGAAGGGCCTTTTTGCCCTCGTCTCCCCCGTGCAGGGCGGTGCGGAGCTTCCCTGGGCCAGCACGGTCGTCCTCGGCCAGAACGTCTTCTTCCCGAGGGCCGAGAAGAGCCAGCGCGCCATCTCGCGCGCCTTCCAGGGGCTCGACTCCTTCGACGATCTCAAGGACGGCGAGCTTCTCGTGCACCGCGACTACGGCATCGGCCGTTTTCGGGGCCTGAAGAACATCCGCCGCGAGGGCGTCTCCCAGGACTTTCTGCTGCTCGAATACCAGGGGGCGGACAAGCTCTACGTGCCCGTGGATCGCCTGGAAATCATCCAGCGCTACCGCGCCCAGGACGGGTTCACGCCCTCCTTGAGCCGCCTTGGCTCCGTGTCCTGGGGCAACACCCGCGAGCGCACGAGAAAGGCCGTCGAGAAGATTGCCGCCGACCTCATCGAGATGTACGCCCTGCGCAAGGTCGCCAAGGGCTTCCACTACGAGCCTCCGGACGAGCTCTATGAGGAATTTCGCGCCTCCTTCGGCTACGAGGAGACCCCGGATCAGGAGCGGGCCATCCGCGACGTGCTCATGGACATGGGCAAGGACGTGCCCATGGACCGCCTCATCTGCGGCGACGTGGGCTTCGGCAAGACCGAGGTCGCCATGCGCGCGGCCTTTCTCGCCGCCAGCAACTCCCGCCAGGTGGCGCTCTTGTGCCCGACCACGGTCCTGGCCGAACAGCACTACCAGACCTTCAAGTCCCGCCTCAAGGGCTTTCCGGTGAGCATAGGGCTGCTCTCGCGCTTCGTTTCCCGCAAGGAGCAGACAAGGACCCTCGAGAAGGCCGCCAACGGCGAGCTCGACATCATCGTCGGCACCCACAGGCTGCTCTCGAAGGACGTGCTCCTGCCAAAACTTGGCCTGCTCATCCTGGACGAGGAGCAGCGCTTCGGCGTGCGCCATAAAGAGCGCCTGAAGCAGATGAAGAAGAACGTGGACGTGCTGACCCTCACGGCAACGCCCATTCCGAGAACGCTCCAGCTCTCCATGTCCGGCATCCGCGATCTCTCCCTCATCGAGACCCCGC
>CAZWOT010000036.1:0-15492 GCA_964635595.1 uncultured Desulfovibrio sp.
TCGACGAAATCAGGGCATGATTCTGCTATAGTTAAAAAAATTGGGAAACTTGTAAAACTTTTAAGTTGGATTTTTTAGCCGCAAACTGTCAAACTCGTGGAAATAGCGGCAGCTCCCGTCCTCAGGCAGGGCGAAAGCCGGACAACAAGACTTGCGGGGCCCTGTTCGGGGCCCCAGAAACAAGACGCAAGGCCCGTCTCCCCAAATCCGGGAGGCGGGCTTTCTCTCTTTTGGCAGCACCCCTGGCGAAACAGGCGGCCCATGCCTTGGACAGCCCGGCAAGGCCCCTTGCGCGCTTGGCCAGTCCTTTCAGTCCTGGACCTTGCCCTGCCTGAGCCGACACTGGAAGTCGTGGCAGTAGGGACACTCCTTGTCTTCCTCGAGCGAGCGCAAGATGCCGCATCGGGCACCCTTGCCGCCCTGGCAGCGGTGGGAGAGCTCGAGCAGGTGCTCGCGCAAATGCTGCAGGGAAGCTATCTGCTCGTCCACGCTTTTGAGGTGCTTTTCCACGAGCAGGGTTATCCAGTCGCAGTTTTGCGTGGGGCGGGCCTTGAAGGTCAAAAGCTCCTTGATTTCCGCGAGGTTGATGCCGTGCAGACGGCAGTGGCGGATGAAGCGCAGGGTGTCGAGGTCCTCCTGGCCGTAGATGCGGTAGTTCCCCTCGCTGCGCTCCGGAGGCGAAAGAAGTCCCTCCTTCTCGTAGTAGCGGATGGTCACCACCTGACAGCCCGACTTTTTTGCAAGCTCGCCTATCTTCATGGCCGAAATCCCGTCCGACGCACCAGGAACCGGAAGAGCCTGAAAGAACGTCCCGGCGGGACAGCCAGGTCCCGATGCGCGTCAAAATGCCTTGAAATTCGCGGGAAAGGAGACCCTCGAGGAGCACCTCCCTCCCGGGATTTTCTACCACGGGACAAAGATTCATGCCAACGCATGGCCCAAGTCTGGAACGCCGGTTCTTTGGCCTTGCCCTGCACCCGCACGCGAAGAAAAAGCCGTCGCGCGCAGAGCATTGTTCACGCGGAAAAGCGGCCGCCACGCAAGAAGCGTGACCGCGCTCCCCGAAAGGGGAGGCGGAATCCCGCCGTGGAGATCGGCCATGAAGCCGCCTGCGTTGTGCCCGGTGAAGCCCCAAGCGTCTGGCCCAAAGGGGCGGCGCCAGGAGTCATGTCAGGGATGGTTGTTGAACTTGTCCATGAGCGCGGAGCTGCCGTTGTGGCACGGCGTGCAGTCCATGACGCCCTTGGCCCAGTTGGCCTCCTCGCCCTTGGTCTGGTGACAGGAGCCGCAGTACTCGACCGCTTCCTGCTTGGCGAAGACGCCCTTGTATTCCTTGCCGGCGTCAATCTTGGCATTGAGGATCTCGCAGGCCTTCCTTGCCACGTCCGCGGTGAGCCTGCCGCAGCGCTCGTTGCGGGGCTTGCTGGTGGCCTCGATGCCGGAGGCAGAACACCACTTGGACACGGAGATGTGGCAGAGCACGGAGCCCGAGGCGTTCATGGGCAGATCGCCCTCCACGCCCACGGCCTTGACGGGCTTGTAGATGGGCAGCTCCGTCTTCTCGTACCAGCGGTAGAGCTCGTTCACCATGGGATTGCGCTCGTCGCGTCCCCAGAAGAGGGCAAAGGCCGCGGCCGCGGCGTAGAGGGCGCCGCAGATGGTGCCCCAGTCGCTGATGCCGCCCTTGTTGGCCTCGAGCATGGTGAAGGGGAAGGTGTTGTAGGGCGCGCCGTATTTCTCGCCCATGAGGCCGATCATGCTGTAGAAGCAGCCGTAGCCGCAGGCATAGTCCTTGTGCCAGTAGCCGGCGTAGGCCAGGTCCGCCACCTCGTCGGGGTCGAGCTTGTGGGGCGTCCAGCCGAAGTCGCCGCCCACCTGGGCGAAGCGCTGGGTCGGGGCGGCCTGGGGGTTCTGTGCGTCGGCCTTGTCGACCATGCTCAACAGGGCGCCGCCGGCGGCGACACCGCCAAGACCCAACAAACATTGTCTTCTGGACAGATTCATGGCTCCCTCCTTGGGAAAATCGGGGTACAGGTCAACACTTGCTCCGAATGCAGGTGATCTGGACTGTATCCCCAAAGCCCCAGATCGGTCAATGGAGGCCGACCTTTGAAGCGTCAAGTTATGAAATACGCATTTTCAATCAAGTCCGCAAAATGTTTTCATATATTTTTAGTTCAAAGTGATTAAAATGCATATGTTTGTTCCTTATGTAACGAGCAATGCGGATTTCTTCGCTTTTCCTCGGGCATCAAGATGCGGACTCCTTTTTTGCCCCTGCTCCAGATCCGCATTTGCCGCGATGCCAAGAAAGAAAATGACTTGTGACAAAATTCTTTTGACCCATGAGAAGAACATGCCCGCAAATTTTTCGGAAATTTTTCCAAACGGAGGCTGATTGTCACACACTTTCGGACACTTGGAACACAAGAAGCCCTCCCGGCCACCTGTTCCAGAACGCCCGCGGCCATCCATATTGGACGGCCCCCTGGAGGATGACGCACTCGAGCCGGGAGCCGGCAGCGCCATGCAAAAACGAGTGAACGATCCACCAGATGCCCACGAAGGACGCATGGCCAAACCCATCTGCCGGACGCGGCTCGCCCCGGGCTCTCCCTGGCGGGCGGGCTCGCTGGCAGGTTCCAGGAAAGACGCTTTGGAAGGACCGGCAGGCACCCTGGCTTGCGCAAGGCCAACAAAAAAGGCCTCCGCGAACGGAGACCTTGGGAGATCGACAAAATTTGGTGTCGAGGGCGGGACTTGAACCCGCACGGCATAGCCACTGCCCCCTCAAGACAGCGTGTCTACCAGTTCCACCACCTCGACGTGAGGAATGTAGCTACACAAAAACGCCCGGCCCGGCAAGAACTTTTTTGTTCCCAAACGCATTTTCCCTGCAAGTGATTGAGTTTGGCCGACATTTTTTTGATGGACCCGGCCATTGCCCGAGAAGCCCGCAAAGCCCCCTTGCAACGGCCTTCGATTCCTCTTTGCCTGGAAGCTGAAGATGCTGTAATGTCCTCCGAACATGAAAATGCAGGCCTTCGGGAAAGGCGTTTTGGGGAGTGCAAGGCCAGCGCACCCAAAACCATGCAGACTCGCCCCCACGGGGACCGTCAAAGGACCTGCCCGAAAACCCGGAACCTGTGGACCACAAGGCCCCCGATACCACTTAAGGACAAGCCATGGACATTCGCGAGACGCTCGCCCAGCTGAACGAACTTTTGCAAAAGGGCGATTTCGCCAACATGCTGCAGCGATGCAGCGACCTGCTCGAGAACCCGACCCTCCCGGAAAACTGGCGCGTGCTCCTTCTCGACCAGAAGGTCAAGGCCCTCACCGGCCTCAACCGCCTCTCCGAGGCAGCCGAGTGCTGCATGGAGGAGCTCCCCCTCCTCGAAAAGCTCTTCGGCGAGGAGCACATCCACATCGCCGACGTGCTCCACAACCTCTCCATGTACCTTGGCGCCAACGGCAAGCACGCCGAGGCAACGCCCTGTTCCGAGCGGGAACTTGCCATCATCCGCAAGCTCGCCCCGGGCACCTCCCGCGAGGCCGACGCGCTTGTCTCCCTTGCCGAGCACGTCTACGAGCAGAGCAGGTTCGAGGAGGCGGATGTCCTTCTGGGCCAGGCCCTGGCCCTCTATGAACAGAACGAGGGCAGAAGAAGCCTTGGCGTGTCCACCTGCCTCAACAACCTTGGCCGAAGCTCCGAGCACCAGGGCAACCTGGAAAAGGGCTGCGAGTACCTGGCCGAGGCCGCGAGCATCCGCGAAGAAATCCTGGGCGTGCACCCGGACTCGGGCTTCACGCTCCTCAACTACGGCACGTCTCTCGCCGGCCTTGGCCAGTATCTGAAGGCCGCCGAAACCCTTGCCCACTGCTGTGCCGTCTACGAGGCCCTGGGCCTTTCCGACTCGCCCTACGCCTTGGCCGCGCGCAAGAACCTCGAAGTCTGCTCCGCTGCGCTTACCCGCGAGAAGGCCGGCTTCCAGATCGGCGAAGGGTGCCTGTGCCGCGACGGCGACGACTAGAGCGGTTTTACCTTGAAATCCAATATGTCAGACGGACATGCCCGGACTCACAGAACCACCACCCGAGATAGCATTAAGCTTCAAGATGAAACCGCTCTAGGCCGCCCACATCCATAAAGGAGACACCACCACTCCAGGACGATGGACGGACGCATGCCCAGACACGACACCGGGCCCATGCCCGACGACACGCGCGAAAACACGAGCAAGGACGCTGCCGGGGGCGGCCGCCTGCTTCTTCTGCGGGCAAAGCTCCCCCTGCCCCACATCGCGGGCCCATCCCCCTTCGGGGCCATGGACGAGGCGGGCACGAGGCGCCACGCGTCCCTGGAAGCCCAAAACGAGCGGCGCGTCGCCCGCACCCTGCTCCTGCACGGACTTCGCCTTCTCGGCATCGACGAGGAAGACCTCTGCATCCAGTCCGGGAAGCACGGAAAGCCCTTCCTGTCTGGCGCCCGCTTTTCCTTTTCCTACGCCGACGCCCCCTGCTGCCTTGTTTCGAGGGAAGCCGCAACCCTGGGCCTCGACTGCTTGCGGTTGCGCAAGGACTTTCTGCCTGCGCCCTCCTTCTTCAAGGACGGCTGGCGACTCGAGAAGGCCATGAACATCGTGGCCCGCGAGGAAGAACGCCTGCACCCTTCGGGCGAAACGCAGGCCGACTGTGTTGCCGTGCTGCGCCTGAAGACCACGGGGACGCTGCGCCGCCTCACCATGGTGGAGGCCATCGGCAAGGCCCAGGGGACGGGGCTTGCCTACGTGCAGGGCGTCGAGCTTGGCGAGGGCTTTCGGCGCATGGGCGTCTGCACCCTCGAGGGCGAGAAATTCGCCTGGAGGACGCTCGCCTTCGCGGGCACCTACATGACCATGGCAATCGACGAAGCCCACGCCCATTTGCTGCGCAGGGTGGAGGTGGTAACCCTCCATCGCAACGACCTTGCCTGAAAGAGCCTCCTTGCCGCTTTTCCGCGTGGAGCCATCTGAGCCCGCGCCCTCCGACCTCTCCGTGTCGCGCGGCGCCTTCGTGCTCGGCGGCATGGGCTTTGTCGTCACCCTGGCCTTCCTGCTCACGGGACGGCCGCTCTAGCGAAAAGAAAGAGCCTGAAATAAGCGCTTGGGGACAGGCGCAGGAGGACGAAGCGCCAGGTCCCGCAAAAAAACCGTTTCAGGCGCGGGACACGTCGAGCATTTGCCCCGCCTCGGGCGACATCCTCGCCATTTCGGCAAGAAGGCGCTCCCGGTGCTCCCCGGGCCTGGAACGGGAGAAAGCGTTCGAAGCGTCCAACGAGCCCAACGAGCCCAGCGAATCCAGCGAATCCAGCGAATCCAGGGCGTCCAGCACCTTGAGGGTGCGCACGACCGGGTCCTTCTCCCTCATCTTCGCCCGTTCGACTCCGTCCAGAAGCATTTTTCCCACGAAATCCAGCACCTCGTCCTCCACGTGCTCCTGCAGGACCATGCAGGCGAGGGTCTCTGCCCCAAGATCAACGGGAAGTGCTGCAAGCGCAAGGGCGGTATCCTTCGGATCCAGAAGCGAGAGGGCCACGGCGCGTGCCTGGGGGCGCTCGACCCGAAGCCGGTCCGCCAGCCTCGCGAGCGCCTCGCGCGAATTGCCGGTTTCCCAGGAAGGTGTCTTCCCTTCGTCGGGCAAAGGCCTATCGAGCCTTTCGGGCACGTTTTGAGGTGTCGGCGCCGGGGAAGGCTGGGGCACATCTTGCGTCAAATTGTTGACGCTTTTTTCTTCATGTCCGTCATTTTCCCGACGCCTGGAAAGCCCGCAAAAGACAAGGAGCCCCACAAGCACGAGAGCCAGAAAGGCAAACCCCGCCAGAGCCCACCATGGAACTGCCCGCGAGTCCCTCGTGAAAAGCAGAAAACTCGCGGCAAGGGAGTCGCCGTGGGCGAGATCGAGCCCTGCGGCATGGACAAGCAGGTTTGAAAGCCTGTCCTGCTCGGCCTTCATGCTCTCGGGGGACGTGGGAGCAGCCGGCAGGACGCCGGCGTCGATGATCACCGCCACGGAAACAGGCGGACGGGCAATTGGGGACCTTCCCTGGCCATCCATGCCCTGCCCTTCCATGCCCCGGGACTCGCGTCCATCGCCCAGGGCGCCTTTGCTGTCCCTTGCGGGGGCAAGCGACGCCCGCACGACCACGTGTTCTTCCCCGTACACGGGGACAAGAAGCTCCCTGATGCGCTTCTCGACGGCTTCGGGCACATTCTCGAGAACGTCCCTGGCCCGATCTTGCGCGTGGGCATCGAGCACAAGCGGCGTGACGATGTCCAGCCTTTGGGGAACCATGGGAACGCCGGCCATGCCCGAAAGGACAAAAAGCACCAGGACAAGGCACAGGACACGGGCAAAAAACGCCAGCTTCCCGGCCATCCCCGCTTCTTTGGCCCTCGCTGCCCTTGCGTGCCATTGTGCCCGCAGCATGCCTGATCCCCCAAAGCGAACCCGATGCCCGAAGGGCGCCGGATGAATGTGCCGCAAGGGAGCTCCCATACAAGGCCGTCCCGTGCGCAAGAGGCCCTTTTCGTCAGAAAGTCGACGGCAAAAGACTCCCTTCGGGGAAGCAATGCACATTTCGTGCCAGGGCGGATTTCTCTCTTTGTCCGCCCAGGATCGTGTCCTTTTTCAAGGACAGTGGCCCATCCTGCCCCATCAAGGGACTACGACCAGCGCGGTTTTTTCGGCCTTGGCGCCCCGAGCTTCATGTCCTTCTCGGGCAGACCGAGCTTCCTGAGGCGCACGAAGATCTCGGCGCAGGCCAGGGCGTCGCTCAGGGCCTCGTGGTGGTTCAGGGGGATGCCGAAATGAGCGCACACGTCGTTCAGTCTGTTGGAGGGAAGCTTCAGGGCCCTGCGCGAGCCCTTCACGGTGCAGTAGAAGGGAACCGTGGGTGCGGACAGGCCAAAATGCCGGCAGGCACCGTTCAAGACGCCCCGGTCGAAGGAGGCGTTGTGGGCCACGAAGCCCTCCGCGCCCGCCATGAATGCCGTTATCTTCGGCCAGAGGACCGGGAAGGTGGGCTTGTTGTACAGATTGTTCCAGGTAAGCCCGTGCACGTGGGTGTACTGAACGTACCTCGAGGGCGGACGGACAAGGCTCACGAACTTGTCACCGATCCTGCCGTCCTCGATTTTCACCATGCCGATGGCGCAAACGTCGCCCTCGTTCGGTCCGCTTGTCTCGAAGTCTATGGCGCAGAAAAATCCCATGCCGCGCTCCTCCAACGTCCAAAAATCCGTCCCGTATGCCTTCATTGCCGTACCCCGGCATGTCTCACGCCGGGGTTTCTCTTGAAAATCCCGTTTGCCCCAGGGGGCCTTATGCCATGAGACAGCGCGCCTTTTTCGCCCTCGGCGCCGCGAGCTCCATGTCCTTCAGGGGCATGCCCATGCGCAAAAAGCGCAGGAAGATTTCGGCACAGGCTTTCGCGTTGCCCAGGGTCTCGTATTCGTTCAGGGGGATGTCGAAAACCCCGCACACGTCGACCAGCTCGTGACAGGGAAGCTCGAGGCACGCTTCGGCCCCCCTTCGCGGTGCAGGAGAAGGGCGCTTTGGGCGCCTTCAGCCCGTGCCGGCAGGCGCCGTACAGGACTTCCCTGACATGGGCAGCGTTGTGGGCCACGAAGGCGTCCGCGCCCTCCATGGATTTCGAGATGGAGGGCCAGAGGTTCTTGAAGGAAGGGCAGTCGCGCACATCGCGCCGGGCAAGCCCGTGCACCTCGGTGTTCCATATCTTCTCCGCGGGCGGGCAGACAAGGCTAACATGCTTGTCCCCGAGCTCCCCGTCCACGATCTTCACCATGCCGATGGCGCAGATGTCGCCCTCGTTCGGCCCGCTCGTCTCAAGGCTCATGACGCAGAAAAATCCCATGTGGCCTCCTGGCCGCGAATGACGTCCCGGACTCTCTCCCGTCTGCGAGGACTACTTCGCGTCGTCCTTCAGGGAGGAGGCAATGCCTTCCTCGAGGCGTTTCTCGATGTAGGCCGCCATGTCCGCGCTCTCCTCGTCGTAGTTGAAGCAGAGCGCATCCTCGCCGCCAAGGCCGCCAGGCACCCAGTCGCCCAGCTCCTCGGGGTCGGTGGTCATGTCGGCGTAGAAGCAGACCGAGAGCCAGCGGTTGGCGGGATCGTCGTCCACCACGTCCACGAGCACGAAGAGCTCACGCTCCTTCTGGGCAGAACCTCTGGCGCGCATGGAATAGCTCACCCCGGGACGGCAGCGGTAGGAGAGCTCGACGCCCTCCCTGCTTCCAAGGAGTTCGCGGTAGTTCGAAAGGGCGGCCTTTGCCCCGCAGGGGTCCTCGCCCCAGCCCGCAAGAAAGTCCTCGTAGTCGCGTTTCTCGTCGCTCATGTCCCCATTCCTCCACTGTTTGCCAGGACAAGAGGCCCCTTTGAAGGAGGCCCGCAAAGACGCATGATTTGCGCATCTTGACGGCCTGAAATTTCGCAGAGTGCGCCCGAAAAGGCAAGGGATGGACAGGGCGCTCATCCCGCCAAACCCTCGCCAGCCCTTTCCAGGCACCCCAGGGCGGGCACGATGCACGCCTTGACAACACACGTCCTCTTGTCTCCTGTTCAAGGAAGCCGCCTTCATGTCCACGGCCGGCGGCGTGCTCGGGGTGCTCGTGGCCCTGGGACTGGCCGGCCTCCTGGCTGCATCCTGCACGCTTCCAGGCTGCTTCAGCGCCACAATCCCCCTGGGCGTCCTTCTGCTCTCCCACCTCTGCGGGGTGCTCGCCGTGACCTCCCCCGCCTGGACGGCCGCAAACACCGATGTTCTGAAAACCCTGCGCGAACTCTGAGCGGCAACGCCCCCATCGCTTCCCCTCCCTCGACAAGCAGGTGCTGCATTTTTGCACCAAGTCACATTTTTGCAACTATGTCGCCCGTCCGAGAGCGTGAAAAATTCCACCCGTCGGAGCAAAAACGAGACGGCGCCAAACTGGTGGCCGCCAAGCGGTGAACAAAAGAACAATCTGACACCATTTTTGAACCATCGGGAATTGCTGCCCTTTTTCAAGTCATTTTGTGTTCGGCATGCTTTTTTGATCGATTTTGACACAGGAAGCGGCCATTCGGGCCGTTTTGAGGCACGAGCTTGTGAAAGCACATGCATCTCATAAGTCGTTGTAATCATTGCATAAAAATTTTTAAAATTTTCGTTGACACTCGAAGCGTCGAGGTTCATATGGGCCCCCGTCAGCGGCATTGAGCGCGCGTTCAACAAAACGTGTTCGCCTCCATGACCGCCTGCAAATCAAGTCAAGCATCAAGAGGACACATACATGGAAACCTTCGAATTTGCCCTGGTCATCGTTTTCTGGGCCGCCGTCGTTCTGGCCGCCACCAGCGTGTTCACGCCTGCCGCCGCCTTCCTCTGCAAGAAGCGCACGCGCATCCGCGGTCTCGCCTCCTGGCTCTGCCTTGCCCTCGTGGTGGGCACCATCAACATGACGGTCTCCACGACCAACACCCTTTTCTAGGCCCAAACAACCAATCCCGTTTGCGGCTCTGAAGTTCATGGGGCGGTTTTCCTTGCCGGAAACCGCCCCTTCTTCACGGGCACAAAACTCGCCCGAGGGCTCTTGTCCCTTGTGGATGGGCGGAAAACCTTCCCAAGGGCCTGTTTGCCCGCCAGGCCTTATTTCTCTCTCGTCGAAAGACAGGGGTGCCAAAGGATCAACCCCCAAAGTCCCCGAGCCCCCAACGGGCTCTCCCAAAAACACGCCGACCCGGGGACGGAACAGAGCATTTGACAGCAGGCCCTTCAGGGCCCCTCCCGGAAAATCCCCGGGAGGGGTCCTTTTTCGTGCGCCCGACTCAAACGCGAAGAAACCGGCCCCCACAATGCGGCAGGACTTCGCGACTCCACGGCCGCGCTTTCCTCCAGGGCGTGGACAAGTCCCCAAGGAGCCTTATCTTTTTGGCTGAAAACTCCTCCTCGTCCGGGATCTCCCGAGGATGCGTCCCCGTCGCCTGCCCCAAGGTCGTCCCGAGACGTGCCAGGACGCTTTCCCATCGCTCCCCCGGACAAGGCGCATATCCTGACGCCGCAAATTTGAGTGGCGTCCAGGGCCCAAATTGGCTACCTTCACGCATGCGGGCCCCTGCGGGCTCATCAGGACCAGCCCCCGGCTCTCATGCGGGGCCTTTGAACACGAAGGCCCTTGCGGGCAAGCCGAAAACCCCGAACAAGCACCGTCCCCTTGCGCCGTCCGGGCCCGGGGGACAGGAAACATGGGTCGACGCCCACGCCTCTTCGAACCGAGGCACGCTCACCCCCAAAGATACCAAATCATGAACAAGTCAATGCGCAACATGCTGCTGTGGGCCTTCATCATCCTGGCCATCTTCATGGTCTTCGATCAGCCCCAGCAGTCCAAATCCAATTCGCTCTCCTATTCCGAGCTGCTCGACCGCGTGGACAACGGACAGATTGCCCAGGTGATCATCCAGGGACAGGAGCTGACCGCGCTCACCCACGACGGCCAGCGTCTCTCCTCCTTTGCGCCCAGGGACACCACCATGATTTCCCATCTGCTGGAGAAGAAGGTGGTCGTCAACGCCCAGCCCGTCGAGGGCCAGCACTGGTTCGTGAGCATGCTCTTCTCGGCCCTGCCCTTCCTGGTCCTGGTCTTCCTCTGGTTCTACATCATGCGCCAGATGCAGGGCGGCATTGGCGGCGGCCGGATGTTGAGCTTCGGGCGCTCCAAGGCCAAGCTTCTGAAGCAGGAGGACGAGAGCCAGCGCGTGACCTTCCAGGACGTGGCGGGCGTGGACGAGGCCAAGGACGAGCTGAAGGAGGTCGTCGAGTTCCTCTCCCAGCCGAAGAAGTTCACCCGCCTTGGCGCGCGCATTCCCAAGGGCGTGCTCCTGGTCGGCCCTCCCGGAACCGGCAAGACCCTGTTGGCCCGCGCCGTGGCCGGCGAGGCCGGGGTTCCCTTCTTCTCCATCTCCGGCTCGGACTTTGTGGAGATGTTCGTGGGCGTCGGCGCCTCGCGCGTGCGCGACCTCTTCGAGCAGGGCAAGAAGAACGCTCCCTGCATCATCTTCATCGACGAGATCGACGCCGTGGGACGCAGGCGTGGAGCGGGCCTTGGCGGCGGCCACGACGAGCGCGAGCAGACCCTGAACCAGCTGCTCGTGGAAATGGACGGCTTCGAGGCCAACGAGGGCGTCATCCTCATTGCCGCCACCAACCGTCCCGACGTCCTCGATCCGGCGCTTCTGCGCCCTGGCCGCTTCGATCGCCAGGTGGTCGTCTCCACCCCCGACAAGGCCGGCCGCGTGAAAATCCTTCTTGTCCACACAAAGAAGATTCCCCTTGGCAAGGACGTGGACATCGACACCCTGGCCGCCGGAACCCCCGGCTTTTCCGGGGCGGATCTGGAAAACCTCGTCAACGAGGCCGCCCTGCAGGCCGCGCGTTCCGACAAGGAAATCGTCAACATGGCCGAGTTCGAGTTCGCCAAGGACAAGATTCTCATGGGGCGCGAACGCAGAAGCCTTGTCCTCTCGGACGAGGAAAAGCGCATCACCGCCTACCACGAGGGCGGCCACGCGCTCATCGCGAAGCTCCTTCCCGGCTCCGATCCCGTCCACAAGGTGAGCATCATCCCCCGCGGCCGCGCCCTTGGCGTCACCATGCAGCTGCCGGGCGAAGATCGCCACGGCTACGCCAAGTCCTTCCTGCGCAACATGCTCGTCATGCTCCTTGGCGGGCGCGTGGCCGAGGAAATCATCTTCAAGAACGTGACCACGGGCGCCTCCAACGACATCGAGCGGGTCACCAACATCGCCCGCAAGATGGTCTGCGAGTGGGGCATGAGCGAGACCATAGGCACCATCGCCATCGGCGAGACGGGCCAGGAGGTCTTCATCGGCCGCGAGTGGGTCCAGAACAAGAACTACAGCGAGGCCACGGCCCGCAAGGTGGACGCCGAGGTGAAGGCCATCGTCAACGAGGCCCACGAGCGCTGCCGCACCCTTCTCACCGACAATCTGGCCACGCTGCACCGCATTGCCGAGGCCCTCATCGAGAAGGAAACCATCACCGGCGAGGATCTCGACCGCATCGTGGCGGGCGATCCCGAGCCCACGGCGGCCTAGCCCGGACCAGGGGCCCATCCCGCAAAACCGGCACAGGGCGCCGGGGGTGCAGGGCAGCATCGGGCCCCGGCAGCACGCCAAAACTTCACCCAAACATCAACAGGGGACGTCTCCCGCACAAGGGGGCGTCCCTTTTCCTTTGCGCACGGCTTTTGCCCACGGCGCTTGACGGCGGACGGGCACGGACCTGCCGCCTTGCTCTTCCGGCTCGGTCTCTCAAGACTCCGCAAGGATTCGGGGAACGCGTCAGGAAGCCGGGACGCGGGGCGCCCCGGCGAGCATGTCCGCGATCGCCTGCCCAAGCTCTGGATACGCGAAGCCGTCGGGCTCCGCGAAGGACACCAGCTTCTGGATCGTTGCCCTCCTGGCGGGCTTCTTCTTCGCGTTGCGGGGCTTCATGTGTATCCAGGCGCCGTTCTCGTTCACTGAGAACTCGGGGTCGTACTGGGTGAGACGCCCGTGGCTCAGGACCACGTTGGAGAGATTGTCGAGGATGTAGACGGTGCCGTCCACGTTCACGCCAAGCACGGCGTGGGCGAGGCCGCGGAAGGTATCCTGCACCACGAGGATGCGCATGTCGTCGGCAGGCACCCCAAACTGGCGCAGGGTCATGTACTTGATGATGGCGTAGTCCTCGCAGTCGCCGGACTTCTGCAGGAACTCGTACGGGGCTTCCCAGTAGTCCTGGCGCCCCCAGTTCACGATGTCATCCACGTAGGGGAAGGCGTTCCACAGGGCGTTCACGTAGCGCACAAGCTCGATCCCCTTGAGAGGGCCGGCCTTCTTCCGGATGCTTGCCCAGGTCTGCCGCCCCATCTTCGTTTCATCCTGGAAGACGGGATGCTCGGCGTTGCGCTGAAGAACGGACTGCCAGAAGGGAAAGAGCTTCATGGGGCGCCGGATGCTCACGGTCCCGAAGACGTGCGCGAAGGGTCCCTTGCTGTGGGGATCCACGGCCCCGTCCGGCTGGCCCGCGGAATCCTTGTCGACGTCCTTGCCGGCATCCTTGTCGGCATCCTTGCCGACATCGCCGACGTCCTTGCCGGAATTCTGGGCGGCCTTTTCGTCGGTTCCGGCAGCTGCCGCCTCCACGGCGGGTGTTGCAGGGGCATCCGCGGCAAATGCCGCAGGGCCTGCGGGACAAAGCAGGATCCCCAGGGACAGCCAGACAACGGCAGCGAGGCAAAGAAGCTTCCCCGAAAGCCTTTCCAGGCGCCTTCCGAAAAGCCCGCACCCATGCCGGCCAGTGGGGGCGTGCCCTGCCCCGTTTTCCTTTCTCGGGCCCGGGCCGTCCTGCCGCCTTGCCTGCAGCCTTGTCCTGGCGCCTTGCTCCGGGGCTTCCCTGTCCGGGGCCGCCAAGCCCATGGGGGCGAATTTTGGGTGTTCTTCGGCAGCGCTGCATGATTGAGCGCTCAACCACCAGCCTCCCGTTTTCGGGGAGGGCAGGAAAGAAACCCGCAAGTTTCCCATGTGGCCCTGGGTCCTTACCGGCATGATCCGGCCGGTCTCGGCGCCCTCAAGATCAATCGGAAGAAAACCCCCCTCCAGGGCGCCGGCGAGGGGAGAATCCGCAAATGTCAACCGTTGGGGTCAACTATTGGAGACTACCTTGCGAGGCATGTTTTGGCAATGAAGACCCTGCACTTTAAATGATTTGAGAACGCCTGTTCTCACATGTAAAAAACCCGCCTCAAAAACCGTCATCTGCCTTCTCCTGCCATCTTGTCCCTTGCGTCCGGCAAATGTGCCTGTCTCCTCGGCATTCTGGCGTATTTCGGAAAAATAAGGACATTTGTCACACATTTTTTGCCTTTCGCTCCGAACACCCCTTCTTGCGCCCCCAAGGCATCCCCTGGCACGCGGCCCGGGGCTCCCATGGTCTCCTTCCGGGCAGCAGACTTGCGAGCAAAAGGAGAGGACCGACCCTTTCCAAAGGACATGTTCCTCCGGCAAGAGCCGGTCCCCCAGGCGTTCAGGGCCTCATGGGCCCGGATCTTCGTTCATGCAGGGCAGGCCTAGCGGCGGCGCCTGCTCTTCTCGCCTTCCCAGCGGGACATGAACTCGGCAGCCGAATGGCCCTCGCCAAGGGATGAGACGAGTGCCGAGCCGAAGACCACGGCGTCGGGCTGGGCCTCGGGCGGCAGCACGTCCAGCTGCTCCGGGTGCGAGAGGCCGAAGCCCATGGCGATGGGCAGCGTGAAGACGGAGCGGGCGCGGCCCAGGGTCTCGGCGACCTTGGGGGCCACGCTCTCGCGCTCGCCGGTGGTGCCGAGCACGGAGATGACGTAGACGTAGCCCTCGGAGACGTCGGCGTAGAGCTTCATGCGCTCGGCCGAGGTGTTGGGGCCCACAAGAGCGATGAGGGCGATGCCCTCCTTCTTCATGATCTCGCGGTAGGGGCCTGCTTCCTCGTAGGGCAGGTCGGGAATGATGATGCCGGCAATGCCTGCCTCGCGCATGTCCTTGGCGAGCTTTTCCCAGCCGTACTGCATGAAGGGGTTGAAGTAGCCCATGAGGACGATGCCGGCGTGGTAGAAGTCCTTGCGCATCTTGAAGCCGGCCAGGATGTCCTTCAGGTTCACGCCGTCGGCGAGCACCTGGCGGGAGGCCGCCTCGATGACGGGACCGTCGGCAACGGGGTCCGAGAAGGGCACGCCCACCTCGATGATGTCCGCGCCGTGCTGGTCGAGCTCGCCCATGGCCTCCCAGAAGGTCTCCATGTCCGGGTAGCCGGCGGTCAGGAAGGGAATGACGGCGTAGCGGTCCTCGGCCTTCGCCTGCAGTATGATTTCCTCGAGAACGTGCATGGCTAGACCTCCTCTGCGCTGCCGCCTTCGAATCCCAGCTCCTCGCCGAGATACTTCTTCACAATGGTCATGTCCTTGTCGCCGCGACCGGAGAGATTGACCAGGACGTTGCCGCCCTTCGGGAGCTCGTCCGCGTGGTCGAAGACCCAGGCAAGCGCGTGGGAGGACTCCATGGCGGGCAATATGCCCTCGGCGCGGGAGAGGCGCTGGAAGGCCGCAAGGGCGTTGTCGTCCTTGACCATGCCCACAAGCTCGCGGCCGATGTCGCGCAGGTACGCGTGCTCCGGTCCCACGCCGGGATAGTCGAGGCCTGCCGCAATGGCGTGGGAGGGCTCGATCTGGCCGTCCAGGGTCTGCAGAAGGGCCGTCTTGTTGCCGTGCAGGACACCGGGGGAGCCGAGGTTCAGGGGAGCCGAGTTGAAGGAGCCTGGCTCGCCCGTGCCGGCCGCCTCGACGCCCATGAGCTTCACGTCCTTGTCGTCCATGAAGCCGCGGAAGATGCCGATGGCGTTGGAGCCGCCGCCGATGCAGG
>CAZWOT010000037.1:0-15357 GCA_964635595.1 uncultured Desulfovibrio sp.
TCGAACCTCTTGATGTGTGTCAGATCGGGAAGATTGGAGGGTGCTTCCTTATGAACATTCTGGAGAAGTGCGCCTTGCTAACGGGCGCTGAACAACAAAAAAGTAAATATATTCAAGATGTTAACACGGATGTAACAGAAAAGTCTTCCATTCTTAATTTGAAAATTGATTTCAAAAATGGTGATCTTGTTGCCGAACCAGGTATGCCAAGATAAATCAGCATATCCCTAGAAGAGAGCGTGACGAAACAGGGTCGAGCAGCCGGCACCGGTCCATGTTTGCGAAGGCCTTTGGGGAAAGCCTGGCTCGCCCTGGGAGCCCCGGCCTGAACATGGCGAATTTTTCGCACAACACCCCCTCACAACACCCCCTCAAACCATGCCCATGCAGTCCATGACAAACGGGACAAACGGGACAAACGGGACAAACGGGACAAACGGAACAAACGGAACAAACGGAACAAACGGGACACGGAGCCTTTCATGCGCGTTCTGCACACCTCGGACTGGCACATAGGCGCGGAGCTTTTTGGCAAGAACCGGCTGGACGAACAGAAGGCCTTCTTTGCCTGGCTGTGCGGCGTTCTCGAAAACGAGAAGGTGGACGCTCTTCTCGTTGCGGGCGACATCTTCGACACCACCTCGCCCTCCAACAGGGCCGTGGGGCTCTTCTTCGACTTCTTGAAGGATCTCAGGAAGACCTCCTGCCGCCATGCCGTCATCACCGGCGGAAATCACGACTCGCCCTCGCATCTGGCTGCACCTGCGGGCTACCTCTCCCGCGACGACATCCACATCATTGGTTGCGCCGAGAAGGGCAACCCGGGCAAGGAAGTGGTCGTGTTGCCCGGCAGGGACAAACACCCCGGGCTCGTCGTCTGTGCCGTGCCCTTCCTGCGCGACCGCGACGTGAGAAGTGCCGCCTTCGGGCTCGATCAGGCCGAGCGCGATCAGGCCCTTGCCGAGGGCATCCTCGACCACTATCAAAAGGTGCAGGCCCATGCTCTGGACATCATGAAGGATTTTGACAGGCCCTGTCCCCTGGTCGGCATGGGGCATCTCTTCGCCACCGGTGTCGAGGCAAGGGACGGCGAGACCACGCTCACCGTGGGCACGCTTGGAGCCGTGAACGCGACCCGCATCGCGAAGCTTTTTTCCTACACGGCCCTTGGCCACATCCACAAACCCCAGCTGGCTGCCGGGGAGCTTGTCCGCTATTCGGGCTCGCCCCTTGCCATGAGCTTTGGGGAGCGGGGAGAAAAGAAGGTCTTTTTGCTCGACTTTGCGGAAGGCGGGCATGAGCCCGCGTCCTGGCCCGTGGAGATTCGGGAAATCGCGGTTCCGCGCTTTCGCGCTCTCGTGGAGCTCAAGGGCGAGGTTGCCCAAATCCTTGACGGCCTCGAGAAGACGGCCCGGGAAGCCCCCGATGCCTGGGTGGCCGTGGACTACCTTGGCCAAAGCCCCCTTGGCGCCGACATCGACACCATCAAGGAGAAGGCCGTTGACCTCAAGCTGGAGGTTTTGCGCGTGCGCGACCTCTCGGCCCCAAGGCAGACCATCTTCGAGGAAAGGACCGTGGGCAGGGAACTGGCCGAATACACGCCCAGGGACATCTTCAACCTCTGCCTCGACTCCCGCAGCGTGGAGGGCGAGCGGCGCGATCTTCTGAACGCCCTGTTCGATCGGGTCTGTGCTTCCCTGGACGAGCTCGACGAGGACAAGGAAGAGGGCGCTCCCGCAGGGCAAGGCGATGGGGGCGAAAGCGGGGCCGAAACTTCGGCCGATGGCGGAGCAGGCGGGAAAGAGGCTGCTCTCGCCTCGAGCTGAAGATCAAAAGAAAAATCGATACTTGCAAAAAACCTCAAGCATTCCCTGAAGAAAAATCTCCGCAAACCGGGCACAGGGGCAGGAGCTGTCGAGCATGCGCATCGAGACCGTCCAGTTTTCCAACATCAACAGCCTCAAGGGCACCTGGAAGATAGATTTTACCAACGAAGCCCTCCAGGACTCGGGGCTTTTTCTCATCACCGGTCCCACCGGCGCCGGCAAGACCACCATTCTCGACGCCATCTGTCTTGCCCTCTACGGCAGGACCCCGCGTCTCAAGGAGATGAACGCGGGACACAACGAGGCCATGAACCGCCATTCGGGCGAATGTCTGGCCGAGGTCGTCTTCGCCACGGAAAAAGGGCGCTACCGGGCAAGATGGTACCAGCACCGCGCGCGCACGAAACCGGGCGGCAGGCTCCAGCCCCCGAAGCTCGAGTTCGAGGACATGACGAACGCCCCGGGAGAGTCCGAGACGATTTCCAGGGAAGTGGCGGCCAGGGTGGTCGAGGCCACGGGCATGACCTACGAGCAGTTCACCAGGGCCATGATGCTGGCCCAGGGGGAGTTTGCCCGCTTCCTTGCCGCAAAGCCCGAGGAACGTTCGCCCATGCTCGAGGACATCACCGGCACCGAAATCTACTCGCGCATCTCCCAGAGGGTCTTCGAGATGCACAAGGCCGAGGCCGAGAGACTCAAGGAATACGAGAACGTGTGCAAGGGCATAGCCGTGCTCTCCGAAGAGGAGCGCGCAGCCCTCGAGGTCGAGCTTGGAGCCAGAAATCTCGAGCTTGCCGGGGCGGCGGAGGGTCTTGGACGCCTGAACGAGCAGGTCGCCTGTCTCGAGGAGGGCGAGGAGCTGGCCTGCCAGCAAAGAAAGGCCTGCGAGGCCCATGAAGCGGCAGTGAAGGCCAATGACGCCCTGGCCGACACACGAAGGATCCTCGAGCGCGACAGGCTCGCAGCGACCCTTGCCGGGCTCGAGAGCGAGACCCAGGCGGCAAAGGACGAGTGCCAGCGTCTCGAAGCTTCCCTGGCAGGCCTGAACGAGCAGCTGCCCCTGCTTGAAAAGCAGGAGGTCGAGGCTGCCCTTGGGCACGAACGTGCCAAAGGGGCGCACGAGGACGCCAAAAAGGAGCTCGCGGACGCCCGCGGGCTTTTCGTGCAGGTGCGCGCCCTGGACAAGGACGTGGAGAGTGCCGAAAGCGCTCTTTCCCGCTCGAAGAAGGAAAGCTCGGGCAAGGCCAGGGACGTGAAGGGCGGGGAACGCGACCTTGCAAAGGCCAGGGCCGCGCTTGAGAACGACGAAAAAAAGCTTGGCGAACTTCAGGAAGAGCTTGAAAAAACAAGAGCCGATGCGGGCCTTGCCGGGGAACTTTCGGCCCTGAAGGACGGCGTCTTGCGTCTTGAAAGGGCAAACGCGGACGCTGCCGCACGGCAAAAGGAGGCAAAAGCAAGGCTTGGCGAAGTCGAAAAGCTCGAGAAGGAGCTGAAAAAGGCCGAAGGCAGGGCGAAGAAGGCAGCCGAGGCCCTGGGCAGGGCCCAGGAGGCCGAGGCTTCCGAGAGAAGGGACTTGAAGGAACGCTTCGGCAAGGACTTTGCCTCGGCAAGCGATTTGCTGGGCCAGGCAAGCCGCCGCCTCAATGCAATACGGGATCTGCACGAGAGCCTCGATGCCCTGGACGGAACCATCGAGGATGCGCTTTCCGAGGCGGCCCAGGTCCTTTCCGGCCGGGAGGAGCTCGAAAGGCTTGCGGCTGGCATCGGGGAGCTTGAGGAGAAGTGCGCCCAAAACGCAAGGGAGACCGCCGGCGTCGCGGAGCTTGTCGCGTCCCTGCAGAAGCAGATCGAGCTCAAGGTCGTCATGCAGAGCCTCGAGGAGCATCGCGCCCGTCTCGAAAGGGACTGTCCGTGCCCCCTGTGCGGCTCGCTTGAGCACCCCTATGCCCAGGGCGTCGATCTGGCGGTGGACGACGATCGCGAAAACCTGAAGCGCCGCTCGAAGGATCTCGATGCCCTTCGCAAGGAAGGCATGCGTCTGGCAGGGGGAAAGGCCGCCCTCGAGTCCGATCGGGCAAACACCGGGACCAGGGCCGCACGACACGAGGATGCCCTGAAGAGCCTTGCGGGAAAGCTTCTTTCCATGGGCAGGGACCAGCGGGACGTCCTTGCAGGGGCCGGCCACGAGGAAGCGTCTGATGAAGAAAGGGCGCTTGCGGGCGAATGCCTCGAGCTTCTCGGGGGCGTGCTCGAAACGGTCGGCTCCTTTGTCCAGGATATTGAGGACCTCGAGGAGCAGGCGGCGGGGCAGGCGGACAGGGAGGCCATGCCCGAAGGCAATGCAAAGGCCGTTGATGAACAATCCGTTCTGAAAAAATCCGTTCTGGAACAGCTGCAAGAGGGCCTGAAGGCCCGGGACGCCTCGTCCCTTCGTGCACGGGCAGGCGAGCATCGCAGGCAGGCCCAAAAGGAGCTCAAGGCCATCGAGGATGCCTCGAGCCGCCTCGAAAAGCTGGCAAGGACCGCCGAGGCCGCACGGGACGGGGAGAGGGCGGCAAGGGACGCCCTGGCACAGGCTGCCTCACGGCTTGACCTCGCCCGCGAGCAGGCGCGAAGCGCCGAACAGAACCTCGAGGACGCGAAGAAGGCGGCAGCGGACGAACTTGCGAAGCTGTGCCGGACCCTTGTCCCCTACGGTCTCGAGGACAGGGCAGAAGATCCGGATCTTGCAAACCTTCTGCAAAAACGCCGCGACGCCCGCGCAGCCCTCGAAAAGGGGCACGAGGCCCTGGCCCTGAAGGTGCGCGACGAAAAAAAGGACATCGGCACGTTTGAGGAAGCGCTCGAAAAGGCCCGCGAGGAGCTGAAAAAGCTTCTTCTGGCCGACCAGGAGAACGAAAGGGCGCTTTTGGAGGTGAAGGAGCGCCGCGCAGGACTCTTTGGCGAGAAGAAGGTGGACGAGGAGGAAAAAAGGCTCCAGGACGCCGAGTCGAAGGCCGCCGAGCTCGAGGTCGCGGCGCAGGCAGCGCACGTCGAGGCCCAGAAGCGTATCGCCGAGGCAAGAAGCGCCATCGAGAGCGTCACGGGCCAGCTCGAGGGCGAACAGGGGGCAAGAAAACGCCTTTCCGCAAGTCTCGAGGCCTTCCAAAAGGGTCTCGAGGACAAGGGCTTTGCTTCGCACGAGGAATGGGCGTCCTGCCGTCTTGGCGAAAAGGAGCGCGTCGAGCTCGATGCGCAGACCACGAGGGCGAGGGATGCGGTGCTTTCCTGCGAGACCACCCTGAAGGACCTGGCCGGACGCATGGCCGCCAACGACAAGAAGAGAAGGCGGCTTGGGCTTTTGGACCTCGAGCCGGAACCTCTGGAAGGCGAGGAGGCGGATGCCGAAGGCGGTGCGGGGCAGCTTGTGCACCTAAAGAAGGTTCGCGACGAGGTGAAGGCGGGTGTCGACGAGCTGCAAAAGACCATCGGCGCCATGACCGAGAGCCTGCGAAACGACGCCCAGGCGCATGCGCGACTGCAGGACGAGCTCGACAGGATAGAGGAACAGCGAAAGGTGGCCGCCCGGTGGCTGGACCTGAACCAGCTCATCGGCTCCGCCGACGGCAAGAGGTTCCGCAACTTTGCCCAGGGCATCACCTTTGCCAAGCTCGTGCGCTGCGCCAACGTGGAGCTCGCAACCTTGACCGATCGCTACGTGCTCACCACCGACCCCGACAATCCCCTGGAGTTCAACGTGGTGGACGCCTGGCAGGGCAACGAGCGAAGATCCGTGAAAAACCTCTCCGGCGGCGAGACCTTCCTCGTGAGCCTGGCGCTTGCCCTGGGGCTCTCGGCCCTTGCCGGCGGCCGCCTGCACATCGGCACCATGTTCCTCGACGAGGGCTTCGGCACCCTGGACCCGGAGGCGCTGGAGAGCGCCATCAACACCCTGGCGGGCTTGAGGGGCAGAGGTGCCGCCCTCATCGGCATCATCTCCCATGTTGAGGCCCTGCGCGAGCGCATCGACACGCAGATAGAGCTTGCCCGCGGAAACGACGGGACAAGCGTCCTCTTTGGCCCCGGCTGCGTGCGCGTGAAATAGCGACAAAACCGGAGGCCGAAAGCTTCAGGAGAACCTTCGGGAGAACCTGGCCCTATCACCTTTCGGCTGCCAGTTCCCTTGCCATGTGCCGCGCGCACAAAAGCGCCGAGGCAAAGGCCCAGTGGAGGTTGTAGCCGCCAAGAAGGCCGGTCACGTCCAGGGTCTCGCCGATGATGGCGATTTTCTCCATCTTGCGGCTCTTGAAGGTCAAGGGCTCGATTTCCGAGCAGTCCACGCCGCCGGAGCAGACCTCGGCCCGCCTCAAGCCACCTCTGGCCGCGGGAACAAGCTCCAGTCCGTGCACCAGGGCCTCGAGCCTGTCCCTCTGGGCCCGTCCAAGCTCCGCGCATTTGCGGTTGGCGAGCTCCTTCGGCAAAAGCGTGTCCACAAGCCTTTGGGGCATGAGGCTTGCAAGAACGGATCTCGGCGTGCGCCTGCCGTTGTTGTCCCCGAAAAGAGGCTTCACCTCGCGCGGCAAAAAATCGATCACGAGCGTCTCGCCTTCCTGCCAGCCAAGGGAAATCTTGAGGATGGCAGGTCCGGAAAGTCCCGCGGCCGTGAAGAGCATGTCGTCCGAGATGGTCATGGGGCCCCTGCGGGCTCCGTTGTTCCCGGCCGTCTCTTTCGGCTCCACCGAGACCTTGACCGGAAGCGAGACTCCGGAAAGCTTCAAAAAGGGCGAGTCCTCGGGCAGGGCGAGCGGCGTCAGCGCCGCCTTCGGGGGTATGAGATTGTGTCCGAGGCGCTGGGCAAGGGCATAGCCGAGGCCGGATGCGCCCGTGGCGGGGCAGGCCGGACTTCCCAGGGCGACAACGGCGCGCCGTGCGGGAATCTCGAAGGCCTCGCTCTTGACCCGAAGGCCCTTCAGGTTCCCGCCAGCCTTTTCGTCGATGCCCCCGTCAGGCAGGACCTTTGGGTAGCGCAGGCTTTTCTCGTCCAGGTGTTCGCCCATGAGCAGGGTGAACTGCCCCTTGCGGCAGCGGGCGATCAGGGCTCTTGCCATGTCCGCGCCCGTTTCCCGCAGGAAGATCTTGCCCTTTTCCCGGGTTTCCACCGAGAGCCCCAGACGCTCGACCATGCGGATGATGTCCGAATTTTTCACCTGCTCGAGCACTGGCTCGACAAAGTTTTGGGCCTGACAGAGGTAGTGGGAAGGGCGCACGTCCTCGTTGGTCACGTTGGCGTGGCCGCCGCCGGCAATGGCGAGCTTGCGGCCCGGGGTGCGGCTTCTGTCGAGCACGCAGACCGAAAGGCCGAAGTTCACGAGCTCTGCCGCGCACAAAAGACCTGCTGCGCCCGCGCCAAGCACGACCACATCGTACCCTTCGCGGCGCACCATGCTCTTCTTCGAGCGCGTTTCCTCCTCAAAGCCCCAGTCGCCCAGGCGCTCCACCTTTTCCGGCTTGTCCCGGGGCATCCTAGCATGGGCAAAGCGCGCGTCCTTCGTGCCGTGCCTCCCGTCGTTTTCCGGCTCGTCCCGGTGGCGGGCAGGGCGTTTGCGCCTGTCGTTCAGGTCGGACCTGTCCAGGCCTGGCTTGTCGGAGCGTGATCTGTCGAAGCGGGACCTGTCCTGGGGGGCTCTGCCGGGCTTGCCCGGGGAGAATTTCCCCCCACAGTTTTTTTCGCTGCGATTGTTTCCGCCGCGATTGATCCCGTCGCGACTTTTCCCGTCGTGACGTCTGCTTGAATGCTGGCTGTCCGATTGGGAGTTGTACTTCTTCATCGATTTCTCGGTTGTGTGTTGTCCTTGCCTGCCGTTCCTTGCCGTCCTGCGCCTTGCAAGAAGCCTGCACTTTTGCGGGAGGGGCGCCGGCAATGCGGATGGAGCTGTCCTCATCTTGAAGCATCGCGCTAAAAGATCTTTTGGCAATGCTTTGAGAAAATTGCTCGATCTCCTTGAATATATGCTGAACAATTCGCAGTTTTGAAGCCAGTTTCGGTTTCGGGAACCGGCGAGCGCGAATTCTTTCGTGATGAAGTTGGGCGGGAGGACGATGCCGGAGGCGGTTTCTCTCAAGACGAAACCCCGGCAAGGACATGCCCTGCCGGGGTTTCGGGTATTTGTGGTAGCAAGGGGGAGACTTGAACTCTCGACACTGCGGGTATGAACCGCATGCTCTAACCAGCTGAGCTACCTTGCCACGTATTGGCTTGTTTGGTGCTGCCGGGGCTTTCGCCGCGACGGGTGTACTGATAAACGTCTTCGGCCCAAAAGACAAGCATTTTTTTTGCCCGACCCACAAAATCGTCGAACTTGGCTTCATGTCTCGTCCCGGGGCCATTTTTCGGGCCTAGAGCGGTTTCATCTTGAAGCTTAATGCTATCTCGGGTGGTGGTTCTGTGAGTCCGGGCATGTCCGTCTGACATATTGGATTTCAAGGTAAAACCGCTCTAAAGTCCATCCCCTGAAGTCCATCCTTTGTCTGGCCGGGTGCCTGCGCTGCGTTTGCCTTGTTGGCGGCGGCCTGCGCGTTGCCTTTGCATCTGTGCTGGCCGCATTGGTGCCGGTCGGACACCTTTGGCGCTTCCTTGCACGGGAGCTTGCACCTGACCTTGGGCCAGTCCTTGGGCCAGTCCTTGCGTCTGTGTCCTTGCTCTGTTTTGTGCACGGGTCTGGCAGCGGGTTGAGCCTGGACGTGCACGCGTTTGGGGGTCCTTCAGGACGAGAAAGACCTCGGAATCCGTATGGCGAACCTCGCGTGTGCCGGACGCGCCTATGAGGGAAAAGCGCTGAAGTTTCCATGCTGGCCCACCTGGACGAGGACGAGGGGAGAATGTCTGTCCACGCTGTGGTGGCTGCCGGTCTGGCCCTGCCAGACTGATCGAAGCACTCCCCGTGCGTCGGGCCGTTGAAGGGGAAGCGAGAGGGCCGGCGAGAGCTTCTGGACCCTGCGCCGGGACATGGGCGTGTATTCCCCGCCAGTCGACCTGCCAGAGCTTCTTCAGGGCCTCACAAGCCTTGGCAAGGGCCGTGGTGGCCGGGTCCCCGAAATCCTTGCCGCCGAACTCGATGGAGGCAAGCGCAAGGCACCCGTCCGCGTCCTCGAGCGTTGCGCGCAGCTCCTCGAGGCTTGCCAGGTATTCTTCCAGCGCGTTCACGCCGTCGGTGAGGATGGACACGCTTCTGATGGAGTTGCCTTCTTCAAGCAACGCTTTAACTTGATTCGTCGTGAATGGGTCCAACAACATGGGACGTCCTCCTTGAATTGAAATGGTCCCACGTTGTGCCTGATTTCTTGACATGAGTTAACCCCCGGGGCTGACTCCGCCCTCCTGGTTTTGGGGACGGTTGCTCGCGCCTATGTGGGTCTTATATGTCCGCGCGTATCAGGCTTCGGCCGCGAGATCGTCGAGCCGGGAGGAAAGGTGTTTGTAGCCGGCCGCCGTGTAGATGGCCGGAACCGAGGCAAAGCCCGCGCTTGCGCGGGGGCTGTTCGGCCAGTAGCGCGACAAGGGGAACTCGTCCTTGGGCGAGCGGGCGAGCGAGAGCTGGGAGAGACGCTTGAAGATGGATTCCACGTCCTGTCCGAGGAAGACGGTGGTCAGGGCCGTCAGGCGCTTATGCAGGTTCTCGGTACCGGTCTTGTCGGACACCTGGAGAGCGGCCTGGTAGAGCTGGGCGAAGTCCGGCGTCCAGAGCGACTGGCCAGGGGCGCTGTCCTGGGCGTCCAGCGGGAAGGGACGAGCGTGATCTGGTTCTTTCCACCGTTATGCGCAAACGCCTGGAGGCATCCCCCGACACTCTTTTGAGTCCCCACTTCTCCGTATGGAGAAAACGTCATGAGTCTAAAAAATCGGTTTGGCGCAAATCCGCCAGACATGGAGGTTTTGCGCCAAAATTTCGCTTTTGGGTTGCCAAATCAGGGGACCGAACTGCAGCGTCGAGAGCGTCTGGTTCGTCAGGGACTGGAAGTGCTGCGGCTGGAAAAGGGTTCCGTGCTCCCGGAAAAGGAACGGTTCATTCTTCACGTTCGACTCCGTGGACGCTGAGGGTGGCCTGTCCCACGTTTATGGACAGCTTCATGTGGGCGGCGGAATAGATGGGGTGGGAGAAGAGGAGGAAGGAGCGCTCCGTGTCCTCATGGATGGGGATGGCGACCGAGGCAAAGGAGGTTTCCGGGACCAGGTCGTTGAAGCCGGCGACCACGGCCACGTACCTGGCGCCCTCCACGCGGTCCATGGGGAAGACGCGGTAGGTCGAGGGCTGCACGTAGAGCTGGGTGGCCGAGAGGATGTCCGGGGGCCTGGGCTTGCACTGGAGCAGCTCGAGCAGGCCGTCGGGCGTGGAGGCAAGGGGCCTTACGCCGTCCTCCTTGGGGAGCTGCATGATGCACAGGCTCGTGGCGTGTCCTTCTCCGTCGATGAGATTGCAGTCGTCCTCCGCGTCGAGAATGACCGTGATGGCGCCCGGTTCGGCCATCCAGGCAACCTTTTCCGGACTTGCAGCCGGCTGCGGCTGGGGCATGGCGTAGGGGTCCTCCTTTTTCGAGCAGGAGGAAAGAGCAAGGACAAGCCCCAGAAGCAACAGACTGTGTCGGAACATCGGGAAAATCCTAGAGCGGTTTCATCTTGAAGCTTAATGCTATCTCGGGTGGTGGTTCTGTGAGTCCGGGCATGTCCGTCTGACATATTGGATTTCAAGGTAAAACCGCTCTAGCTCATCATCATGACCTTGGTCTGGGAGGGCGCCGTGGCCATGCCGGTGGTATTGTTGTTGTTGTGCATGGTGGGGTCGGACATGCGCACCGCGGCCTTTCCCTCGATCCTCACCTTGGTGGAGCCTTGGGAGAAGGTCGTTTCTCCCATGACCTTGTTGGACGCGACGCCCATGAGCGTGCCGGCCTCGTCGCCGTTGGAGATCGTGGTCTTGGAGGACTGGTGCATTGCGAGCCCCCCGCTTATCATGACCGTGTTGCTGACAGAGCCTGGATCGGCCATGTTGCACTGGGCCATGTTGGGAAAGGGCGTGGGTATCGGTCCTGTGGGGGAGGGAACCTTGCAGATGTCGGGCACGAGCGCGGTCAGGGTGCCGCCGGAATTGGTCAGGGTATACATGCGTGTGGCTCCAGTGTCGGTATGCGGATTTCGGTGCTTGCAGGCTGCCACGTGTCCATCTCGTCGGACATTTTCTCCAGATCTTGATCCGCGCAGGGGCAGCCCGGGCCGGGCATGCTGGACGACGGCATGGAGAAAATGCGAAGCGGAGCTTCGCGTCGGGGCGGATGCAGGCTTGAGGTTCTGGTCGGGAAGGGCGGGGAACGCGGCTGCCGAAGCGTTTGGGGGAGCCTGTCCGTCAGCTTCGCGGGGGCAAATAGTTTTCGGCCCTGAGCAGGGGCTCGTCGGTCAGGCGTATGTTGTCGAGCACCACATTGTCCTGGAGGGCGCCGATGAAGGAAGCGGCATGGACGTTGGCCTGGGTCAGGTCGGCGCCGGTCAGGTTGGTCCGCGAGAGGTTCGCGTGGGAGAAGTCGCACCGGGCGAGATTGGCCATGCGCAGGCTCGCCCCCTCGAGATTGGCAGCCGCAAAGGAGGATTGCGAAAGGTCCTGTTGCTCCAGGCTGGCGCCCGCGAGATCACTTTCC
Source organism: uncultured Desulfovibrio sp. (assembly GCA_964635595.1). Taxonomy (GTDB): domain Bacteria; phylum Desulfobacterota; class Desulfovibrionia; order Desulfovibrionales; family Desulfovibrionaceae; genus Desulfovibrio. Next base: position 11,493 of record CAZWOT010000037.1, read on the forward strand.
TGGAAGAAGGCGCCCTGGACATTGCAGCGCTGGAAGGCGCATCGTTCGAGATTCGACTTCGTGAAAGCGCCGTGGACGAGGTTCGAGTTCTCGAAAAGGGCACCCTTCAGGGGCGATTTCATGCAGGTGATCTGGGGGAGATCGGAGTTCACGACCTTGAGGCCGCTCAGGGTGCAGTCCCGAAAGATGCAGAGCTTGCCGTGGCAGCGCGAGAGAACGAGACTGTCGAGGGCGCAGTTCATGAAGACGCAGGAAGAAAGACACAGATTTTCGAACACGGCGTTCGAGAAGCCGACGCAATTGGAAACCACCGCGTTGTCGAAGTTTACGTCGGCCCAGGAAGTCCCGGTCACGCTGCAATGACTGAGCGAGGCCCTGGTGAAATCAGACTGGGACATGCGGCAGCCTTCGAGGCTCGTCCTGTTCAGAGATGCTGACGACAGGTCGCACAGGGCGAGCTCGCTCTCCCTGAACAGGACGTTGTACAGGCTTGTGTCCCTGAAGGAGCAGGTCGTGAACCGGCAATGCGTGAAGACGGCGTTCTCGATGGCTCGCATGTCAAACGAGAGGTTCTCGAACGTGCAGTTCTCGAAAACCATGCCCGAGAGATCGTTTGCCGGAAGATGGTGCGGCGTGAAGGACAGATCCTTGACGGGGCTTGCCGCCGCACTTGACCCTGCATTGTTCCAGGGCTGGCTCATGGCATTTTCGTCAATCATCACAGCTCTCCCAGAGCGAGGCATGTCCGCTCGATGTTGGCTCCCTCGAACTTCGTTTCCTCGTTGAAGGCCGCGTACAGCAGATCGCAGGCAAAAAGGCTGGCCCCGCTCAAGTCCGCGCCACTCAGTTTGCAGTCACGCAGGGCCCCGTTGAGAAAGTCGGCAAACCGCAGGTCCGCACCATGCAGATCGCAGGAATGGAATCGGCATTCACGTGCGCCGACGGCGCCGAGATCCGAGCGCACGAGGGAACAGTCGTCGAAGGTTGCTTTCGCGAGCTCGGCCTCGCGCAGGTTCTGAGATTCCCCGCGGCACCGAAGCCAGCTGCTTTCCTGGGCCCTTGCCTTGAAGAAGACGCAATGATCGAGGAAATTGTCGTACATGCGTGCGCTCTCCATGTCGGTCCTGGTGAAGTCCGCGTGGACGAGCGTGCAGGACGTGAAGTCGACCCGGCCCAGTTTGGCGTCGGCAAATCTCGCCCCGTCAAGAATTGATTCGGTGAGAGAGGCTCTTTCAAGAGTGCAGCCTGAGAAGTCTGTTCCCTTGGCGGAGCATCCCGTGAAAGACGCACCGCACAGGTGCGTTTTGAAGAAGATCGTCTTGTCGAGCACAACATTGGCAAACGTGGCGCCGTCGGCATTGCCTGTGGAGAAATTGGTGCCCTCGAGTTTGGCCTTGGTGAAATCGGCGTTCTCGAGGTTTGCCCCAGAGAGGTTGGCGTTGGACAGATCGGCGTTTGTGAAGGAGGCACCCTCGAGATTGGCGCCGGAAAAGTCGGCCTGGTTGAGATTTGCGTCGTCAAAACGCGCGAACGCGAGAACATGACCCGCGAAATTCATGCCTGCCAGGTTATGTCCACTGTAGTCGAGCACAGGCTCGTCTTTCGGTATCTCTTCACTGGGCGCTTCCTCGATGTCTTCATCTTTCGAAGGGTTCAAGTCCTCGGTCAAGTCCTCAGTAAGGTCCTCCTGTGCCAGGTGCTCCTCAACGAGTGCCGTTTCCGGTGGTGGCACAAGAGGGGAGATGGGAAGGGGATCGACGGCAATGATGCCCTCAAGAAGCTCCTCGTTGCTAATGCCCGCTTCCAGCGCAAGGGATTTGAGATCGAAGGACGTGCCATATTTTGCGTCCTGAATATTTTGCTTCAGAACGGGCAAAAGCGGCTGTTCTTCGGGAAAATTCTCGAACAGCTTCTCCACCCTGGATTGAATTTCGGGCATGTTGTATGCGACATGGCGCATTGACCCGAGCTGTTTTCTCAGCTGGTCGGTCGCGAGTTTGGGGTCGATACCGAGAGCCACACCAAATTCATGCATGAAGGTCATCAGGGACGACTCGCCGGGGGGAAGGCTCTCGAGACTGTCAAAGGCAGCATCGAATTTGGCCATGTCCGCGTTGAAACCCAGCTTCTCCAACGTTTCCTCAAAGCTTGGCGCCTTCGGAAAAAGAGCGTCGGCCGCATCGGGATTGGTCTGCAAGTCGTTGACGAGACGTATCTGGGAAATCAATTGCTCACGAATTTTGGGAGATGCGTTCGTAAGGGCAGCGAACTCGTCTCCATAGGCCTGCAAGGCCGTCTCGTAAGCTTCATTGGTGAGAAACGACGAGCGTACAGGTGGTTCAAGACTGGTTGCCTTGAGAATGTCGTCGAACTGTTTCGGGGAAATGCCGACTTGTTGAAGAATGGCCTCTTCCGTCGACTGAGGTGTGAGGAGCACCTGCGTCATGGCCTTGTGCTGCTTGTCCATCTGGGCAAGAACCTGTTCGACTGTAAGCGGCTCAAGGCCCATTTTCACGAGTTCGGGATTGAGCTCGTCGAGGAGCTCGGGGAGGTCCTGCCGGGCATTCTTCATGACCACGTCCAGCATTGCGACAGGATCGTCCGGCAGGGTAATGTCCGGTTGCGGAACTTCGGGCGCCTCGAACTCTGGCATGGTCATGGCAGCCATGGCCGAATCCGCAGTTTTGCCTTCAGGCACCTCCCCGGCAGTCTCCTCGATTATCTGCGGTTTTTCGGAGACATCCTCCGCATCATCCGCATCCTCCGCCTGAGCCGCCTCGAGATCCGAGAAGAGTTCCGGAAGGGTTTTGCGTGGGCCATCACAGGGCTCGTACAGTGCCGCTACCTGGCAGATCTCCGAGCTCATCTCGTCGCTCGTGGGGCAGGCGGCATGCCAGAGCTGCATGCCGATTGCCTGGTTTGGGAAAAGCCAGAGCGTGTCGGCAACGGTCTCCACTTCCTGCCATAGGGGAGTGTCCTCGTTGCCCAGGTTCAGGAAAAGGCGCACTCGAAGGCCTGGCAGGGCAGATTGGAGAACCTCGTGATCCGGATGGAGGTTCGTGAGGGTGATGGACTCGTTTCCAATAAAGGGATTTTCACGACGCTGGGCTTCCTGGGCCAGATTGAAGAAGGACCAGTTGAAGTCGGACGGAGGACCAGGCCAGTTTTTCTTGAGCCAGGCCGTGTCGAACGTGCCGAGACTGGAGAAGTTTCTGTAAGGCGAAGGCATGGGCCCGGGGCAGGCCGGCGTTTTTTCGAGCAGGGCACCGGCAACCTTTTCCGTCACGTTGGGAAGACTGACAACACCGTCTTCCTTTTCGACGCCCTTGCCGATTGGGTTCTCGGCCACGTCCTGGCCTCCAAAGGCACGCGACCACACAAGGGGCATGACCGTGAACGGCTGCGGGCTGGCCATGTCAATGCCATTGTCCTTCCTGTCGCCAGTGACCAGAAAATGACGCTCCTGTGTCCCCACTCGAACAACGCACTCGAGTTGTTTCGATGGCGTCCTGGCCTGGGCAGAACCTGCCATCAGCCACTCCGCCCAAGGTTTGGGAAGTCCAAGATCGATGGGGGCGCCTTCCTCTACAGCTTCTGCGGCTGCCTGCCACCCCTTTTCTTCGGGAAGAACGTTCTTTCCTCCTGGAGCGAGGAGGGAAAAACTGAGGGAAACCGAGAAGGAGCGTCGCAACTTGCCATCAACAGGAAGGGAAAAGGAGGTAATGGCAAGATGTCTGGAAAGAATGTTCTTCATAAATTTAAGTGGATCTGTCTAGATTATTACGGGATCGGGTGACCCCGAGCCTGGAGAGGAGGGTGCCCACCGAGTGAAAAAATCACGCTTTTGGGTCGAGCCCCTCTGGGG
>CAZWOT010000038.1:0-5812 GCA_964635595.1 uncultured Desulfovibrio sp.
GCCTTGAAAACGGGCCCCGTTGCGTGTAGAGAGGCAAGGATTCGTCGAAGCGGGAAGACGCGAATTTCGCCCCCGGAAGATTCGCTGCCAAAAACGTCCTGTTCAGGAGGCCGCCCGCTTTTTCGATCGCCACCAGGGCCAGGGCGCCCCCTCGCATCCCCGCGAAGAACTTTTTCTTCCGGGGCAATGCGCACATAAAGAACAAGGCAAGACACGACGAGGCGCGAACCTTCGCGCGCTCATGGAGCTTGACGCATGCCCCAGACGGGCGAGAACACAGTTTTTGACAGCATGGACCAGGGGCAGGACAAGGCCCTCGCGGGCGGCTTCGGACAAATTGCCGTCACGCCCTGGGCAACCCTGCGTTTCCCGGGCCAGGATGCGTCCTCGACCCCCGGTTCTCCCGAGGCGCCCTGGCAGGAAGCCCTCCTTGCCCTTGCGGCCGAGCGAAAGACTCCGGCCGACCCCGTGGAAGCCTTCTGGGCAAGGCTCGGCGGCATGTGCGTGCGCGAGCTCTGCCATGCGGCCAATCCCGACGAGCCGAGCGCCGACGAGGCAAGGGACCTGCCGCTCGTTCCCCTGCCGGAAGAGGCCGCGCACCTTCTGGACGACGCTCCGCCCATGCCCGGCGGCGAGTACCTGACCCCTGATGCCCTTGGCCGGATCTGGACGGGCCTTCTCGAGTGGTGCCAGGGGGAGGTCGAGAGCTTTCGGGGACTCCACCCCTTTCTGCAGGCCCGTGCGCCGAAATGGCTGCAGGTGGGCCGCGTCTTCTTTCATCTGGCGGACAACAAGCTCAACCAGGAGCGCCCCTTCGTCTTTCTCGCCACGTATGCCACGGGCTTCAACGCGAAGGGGGAGCTTCGGCACGCGGGGCTGTCCGAAGCCGTGAAGCACTACGGCGAGAAACGGGACGTGGCTGCCCTGAAAAGGCTCCTTGGTCCTGTGCAGAAGGCCGCCGAGGATGTGCCCTGGGTTGCGAGGATGCTCGAGTCCAAGGCCCTTTTCTCGGCCAGGGCCTGGGTGCCGGGACAGGCCTACGAATTTTTGAAAAGCGCCGAGACCCTGCGCGAGGACGGCATAGGCGTGCGTCTGCCGGACTGGTGGAAAAAGCGCCCCCACCCGAAGGTCGAGGTGGAGCTCGCCTTCGACTCCGAGTCCTTCATGTCCGCGAGCGCCATCGTCCAGTTCGACATGCGTCTCTCCCTTGGCGACGAGGCCATGAGCCGCGAGGAGCTGGATGAGCTCTTGAAGGCGGGCGCGGACGGCCTCGCCCTCTTCAAGGGCCAGTGGATCGAGGTGGATCGCGAACGGCTCCAGGAGGCCTTGGCCCACTGGGAAAAGGTGGCCGAGGACGCGGCACGGGGCGAACTCACCTTCAGCAAAGGGATGCGCCTTCTGGCGGGCCTTGACGCCGGCGAGGACAACAGCCTTTCCGCAGGCGAGCTCGAGAATCTTCGCGAGTGGTCCTACGTCAAGGCCGGAGCGGGCTTTCTGGAGGTTCTGCGGGCCGCGAGAGGCGAGCTTCCCCTGGAAGAGGAGAACGTGCCGGGCCTCAAGGCCGAGCTTCGCCCCTACCAGAAATACGGCCTTGCCTGGATGCGGCTTCTCGCGCGTCTCGGCATGGGCGCCTGCCTTGCCGACGACATGGGCCTTGGCAAGACCCTGCAGGTCATCGCCCTCATGCTGGGCGAGCGCGAGCGCGAGTGGCACCTTGCCCCCAACCTCCTTGTCCTGCCGGCCTCGCTCATCGCCAACTGGAAGGCCGAGCTCGAGAAGTTCGCGCCCATGCTCGTGTACCGCGTCCTGCACCCCTCCGAGGGACCGCTTCCCCAAAGCTTCGGGAAGGCCGGGCTCGAGGGCGTGGACGTGGTCATGACCACCTACGGGCTCGTGCAGCGCCTCGAGTGGCTGAGCGACGTCCCCTGGCGGCGCGTGATCCTGGACGAGGCCCAGGCCATCAAGAATCCCGGCACGAAGCAGAGCCGGGCCGTGCGCAAGCTGCAGGGCAAGTCCAACCTGGCGCTCACCGGCACCCCCATCGAGAACAGCCTGCGCGACCTCTGGTCCCTCTTCGACTTTCTGAACCCGGGCCTTCTGGGCGGAGCAAGGGAGTTCCAGCACGACATGGAGGCCCTGAAGGAAAAGGGCCAGGGACTCGGGCCCCTTCGGCGCGTGACCGCCCCCTACATCCTGCGCCGCCTCAAGTCCGACAAGGCCGTCATCTCCTCGCTTCCCGACAAGGTGGAGACCACCTTGTGGACGCATCTGACAAAGGAGCAGGCCGGGGCCTACCAGCAGGTGGCCGACAAGGTGGCGGACATGGTGCGCCGCAGACGGGATGGCGAGACCTCGGCGGAAACCGGCCCCCTGATGACCATGCAGTACATCATGCTCCTGAAGCAGATCTGCAACCATCCGGCCCAGGCGGGCATCGTGGCCTCCTCGGGGGCCAACTATTCGCCCGAGCGCTCGGGCAAGTTCCAGGTCGTGCGCGAGCTCTGCTCCGACATCGCCGCCCGCCAGGAAAAGGTGCTCGTCTTCACCCAGTTCAAGGAAATCATCGATCCCCTGCACGACATGCTGGAACAGGTCTTCGGAAGATCCGGCCTTGTCCTGCACGGGGCCGTGGCCGTGAAGCGGCGCGGCGAGCTCGTGAAGGCCTTCCAGGCGGAGTCCGGGCCCCCCTTCTTCATCCTGTCCCTGAAGGCCGGCGGCACGGGCCTCAACCTCACCCAGGCCTCCCACGTCATCCACTTCGACCGCTGGTGGAACCCGGCCGTGGAGGACCAGGCAACGGACCGGGCCTACCGCATAGGCCAGAAGAAAAACGTGGTGGTCCACAAGTGCGTCACCCGCGGCACGCTCGAGGAACGCATCGAGGAGCTCATGCTGGCCAAGAGGGACCTTGCCGACGAGGTGCTTTCGAACAGCGAGAACATCGTGACGAAGCTTTCCGACGACGAGCTTCTGGAGCTCGTGCGGCTCGACCTGCGAACGGCCGTCGAGGAATAGGCTTTCGGGAGAACGGGTTTGGATAAAACAGGTTTGGGAGAACAGGCCTTGAAGGAACCGGTTTTTGGAAAACGCGCCCTGGTGCCCGGACAGCATGACTGCCTGTGCACAGGCACGGGCACGGAAAATGATCGCGACAGGACGCGGCCTGCGGTGCAGGGAACGCCGATCACACATCTGGAGAAAGACTGATGGCCTACCGTCGAAACTACGGCTACTTCTACGCCCCCTACGTCTCCGTGGCAGAGCGTCGGCGCGACGCCGAAAAGCTCGTGGAGAAGCTGAAGAAGCAGGGCAGAAACCCGAAGCCCATCCCCGCCTTCAAGGGCGCCATAGCCCGTTCCTTCTGGGGAAAGAGCTGGTGCTCGTGCATGGAGTCCTACGCGGACTACGAGAACAGGCTTGCCAGGGGAAAGAGCTATCTGCGTTCGGGCTGCGTGTGCCACCTGGATATCAGGCGCGGCGACATCGACGCCATCGTGAACGGCTCCGAGCCCTACGACGTCTCCATCCGCATCGACGAGCTCGACCAAAAGCGCGTGGACGAGCTGGAAAAGCTCGCCAAGGGCAAGATTTCCTCCCAGCTGGATCTCTTGCAGGGCAAGGTCCCCGAGGACATCAAGGAAGTGGTGGGAAGCCCCTACAAGGGCATCATCCCCTTCCCGAAGGAAATCCATTTTGATTGCTCCTGCCCGGATTCGGCCCGCATGTGCAAGCACGTGGCGGCCGTGCTCTATGCCGTGGGCAGGCGCCTCGACGACGAGCCCACCCTGCTCTTTTCGCTGCGGGGCCTCGACCCGGACATCCTCGTGACCATGGCCGGCGACATGGATCTCGAGCCGGACGCCGGCGAGGAGGCCGTGGGCGAGGACGTGGCCCTGGGAGACCTCTTCGGCATCGACCTTGGCGACATGGGCCAGGACGCCTCCTTCCTCGACATGGCCCTTGGCGGGGGCAATGCAGACGCTGCAGGCGATGAAGCCAAAGACGACGCTGCTGCCGCCAGTGCCGAGTCCGGGGACAAGACAGGGAAAGCCAAATCGACCGGAAAGACAGCATCGAAGACAGCCGCGAAAGCAGCTTCCAACACAGGCAATGCAGACGCTGCGGCCGGGGACGCCAGGGACGACGCTGCTGTTGCCGGGGCCGAGCCCGGAGACAAGGCAGGGAAAGCCCAATCGACCGGAAAGACAGCCGCGAAGGCAGCCTCGAAATCGACCGGAAAGACAGCATCGAAGACAGCCGCGAAAGCAGCTTCCAACACAGGCAATGCAGACGCTGCGGCCGGGGACGCCAGGGACGACGCTGCTGTTGCCGGGGCCGAGCCCGGAGACAAGGCAGGGAAAGCCCAATCGACCGGAAAGACAGCCGCGAAGGCAGCCTCGAAAGCGACCGGAAAGACGGCCTCGAAAGCGGCCTCCAAAACGGCCCCGAAATCGACAAAAGCCAGGGATGCGGACAGGGCAGGGGACATGAAGATCAGCAAGAGCGGCAAGCCAAAAACGAAAGCCGGAACCCGGAAGGACGAGGAGGATGACCTGGACTTCTTGGAGCTCCTGGACGATCTGTCGGCCGTGGTGACGGGCACCGCCCTGCTCGCAGCCCTCGAGCACCTGCACCAGGATCTGTCCCTGCCAACAGGTATCGGTCCTTCCTCGAGGCTTCTTTTGCTGAGCGACGAGGAGCTCGAAATCCTGGGCGGGCAGAAGGTCCTCGACGAATTTCGCGAGCGCATGGCGAAGGATCTGAAGCGCCTTCGCATCAAGCGCTCGCCCGCAGAGGTCCCCCATGGTGTCTGGACCGTCATGGTGCGTCTGTACATGCTCGACAGGTGGGAGAAAGAACATCATCCGGAGGAGCCCGATCTTGATCGCCAGTTCGGGGACACGGTTCTCCAGAACTGGGCATCGGGCCTTGTCTCCCCCATTCTCGAAAGCCAGATGAAGGTGATGACCGCCCTCCTCTTCGACACGTACGTGGAGAACGAGGAAAACTTTCCCTACAGGCGCAGGCTCCTCGATCGCCTGCCGGACTTCCCGGAAATGCCCCTCGGCCTGGGCATGATGGAGTCGGGAAAGACCCTGACGGCCACCCCGAAGACCTCCTCGAACAGGAGCTCGGGCAAAAGCTCCCTGCCGCCCACGGGCGGCAAGAAGCTCATACCCGGCCTGGCGGCGCCAAAGGCAGCCTCGAAGCCTGCGGGTGCGGCAGGCAGCAGGGCGACAGCACAGGCAGCCGGGGAAACGTCCGGTGAAGCCGGGGCGACAGCAGGGGCCGCGAAGGCCGCAAAGGCCGTGAAGGCCAAAACGCCCAAACAGGCCGCAAAGCCCGCGGTCAAACCGGCACCAAAACCGGCGCCCAAACCGGCGCCAAAGCCCAAAACGCCCTTCGTGCCCACCATCACGCCGCCCTTCGACCCGGAGCATCCCACCGCCGAGGGCATCCAGGAGCTCTTCCGCCTCTCGAAATGCGCCGAGGGCGAGTTCGCCTACAAGGTGGGCGTGGGCAAGCCCACGGCCATGCGCTGGCTGGAGGCCAGGGGGAGCATCTACCTCACGAAGGACTCGCTCAAGAAGGTGTCCCGCTACCAGCTGAAGCTTCTGAAGAAGATCGCCGGCGTGAAGTAGGCCCTGTCGCCCTCTCCCCCGTGCCTTCGGAGCCTGCCCCGCTGGCTGCGCCAGACGGTTCGGCAGGGGCAGCCAAAGCCCCCTCTTGCAGAGACGCCTCCAAAAAGCCAAAACATCAGGAAAGACCACCCGGGAACAACCCGAAGCACAACTATCAGCACAACTATCAG
>CAZWOT010000038.1:5912-7302 GCA_964635595.1 uncultured Desulfovibrio sp.
AGCACAACTATCAGCACAACTATCAGGACAAACATCAGGACAAGCACCAGAACAGACACGAGAACCGCGAAATCCGCGACAGACAGGGACGGCGACATGGCAGGCAGGAAAACGGAAGACAGCGAAACAGGCAAGGACAGGACAGGGGGCAAGGCCCCGATGGACAATGCCGGCGAGGCCGCCCTGCCAATGCTCAGGACGCTCGGGGACACGGGAACCGTACAGGACGAGGCTTCTTCCTCCAGGGAAGGCACGGTGCCGAGAAAGGCCAGGTACGCGGACGACTCCTCGTCCATAGTCTTTTTCGCGGGCGACGACGACGAGCGGGACGACGAAGACGACTGGGACGACGAGGACGATGACCTCGACTATTGGGAAATCGTGGACGGGGTTCCGGAAGAACTTGCGGAAGCCTCCATGGTCGCGTGGTTCGACATTTCGAACCACCTGCGCAAAACGGCGTGGTGGCTCACCCCGGAGAGCATGACCATCCTTGAGCTGAGCAAGGAGGAGCTGGAGACCATGGGCGGGATGGACGTCATCGATGCCTTTCGCGAGCGCCTGGCAAGCGATTTGCAGCGCCTTGGCATCAGCCGTGCCCCCTCATCCCTTCCGAATGCTCTCTGGCTCGTCATGGTGCGCCTGTACATGATCCGGAAGTGGAAGGAAGAGACGCACCAGGAGAACAAGGAGCCCAAACTGGACCCGATGCTCCTGGACTCGATTCTCGAGAACTGGGTCATGCGCTACCTCAAGGACCACCACATGGGCCAGCTCAAGGTCATGGCCGCCCTGCTCTTCGACATGTGCGCGGAGGAGGGGAAGGACTTCCCCTACGAGGGCAACCTGCTCGAACGCAGGTACAATTTCAAGGGAGTGAAGATCGGCGGCCCAGGCAAGAAGCCGTCGAAAAAGGAGCAGCCTGCCGCGAGCCCTGCCCCGGGCAAGGACGCAGGCGAGGCATCCGGAAAATCATCAGGCAAGGCATCAGGCAAGGCATCGGGCAAGGCATCAGGCGAGACATCAGGAGAATCGACCAGCGGGCCATCGGGCGCTCGCACGGACAGTTCTTCGCCCTGGTCCCTGGATCTGCTGAACAAGTTCCTGGACAAGCTCTTCAACGGCAGCTCCGACGCTCCGGGCGAGAAGGACAGGCAGCCCGTTTCCGGCACGCTGGCGGAAAAAACCGACGCTGCCTCAAAAGACGCGGCGCAAAAGGAAGCTGTCTCAAAAGACGCCGCCCAATCGGGCGCGCACGACCCAGGCTCCTCTGCAAAGGAGCCTGCGCCAAAGGCCGAAGCCAAAAAGATCGAGGTCCAAAGGACCGAAGTCCAAAAGGCCGAAGCCAAAAAGACCGAGGCCCAAAAGGCCGAAGCTCAAAAGGCCGAAG
>CAZWOT010000038.1:7402-9138 GCA_964635595.1 uncultured Desulfovibrio sp.
CCGAAGTCCAAAAGACCGAAGCCAAGAAGACCGAAGCCCAAAAGGCCGGGGCCAAAAAGACCGAAGCATCCAGGCAGGCTGCCGGGGAAGCGGACAAGCCCGCGGAAAAGCCGGCGCGAAAGCCCAGGACGCCCTTCGTGCCCACCATCACGCCGCCCTTTGATCCGGAGCACCCCACCGCCGAGGGCATCCAGGAACTCTTCCGCCTCTCCAGTTGCGCCGAAGACGAGTTCGCCTACAAGGTGGGTGTGGGAAAGCTCACGGCCCAGCGCTGGCTGGAGGCAAAGGGGGCGATCCATCTTTTCCCGGAATCTCTGAAGAAGGTGTCCCGCTACCAGCTGAAGCTACTGAAGAAGATCGCCGGCGTGAAGTAGGCCGCCTGCCTGTCCCGATGGACGGCCGGCCGCCTGGTCCCGGTCACCCAAAAAGGAGCCGCCCCAAAAAACACGTTGGCGGCCACAAAACCCCGCGGCAGACGGATGCCGACACGGAGCTTGAAATGGCAAAAGACAGGACAAAGGACAGCAGCGGACCCGGCAAGAGCAAAAGCCTGCTCGCGCACCTGAAGGAAGAAAGCGTCGATGCCGGAAAGGACGCTGCCGGGTCGGATGCCGCCGCGTGCAGGAAAGACCCGCAGGCGTCCGGACAGGACGACCTGCCCGACATCAGGCACCTTTTCGAGCTCCTCGGCTTCGACAGGGGCGGAGACTGGAACGCCTTGTTCATCGACGGGGACGACAAGGACAATGACGAAGACTGCGACGAAGACGAAGACGACGAGTACGACGAGTACGACGAGTACGACTATTACCCCTATCCGGTCTTCTGCAAAATCATCGAGGGCGTCTCGAGAGAACTTGCAGACGTCTCCCTCTTTGCGTGGTCCGACTTCATGGAAGATGTCGAGGACGGGCGGCTGGGCGGTCCGTCAAGCTGGACCTTTCTCGAGCTGAGCCAGGAGGAGCTGGACATTCTGGGCGGAGAGGCCGCCATCGACGCCTTTCGCAGCCGCCTCGCAAGGGATTTGCGGCGCCTTGGCATCAAGCGCTCTCCTTCCACGCTTCCGCACGATCTCTGGATGATCATGGTGCGCCTGTACATGATCCGGGAGTGGAAAAGAAAGGCGAAAATGGAGAAGAAGAAGCCCGCAGTGCCTCCCAGGCTTTTGGACTCGCTGCTGGAGAACTGGGACAGGGACGCCATCCTGGACATCCACATGGGCCAGCTCAAGGTCATGGTGGGCATGGCCTTCGACACGTGCATGGACCACCGGGAAAAGTTCCCCTACAAGGAGGCCGTGCTCGACCGCCATGTCCACTTCAAGGGAGTGGACATCGGCGGCCCCGCCAAAAGCCGTCCCAAAAAGTCCTGAGGGGCGCCGCAAGGTTCAGGTTCCCGGACGAAAGCCCCGAAGAAAAGGCTTCTGAAGGAAAGATGCCGTTGGCCTGTCCGTGCCGGGGTCGCACCGCACCGCAGGGCGGGGCTGCGTCTCCCCGCGCTCGGCGCTCTGCTTTGGCCGCGTTCAAGGGGCCGCGAAAGTGCCAGGCCTGTGGGTGTGCCGCCCTTTCCCCTGGGCTTCAGGCCCCGCTTTTGTCCGACGGTTGCGAGGGGGCCGCGGGGTCCTGTCTGTCCGCACCTGAGGGGTCGGCCGTGCCCGCGTTCGAGGGGCCCTTCCTGTTTGCGTCAAGGGCTGCACCCTCTTCCCGGCCCTGGTCCAACGCCTGGTCCAACGCCTG
>CAZWOT010000038.1:9238-15327 GCA_964635595.1 uncultured Desulfovibrio sp.
CGTCAAGGGCTGCACCCTCTTCCCGGCCCTGGTCCAACGCCTGGTCCAACGCCTGGTCCAACGCCTGTTCTGGAGCCTTTTCGGGCTCCTTTCCCGTGTCCTGGTCCGCTGCGGCAACCTCTTCCCTGTCCGATTTTTCCGACGTGTCTGCCTGCTCCGCCTTGTCTGCCTGGTCCGCCTTGCCGGTCTGGTCCGCCTTCTCGGCAGCCTGCTCTGCCCTGCCGGCTTCCCCGGACTTGGAAGATGTGCCCGAGCCCTTTTTCCTGCCGCGGCGCTTCCTCTGCTTTCCTCCGGGCTCGCCCTGGCCGTGGCCCGTGACCTTGCCCACGATGAAGCTCAAGAAACGCACCACAAAGCCCGTCAAAACCGCCGAGGCGATGGTGCCCTCGCGCACGCCCACGATGGTTCCGAGGCCGATGAAGCTGATGCACATGGCAATGACCACCATGCTCGAGTCGCAGAGCACCTTGATGGAGCCGAAGCTCTTGCGCGAGCGGTAGGCAACGGCGAGCACAATGCCCTCGCCGGGCAGCACGATCACGTTGCTCGCCACCTGGACGAGAATGCCTATGGCCATGAGCACGATGCCGCCCCCGAGAAAGCACAGTCGTTCAAGGTAGGGGAGCGCCAGCACGAAGTTCGTGTGGTGGAGCCAGAAGTCGATGCTCATGCCGAAGAAGAGCACCGGCGGCAGCTGCATGGCGTGGATGAGGTGAAAGCGCTTCCTGCCGAGGATGAAGCGCTGGGCAACCACGAAGAGCGAGTTGATTATCCCGGTGTAGACGCCCACCGTGAGCGGGAAGATGGCGTTGACGGCGTAGGGAATGCTCGTGATGGGCGTGGTGCCCAGATTGGTGTTGGTGATGGTGGAGATGCCCAGCGCCGTGATGTTCATGCCCACGAGAAAGGTGAAGCAGCGCAAGAGGAAGAAGAGGCGTTTGTTCATGGACGGGTCCGGGAAAACGAAGGGGACAGCCGAAGGACAGGACGGAAGGCAATGATCGGGCGGGCGCGTGTCAGCCTCCGAAAAGGACCCGCAACCGCCTCGCCTGGCGGTTCCCTTGTCAGGGCGCTCTCGAGAGCATGGCCACGCCCGGGACAAGGACGAGGTTCGGGTGATCCCTTGCAAGCGCCCTGCAGGAAGCATCGAAGCCGCTGCTCGCGAACACGGCCAGGATGTCGGGCGAGCCCGGATGGAGCCTTGTCTCGTTCAGGAAGGGCACGATGTGCCCCGACGTTGCAGGCGTCTCGAGCCAGAGGCACTTGCCGAGCAGAAGCTGTCCGTCCTCCCGGCGGGCGGCCAGATCGAAGCTGATCCTTTCGCGGGATCTCGGATTCGTCCCCCACCAGCGCCCGGCCTTCACAAAGCCGGCAAGGTCCGGGCTTTTCCCGGCCTCCAGAAGCAGCCACTGGCGGCAGATGTATGTGAAGACCTCGGCCATGTAGCCCGCCTTGTCGCCAAGGACGAGCTTGACCACCTGGTCCACGTAGCCCAGCTGCAGCAGGCTCAGGTTCTGCGGCACGTAGCGGAAATGGAAGCGGAAGTAGGGGTTTTCCACGCCGTAGTGGCTGCGGCGGGAGTTTTCCTCCTCGAAGGGCTGCTCCTTGCGGGCGAGATTGAGGCCGATGAGGCGGTTGAGATAGAGGGCGCAGGCCCCGGACTCGAGGGTGGCGCTTTTGGCAAGGTCGGTGAGCCTGCCGTATCCCCTGGCCATGGCCGAGAGGATGGAGTTGTAGACCGCGGACTCGCGGATTTCCTGGGCCACCATGCTCTCCGGCACCTCGAAAAGGCGCGAGTCGGGGTTGAGGGCATGCTCGCGCAGGATCTCGCCCAGATCCCTCGCCCCCTCGACCCAGCGCACATAGGGCACGGTGCCGCCCACGATCCCGTAGAGATGGGCCGCGTCGGATCCGCGGAAAATCCCGAAGTGGCGGCGCAGGGTGAAAAAGTCGAGGGGCTTCAACTTGATGACAAGCGGACAAAGCTCCTTGAAGGGGCTTTTCTCCCCCAAGACGCGCTCCTCCATGTAGGGGAGGTTCGAGCCGCACAAGATCAGCTGCAGCCGGCTTTTTTCGGCATAGAGGCGGGAGAGCCTCGCAAGCTCCTCCGGCAGCTCTGGACAGGCCCTGGCGAGCCGTGGATAGGCGTCGAGAACGAAGACGAGCGGCCTTTCCATGGCCTTGACGAAGACGGCCTCCACAAGCCTCGCCATGGAGGCCCAGGTGCGGTGGTCGTCCTCCAGCGCATCGGGAAAGAGGCAGGAGTGGCGCATGGCCCGGCGCAGGCTCTCGAGGTTGATGGCCAGGGAGGAGGAGCCGGCGGCCCAGTAGACGCCTTCCCGTGCAGAAAGCAGCGCCTTCGCAAGCGAGCTTTTCCCCACCCGGGGACGGCCGTAGAGCACGGCCATGCGCACGCCGCCCCGTTCGCTCTCCTTTTGCAGGAGCCCAAGCTCCCTCTCCCTGCCGACAAACATGAAAAGTCCCCGTGTCCCGCCTTTGGGCATGACCCCAGGGCGGACAAAAAAAGCAAAATCACAATTTCCTAAATCGTGACTTCGCAAATTGTAGACGCCTTTTCGTGTCTGTCAAGCGGCCGACGCGGCCAAGGTTTCGCAGGAATGCGCAAGCCGGGAATGCACAGAGCCAGGAATGCACAGGACCCGGCAAAAAGGCCTCCCGGTTTCCCGGAAGGCCCTGGAAGGAGGAGGGCTTTCGGCCCCAATCGTGTTTGACTGCCACCCTGGGGGACTGCCCTTCCCCATGCAGATGACAGGACGTGGGGCAACGACCTTTTTGGGATCGCCGGCCCCGCGCATTGTGGGAAAATTCGCCAATGAGCCTGAAAGGGCTGAGGAAGAAGTCGACGGACGGCCTGAAGGAAAAGTTCAGGAGGTGCTTCAGGCGTTCCTTGCGGCCGCATGGACCGCCTGCGCCATGGAGGGCAGGATTTCGGCCACCTGGGTCGCGGGAGTGGGCCGTGCAAGGGCTCCCGCCATGCGGGCCGCCCTGGCCGCGCAAAGGCAGGCCTTCTCCATTTCGTATCCGGCACAGAGAAAGCCCGAGACAAGGCCCGCCACGATGTCGCCGGTGCCGCCGATGGGCTCCAGGGTGGGCACAAGGGGCTCGTCCACCCTGCCCCGGATCTCGCCCCCGATGACCACGGTGTCGGTCTTTCCCTTGACGAGCAGGTTTTTGGCCGCGTTGCCGTGGGCATAGGCATCCTTCACAAGTCTCGGCACGTCCTGGTCCCTCGCCAGAAGGAAGCCGCGCGTGTAGAGCGGGTGCGGGGCCTTTTCGTCTGCCAGGAAGGAGAGCTCGCCCACATCGGGGGTGAAGAGGTCGTAGCTTTGGGCGTAGCCGCTCATCTTGGCGACGTACATGAAGCCCGCGTCCGCCACGAGCAATGGCCTTTTCTCGAGGGCCTCGAGACTGGCCATGACCCGGTTGTGGCCGTCGAGGTCGGGGTAGAGGTAGTGGAAGGTGATGCCGGAAATGCCGTCCGCCCCCTGCGCAAGGTCGTCCGCAAGCCTGCGGTAGAGGCGATCGCTCCCCTCGCCCGTGCCGATGTCGCCCACAAGCATGGCCCTGGGCGGCTTCTGTCCCAGCGCCTCGCAGGCGAGCAAACAGGCAGCGTACAGTATGGAGGTGCCGCGCTCGACGGCAAGCACCCTGCCGCCCTCCGGGGAAACCAGAAGACCCTTTTCCGCATCGCAGCGCCAGGTGCCAAGCGCAAGCGGAAAGGTCTCGTCGGGAATGGTCCCGCACACTAGCCACGCCATTGCCGTCGGGCCTCCTCGAAGGCGCGCTGAAGCGCGTAGGAACAGAGGGTTCGGCCGTTCACCTTCGGCTCTTCGGCCTCGTCGAGGCGTTTGCCGAGAAGCAGGCCGGCAAGATAGGGCACGTCCGGGCAGCCGCCGCCGGAGACGTTGACAATGGTGCCCGTGGCCTTTTCCACGCACACCTTCATGTTGGCGGCACGCACCATGAACCACTCCCCGTAGTCCGTGGTGTGGAAGAAGGAGACGGGCTCGAGAAGCGGGTCCGCCACGGGCACGAAGTCGAGCGGCTTCAGATTCCTCTTTGCCAGCAGGGACTCGATCTCGAGCCGGGCCATGATGGGGCAGACCACCACCATGTCGCAGCCCTTGCGAAGAGCCGCCGGCGGCGCCTTCACCTCCACGGCAAAGCCGGCCTTCTTCAGCTCGCGCTCGCAGGCGATGACGTCGCCCGTCTGCTCGAAGACGAGAAAGCCGAGCTCCACGTCTTTCGACCTGGTCGGTGCCCCGGCAGATCCGGCAGATCGGTCTTCCCTGGCGGACGCGGCAAGACCGGTCGTCCGGGCCGACATGGCCGACCGGTCCGCCGCATCCATCCGGGAGGATCGGGCATGCCCGGAAGGAGCCTTCCCCTTCCCGGCAAGCCCGAAAAGACGCGAGATCAGGCTCACTTGCGAAGCTCCAGGCGCACGACGCCCTCGCCCTGGCCGGGATCGTCCTTGGCGTTGACCATCCAGCCCTTCTTCTTCGCCGCGCGGGTCACGTTCTCGACGCTGGCGGGATTGTCCACCAGAACGTCGACGGGGTCGGTGTCCGACTCCTTGTGCGCCTGGGTGAACATGAGCACGGGTTGGGGGCAGGAAAGCCCCCTGCAGTCTACGGTTCTCATTGTTTCTCTCTCCCCTGGTTCGGGATGATGCTGTCTCGTGATTCGGATGTGAGAGGGGCGGCCCTGGCTGGCCCCGGTTGGCCCTGGCCGGTTTTGACTGGACCTGTCCCGATCTGGGCAGGCCCGCCCCTGTGGGGCTCGAAACTTCAGGCCAGGGCGCCTTCGGGGCGGATGGGGCAAGCTCCATCCTGCCTTCCCGAAAGAAAACTCCGGAGGCGGCTCCTGTTGGCCGTCCGCTCCCTCCGGCTTCTCAAGCCCTGCGGATATGGGCAAAGCCGATGACAAGGCACACGGCAAGGCCGATGAGGGTGGCCGGGATGCCGTAGGCGCCAAGGCCCGTGGCCGAGGAGGCGGAGCCGAAGTTGTGGGCAAAGCCCGCGCCCACGATCATGCCGAGGGCGAAAAGGCCTGCGTCACCGTCGCCCTCGCCGGCCATGAAGAGCTGACGTCCCGGGCAGCCGCCCGCAAGCGAGAAGGCAAGGCCGGCCGTGAGCATGCCCATGAAGTTCCACAGCGACACGCTGTGGGCGATGGGCTGGTTCTCGAAGCCCCAGTGGAAGCAGCCGGTGGCCAGGTTGGCGATGAAGGCCGCGGCCCACATGCAGATGACGCCCACGATGAGATGGGTCGAGCCGAAGAGGAAGAGGTCGCGGAAGGCGCCCACGGTGCAGAAGCGGCTCTTCTGGGCGAGGATGCCGACCACGAAGGCCACCGCGAGGGAAACGAGGAAGGGCGCATGCTGGGAGCCGGGGCCCTTGACGGAGTAGAAGACGGGACCGGACTGGGGCTCGCCCTCGATCTGCGGGAAGGCAAGATAGAGGATGAGCACGAGCAGCATGAGGAAGGGGAAGATGAGGCCCATGGCCTTGCTCTGGCGCTGGGTGGGCCCGAGCGAGAAGCCCTGGCGGAAGAAGAGCGTGCCCACGAAGATGCCCGAGGCGAAGCCCAGAAGGCCGAAGATGGCGTTGGCGTCGCCGCCGGCAAGGCGCAGGATGGCGCGCCAGGGGCAGCCGAGGAAGATGAGGGCCGCCATGGCCGCGATCATGCCGAGCAAGAAGCGCAGGATGGGCGCGGAGCCGCCGCGGGGACGGAACTCGCCGGTGGCGATGGCCGCAGCCAGGGCACCGAAGACAAGGCCCACGATTTCGGGGCGCAGGTACTGGACGATGGCCGCGCGATGGAGCCCCAGGCCGCCGGCAAGATCGCGCTCGAAGCAGGCCACGCAGATGCCCATGTTCCCGGGATTGCCCTGGGTCTGCAAAAAGACGGCCAACAGACCGATCAGCGCGCCGCAGATGCCGACGCCGACGGTCGTGGCCAGAAAGTTGTTTTTCACCTTGTTTCCTCCTTCGTCCGGCCCGCCTGCCTGTCCTTCGCATCATTGAGGAATCATTGAGGCATCGCTGAAGCCTCATCGAGGCATC
>CAZWOT010000039.1:0-15210 GCA_964635595.1 uncultured Desulfovibrio sp.
GGAGCAGCCTCAGAACCAGATAGTGCGTATGCAGATTGCATGCTTCGGGCAGGGGTTGCACTCTCCGAGAATTTCTGGGGGACATGCGACCATGTGCAGGACAGCGTACAGACGTTTCTCCCCGGGGAGGCTCACACTGTCTCTCGTTCTTCCTGAAGCAGGTGATACGTTCAGTCCATGCCCGAGCAATAGCAGGTTTTGCCGGCATGACCAAGTGCCGGATGCATAAGGACAGGGCTGACGAAAAGCGTGTCTTCTTCACCCGCTGACTGCACCCTCCCAAATCCCGAAATCAGGGATCCCGTAAAAGTCTTGCAAGAACCGAAATTGGAGCTGGCTCAGACCACCCCCTGAACGGATACCATCTGCCCAGCCCTGCCCATGGCAGGTATCCCTGGTTGCGGCCTTTATCGAGTACAGCGGCCTCCCATCAACGAGCGTCTGCCAGGGGCTCTTTATCGCGCGCCTGTCATCGGACATCTTGCGCAAGCGCAGAGCCTGCCTGTCAGGACGCCTTTGCCTGCCCCGTGAAGCGCGCCACCGAGCACAGGCAGCTGGCCGCGCACAGGACTGCAAAGACGAGGAAGCTTCCGTGCATGGCCGAGACAAGCTTGTCGCTCGCTTCCGCGGACATGGGCGCGTCTCCCATGAAAAGCCGCACGCTCAGAGTCGCTATGACCATGCTCAGGACCATGCCCCCCGTGCGCACCGTGCCCACGGCGCCCGAGGCCTGCGAGAGATGGGCCGGGTCCACGCTGGTCATGATGAGGACGGTGTTGGGAATGACGAAAAATCCCATGCCGAGGCCGTTCAGGAAGAGAATGGCGAAAACCTGCCAGCTGGGGCTTGCCGCGTCGAGAAAAAGCGCCAGGGAGAGGCTTGCCAGCGCCAGCATGTTGCCGGCAAGGGCCACCGGAGTCGGTCCAAGCTTGTCGGAAATCCAGCCGGACGGCCAGGTGAAGAGCATCTGCGCCAGGGGCTGCACGAAGATGACAAGGCCCGCCGTGCTCGAGTCGAGGCCCTTCGCGTATTGCAGATAGAGGCTGAAGAAGAAGGAGAAGCTGAACAGCGAGGCGTAGAGCGAGAAGGAGGCGATGTTGCTCAGGATGAAGAGCCGGTTGTGGACGAGCACGCGCACGTCCAGAAGCGGCGGGATGCTTTTGAGCCTGTACTCGTGAACGAGGAAGACGAAGGTGGCAGCGATCCCGCCCGCCACGGGAAGGACGCGTGCCCCGTCGTCCATGGGCCCCACGAAGCCCTGCACGAGCAGAATCATGCCTGCGGCGAAAAGAAGAAGACCCCGCCAGTCGTAGGGACGATCCGCCTCCTCGCGCCACTCGCGCTTCACGAAATGGGCCATGATGACGAAGCAGACCGCGGCCCAGGCGGACATGACGTAGAAGTAGTACGTCCAGCCGAACAGATCGTTGATGAAGCCCGCAAAAACCGGCCCCACCGCCAGGCCAAGATAGGTGGCCGTGGACGTGGTGCCGATGATGCGTCCCCTGGAGGACACCGGGGCCATGGCCATGAGCATGGCAAGCGACGAGGTGGAAAAGGCCGCCGTGCCCATGCCCTGCAGAAAGCGCAGGCCGATGACGGCCTGGATGTTGGGCATGAAGGCCGTCAGAAGCGCCGTCGGCACCAGCACCACCATGCTGAACAGGCACATCCTGCGCCGGCCCCACTTGTCGCCGGCCCGCCCCATGGAGAGATTGAAGATGGCAAGCGCCATGCAGTAGACCGTGGACACAAGGCCCAACTCCGTGGCCGAGCAGGCAAAGTGCTCGCCCATGGCCGGCAGGATGACCGCGGTGCCGGTCTGCAGCAGGGGCGTCAGAAGCTGCATGAAGATCACGCCCGTCATGAGCCCCTTGAGGGCGCGCATGTCTTCTCCCGAGAGCGTCCTGTCCGCTCCCTGTCCTGATCCGGCCATGTTGTTGTGCTCTTCTTGTCTGTGCCCGCACGGGGGCAAGGGCCCCTGTCCTCGTTTGCCCCTGGGGGCTTTTCGTCCGTTTGCGCAGATCAAAACCTTCGGTCTGCGGGCAGGCTGGGAAAACGCCGCCTGCCGCCCTCGCCTGGCCTATCCTCCGAGGTAGGCCTCGCGCACGCTCGGGTTCTCCAGAAGGCCCTGTGCCGTGTCGTGCATGGCCACCGAGCCGACCTCGAGGACGTAGCCCCTGGAGGCGAGCTTGAGGGCCGCCCTGGCGTTCTGCTCCACGAGCAGGACGGTCACGCCGTTGTCGGCGATGCGGCGTATGGTCCTGAAGATGCTCTTCACGAGCAGGGGGGCGAGACCCAGCGAGGGCTCGTCCAGCAGAAGAAGCTTGGGGTTCGCCATGAGCGCGCGTCCTATGGCGAGCATCTGCTGCTCGCCGCCGGAGAGCGTTCCCGCGAGCTGCTGCCTGCGCTCGAGCAGGCGTGGAAAGAGCTCGTATATCCAGGCGAGCGTCTTCTCCTTCTGGTCCCTGTCGCGCACGAGGTAGGCGCCAAGCTTCAGGTTCTCCTCGACGCTCATGGTCCCGAACACCCTGCGTCCCTCGGGCGACTGGGCGATGCCGAGTCCCACCACCTCGTGGCTCTGGTGGCGCAGAAGGTCGATGCCGTCAAAGCGCAGGGTGCCCACCTGCGGGTCCACAAGACGGCTGACGGCAAGGAGCGTCGTGCTCTTGCCGGCGCCGTTGGCCCCGAGCAGGGTCACGATCTCGCCCTCGTCCACGGACAGGGAGATTCCGTGCAGAACCTCCACCCTGCCGTAGGAGACGTGCAGATTGTCTATCTCGAGCAGCGCCATGATCAGAAATCCCCGTCGTCCGTGCCAAGATAGGCCTCGATGACGGCCTTCTCCGCGCGGACCATGTCCGGCGGCCCCTGGGCTATGCAGTTGCCGTTCTCGAGCACCACGAGCTTCTCGCATATCTTCATGACAAGGCGCATGTCGTGCTCGATGAGGAGCACGGTGATGCCGCGCCCGCGGATGGCCGTGATCAGGTCCACAAGCTCCCCGGTCTCCTGCTCGTTCATGCCGCCTGCGGGCTCGTCCAGGATGATGAGCTTCGGGTCCGAGGCAAGGGCCCTCGCGACCTCCAGAAGGCGCTGCTTGCCGTAGGCGAGCGAGCCCGCCTCCTCGCTCCAGAGCTTCTCGAGCCCCACGAACTTGAGCTCGTACATGCAGCGCTCCACCGCGGCCGCTTCCTCCTGCCGCTGCCTTTTCGTGTGGAACATGGAGGCGAAAAGACCGGACTTGAGGCGGCAGTGGCGTCCGGCCAGGGCGTTTTCCAGAACGCTCAGGCGCGAGAAGAGGCGTATGGCCTGGAAGGTGCGGGCGATGCCGAGCTCCACGATGGCGTGGGGCTTGATGCCCTTGATGGAGCGGCCCTGGAAGAGGATGTCGCCCTGCTCCGGCACGTAGTTGCCGGTGATGCAGTTGAAGACCGTGGTCTTGCCCGCGCCGTTGGGGCCGATGAGGCCCACCACCGAGCCCTCCTCCACGGTGAAGGCCACTTCGTTCAGGGCCACTAGGCCGCCGAAGATCTTGGAGATGTCCTGGACAACGAGCAGGCTCACGACGTCTTCTCCCAGAAGCCCTCGCGCTCGAGCACCTTCTTGTAGACGCGCGGCAGCGGGGGCAGTATGCCCTGCGGGCGCCAGACCATCATGAGCATCATGGCAAGGCCGAAGAAGAGCATGCGCGAGTCGGCAAGGCCGCGCAGGATCTCCGGCAGGCCGATGAAGAGGAAGGCGCTTGCGAGCACGCCCAGCTGGCTTCCGCCGGAGAGGATGACCACCGCGAAGATGATGACGCTCTCCATGAAGTTGAAGGAGGCGGGCGCGATGGTGAGCATCTTGGCCGAATAGAGGGTTCCCGCCATGCCGGCCCAGAAGGCGCCGAGCACAAAGGCCATGAGCTTGTAGTGGCCCACGTCGACGCCGCAGCCCTCGGCGGCCACGTCGTCGTGCTTGATGTAGTTCAATGCCCTGCCGAAGCGCGAGTTCCACA
Source organism: uncultured Desulfovibrio sp. (assembly GCA_964635595.1). Lineage (GTDB taxonomy): Bacteria > Desulfobacterota > Desulfovibrionia > Desulfovibrionales > Desulfovibrionaceae > Desulfovibrio. The sequence goes on from CAZWOT010000039.1 coordinate 4,001, forward strand.
GGAAGTGGAAGAGCAGGATGCTCACCGCGCACATGCCCCAGACGAGATAGTAGAAGTGGATGCTCTTCACTATCTTGAAGCCGAAGGCCTGCGGGCGCGAGATGCCGAAGATGCCGTTGGAGCCGCCGGTGATGCCGAAGATGTCGTTCACGAGCGCGATGCGCACTATCTCCACGATGCCGATGGTGACGATGAGCAGATAGTCGCCGCGCAGGTGGATGATGGGCCGTGCCACCACGAGGGCCACGAAGCCGGCCGCAAGGCCAGCCAGGGGCATGGTCCAGAAGATGGGCCAGGAGAACATGGTGTTCAGGATGGCCGTCGTGTAGGCGCCCACCGCGTAGAAGGCGGCGTGCCCCATGTGGAAGATGCCGGCCTGCCCCAGAATGACGTTGAGGGAGAGCGCGAGCAGGGCGTAGAGGCCGATGCTCACGCACACGTCCGTCCAGTAGTTGTTGGCGAAAAGCGGCAGGACGGCCAGAAGGACGGCGAGAACGATGCCGGCTGCGAGCCGGACGGTGCGCTGGTTCATAACTTGTCCGCCGTCCTTTCGCCGAGAAGCCCGGTGGGGCGCACGATCAGGATGAGGATGAGCACGAAGAAGGCCACCGCATCCTTCCAGGCCACCGCGAAGTAGGCCGAGGCCATGGCCTCGACCACCCCCAGAAGCAGGCCGCCCACCATGGCGCCGGGAATGTTGCCGATGCCGCCGAGGATGGCGGCCGTGAAGGCCTTGAGGCCGTAGGACCAGCCCATGAGGAAGTCTATCTGGCCGTAGTAGATGCCCACGAGAATGCCGGCCGCCCCGCCAAGTCCGGGCCCGATCAGGAAGACCAGGGAGATGATGCGGTTGACGTTGATGCCCATGAGCCTGGCCGCGCCCTGGTCGATGGCCACGGCGCGCATGGCGGCGCCCACCTTGGTGCGCAGCATGAAGAGCTGCAGGGCTATCATGAGCACCACGCTCACGCCGATGACCAGAAGCCGCATGCCGGGAATCTGGTAGCCGAAGAGATTGACCGTGAAGTCCGGGCGAAGAAAGTCCGGATAGACGAAGACCCTGGCCCCGTAGATGAGCATGAGCGCGTTCTCGAAGAAGATGGATGCGCCAAGGGCGCTCACCACGGCCGAGAGGCGTCCTGCGGAGCGCAGGGGCCGGTAGGCCACCCGCTCGAGGAGATAGCCGACAAGGGCCACCATGAGGGCCACCAGCACGAAGACGAGCAGCACCGCGAAAAAGGGCGGCAGCATCTGCCCGAGATGCAGGCTCACCAGAAGCGTCAGCCCCAGATACGCGCCCACGGCAAAGAGATCGCCGTGCGCGAAGTTGATGAGCTTGAGGACCCCGTAGACCATGGTGTAGCCCAGGGCCACGAGGGCGTAGATGCCCCCGACGGCAAGTCCGTTCAACAGCTGCTGCAGAAAGAATTCCATGTCCTGATCGGTGGTCCTGCGGAAGGTCCGCGGGCGGTGCGGGGCCGGGAAGCGGGCCCCATGCCCCGCAGGGCGTTCAAGGCCCCGGACAGCCGGGGCCTTCCTTAGAATCGATCTTCAAAACCCGGGCTCATGGCCTCGCGCGGAGGAGGCCGGAAAAAGCCCGGGAAGCGTTCGCTAGTCCTTCGGCTGGAGCTTGAAGGCCCCGGTCTCGTCCACCTCGTAGACGCGGTAGAAGTCGCCCACGCGGTCGCCCTTCTCGTCGAAGCCCATGGAGCCCGTGATGGCCTCGATGTCGCTCGCCCCGTGCAGGAACTCGGCAATGTCCTTCGCCGAGGTCTTGCCGTTTTTCAGGGCCGTCTCGATGGCCACGAAGGCGTCGCCGGCCATGACGCCCCACACGGAGACGGGGAGCGTGTCGTAGCGCTTCTTGAACTCGTCCAGGAAGACCCTGGCCGCATCCGTGTCCATGTCCTGGGGGAGCGGCGGGCTCAGGAAGAAGTAGCCCTGGGCCGCGGCGGCGCCGGCGATCTTGACCAGATCGGCGTGATTGGACGCATCGCCGCCCATCATGGGCACATCCCAGCCCATTTCCTTTTTCTGGCGCAGCAGCATGCCCGTCTCGGGGTAGTAGCCGGTAAAGAAGACACATTCGGGGTTCTCGGCCTTCATCTTGGTGAGCGAGGCCGTGTAGTCGCGCTCGCCCGGGGTGAGCGCGTCGTAGAAGACGATGTTGACGCCGCTTCCCTCGAGGGCGGCCTTTGTTTCCTCGGCAAGACCCTTGGCGTAGGAGGAGTTGTCGTGCACGAGGGCGATGTTCCTGAAGCCGCGCTTCTTGATGAGCTCGGCCGCGGCAAGGCCCTGGGCGTCGTCGCGCGGGCAGGTACGGAAGAAGTGCTTGAGCCCCTTCTCGGTCAGACGGATGCTGGTGGAGCCCGTGGCTATCTGCACGATTTCGCTCTCGTCGTAGATGTTCTGGCTGGCTTCGGTCACGGCGGAGCCGTAGGTGCCTATGACTGCGGTCACCTCCGAGGAGGCGAGCTTTTGGGCCGCCAGGGCGGCCGAGCGCGGATCGCCCGCGTCGTCGGCGATGATGAGCTCGATCTTCTGGCCGTTGATGCCGCCGTCGGCATTGACGCGCTCGACGAGCAGGCTCACCACGTTCTTCATGTCCAGGCCTTCCGAAGCCCACTTGCCGGTCTGCGGGCACATGAGGCCGAGCTTGAAGTCCTCGGCCATGGCCCTGGGCGAAAAGCCGGCCACGAACGCAATCACGAGAGCCGCCAGAACGAGTTTTTTCATGTCTGTCTCCTTGGGGGACATCTGTTGAACTGAACAATTTGGCCCATCGGGAGAAGCGGGGCCCGATTGGGAAATTGGGACTATACAGGGAAAGCAGGCGAAAAAAAAGTCCCGGATCGTCTCTTGAGCAAGGTCGGGGAAGGGGCCCGGGCGGCCGACATTCGCGCATGCGCCTGCAGGGTCGGACATTGCCCGCGGCGAAGCCTGAGGCGGGCCTTATTGCGGCAATATCCCCGGCAGTCTCCCGAAACCCCCGAAATCTCCCGGCAAATCCCTCGGCGAATCCCTCGGCAAAACCCTCAGCTTCTGCGGAACTGTCCGCCGGCCACGTAGAAGGTGCTCTCCACGATGAAGAGCGCGTTCGGGTCCACGCCGAAGACCAGGGTCTCGAGGCGCTTCAGGACCATGTTGTTGGTCACGGTGAGGAGGATTTCCTTGTCCACGCCGGAATAGGCGCCCTTGCCGCGCATGAGCGTGATGCCGAAGGGCTCTGTGGCCATGATGACCTCGGCCAGCTCCTCGCCGCGATCGGAGATGACGAGCACGAGCTTGCGGTGGTTGAACACGCCGAGCACGTACTCGAGAAGGTTGGAGCTGATGAAGATCATGATGACCGAGGCGATGACGTCGTCGAGCCGGTAGCCAATGAGCAGGCCCAGGGCAAAGACGCCCAGATTCACGAAGAGCGTGAACTGGCCTATCTGGATGTTCCACTTGTTGCGCAAAAGGACGGAAACGATGTCGAGGGCGCCGGCGGAACCGAGCGAGCGCAGCATGAGGCCGGCGCCCGTGCCGTTCAGGACGCCGCCGATGACCGCCGCATAGATCTGGTTGTCCACCGGGATGACGAGCCCGTAGTGGTTGTAGATCATGCCCACCACCGTGGTCATGAAGGTTCCGTAGAGCGTGTAGAGCAGAAAGCGCTTTTTCACGAAGAACCAGCCCGCCAGGTAGAAGGGGATGGAGAGCGCAAGGTACCACACGGAAACGCTCAAGAAGGGCCCGAGGAAATTGCCTATGAGGGCCATGCCCATGATGCCGCCGGCAAGCAGCCCGTGCTGCGGAGCCACGCACTGGAGGTTCAGGGACTGCAGGCAGGCGCCCAGGGTGAGCAGAAAGAGGTTGTACCAGACCGATTCGGCTATCTTTGCGTTGTAGGTGCGTTTGAGCATGGCAGGGAAGGGTTTTGCCTGTTTTGGGGCCTTGCCTGTTTGGCTGGCCTTGCCCGTTTTGGGGCCCTGGCCCGACCAACGGCCCTTGCCCGACCGGCTGCCGGGCCCGGGGGCCCCTGGAGGGCTTTGGAGACCGCATGGACAGGCAGGCGGGCCGCATGGGGCCCGCCCTGAACATCGATATCTTGCGGCGCGGCCTTTTTGCCGCGTACTTTTTTCTGGAAAATCCTAGAAGAGGGAGGAGAGCATGCGCAGGGCCACGAGGATGAGGAAGAAGGCAAAGCCCTTCTTCAGCTTGTTCGTGGGCAGGGCGTGGGAGATGCGCGCGCCGATGGGGGCCGTGAAGAAGCTCACGCAGGCGATGCCGGCAAAGGCCAGCAGGTTCACGTAGCCGAGGCTTCCGGGAGGCGCGCTGGGGTCGCCCCAGCCGCCCACCACGTAGCCTATGGCGCCCGCCACGGCTATGGGAAAGCCGATGGCCGCCGAGGTGCCCACGGCGTGGTGAATGGGCACGTTGCAGAAGGTCATGAAGGGCACGGAGAGGGTGCCGCCGCCGATGCCCACGAAGCTCGAGATGAGGCCGATGGCGCCGCCGACGCCCGCGGTGCCGAGCGGACCGGGGATTTCGCGCCCGGCCTTGGGACGGTAGCCCGAGAGCATCTGGACCGAGACCGCAAAGAGGAAGGCCACGAAGAAGGCCTTCAGAAAGAAGGTCGGCATGTGGGAGGCCACAAGGCCGCCGAAGAACGTGCCTATGAGGATGCCGGGAGTGATGGCCTTCAGGATGTCGAAGTGCACGGCCCCGCGCTTGTGGTGGGCCCTGGTGCTCGAGATGGAGGTCACGATGATGGTTGCGAGCGAGGTGCCGAGGGCGACCTGGTGGACCACGTTCGGGTCGTAGCCGAACTTGATGAACACGAAGTCGAGCATGGGCACGATGACGAGCCCCCCGCCGACGCCCAGAAGTCCGGCCAGTATGCCGGCTATGGCGCCGCACACCATGTAGATGCCTATGGCAAGCAGCATGTTCTCCCTCCATAAGAGATAGGAAGGCGCCCCGCAGTCGGGGGCCTTGCGACGCCCATACCAGTACACCAAAAGCCGTGCCCGGAAAAGGGTGTCGGCACGCATCCGGCCGAAACGAACACCGGCAAGACGCGCCCTTGCAGAGGCCCCGGGAACAGGCAAAGGCACTTTCCAAAAAACGGTGAAAGGCTCCCCCGAGGTTTGGAGGAGCCGTTCGCGATGCTCGTTCTTTATGGACGACCGGGGCCGGCCTCGAATCCGGCACAAGGCTCGTCCCCTGCCAGGCCCCCCCTGAGCAAACGCATTTCCTTTCGTGCGGGGCCTGGCGAGGGGGCTGGTCGGCGCCTGTCAGCGTCCGGCCGTCGCCACCTTGAGAATGGCCGCTATGGCGATGGCCGCCACGAGGACGATGCCCTTCACGTAGTCGTTGTCGATTGAGTCCACAAGCTCGCCGACGGACTTTTCGACTTCCTTGATGGCGTTGTCCATTTGGATTCCTCCTTCCCGGTCTTCCCGGGAAAACGTCGTTTTTGGAAAAAAGCCGGGGAACGCTTTTGCCCGACTATCGCGCGGCTGCCCTCGCGCTCTCCTTTTCCGACAGCTTCACGATGGCCGCCATGGCCATGCCGGCAACAGCGACAATGGCGACGACGACGGGCGCGGGATTCATTGCTTGTCCTCCTGTACGAGACTCTTGGTTGGCTTTTCTTCCGGGAACTGCTCGATGGTGTCGAAGAACATCTTTCTGGCCGGACCCTTGAGCAGGTTGAACAGCGTGACGCCCACGATGGAGAGCGTCGCGAGCGGGATCATGGCTGCCGCGAAGGTGAGCAGGCCGGCAAGCACCCCCGTCCCCCCGTCATTGCGGCAGATGTTGCGCAAAATTTCCCGCTCCTCGGGCTTGATGAGCGAGCCCTGCAGAAAGAGAAGGCGCTTGAGCGTCCCTTCCGACGGGTTTGCCTGGCCCGACTCGTACCGGGCCACGGAAGCCTTGGTGACGTCGATGAGCCTCGCGAACTCGTCCTGGGTGATGCCGAGATCCTCGCGGATTTTTCGGATTTCCTCGCTGGTCATGGGGATCTCCTTGAAATACTTGAGACTGAAGCTTGCCAGTAGGGCTTGCTGTTTTCTTTAGCTCATAATCTAAGCAATTGATGAAATCAAGTCAAGCGAAGCAATATTATGTTCTAAAATTTTCTACTTATAATTTTTGCTATTATCATTTGCTAATATCAAATTTTCAATATGACCCAGCCCTTCGCCTGGGCGGCCCGTTTCGGGCCCTCTCTCCTGCCCTGCCCGTCCTTTCAATCGTCGATCCTGCCTTGCCATTCCGGCACCGCTTTCCTATAGTGGCGGGAACAGGCAAACAGGCACACGGCATCGTCCTGGACACATCAGGGGGCTTTCATGACAGACCACGCACACGGCCATACGAGCTCCCTGCGGAAAGCGGGCCGCAAGGCTTCCTTTCCCTGCCCGGCCATTGTTGCCAGCCATCTTGTTTGATCCGCCAGCAAGGCGGATTTTTTTTGCCCGAAATTCGGCGGATGCGGCCTTTTTGCGCCGCCCCCGAACCGCCAAGAAAGGGCCTGGGCAGCAAGCTTGAGGGCGATACCGGACCAACCAGACTTGCATCGCGGCCGTCAGAGAGATCTCCCGGAGATATCCGGGGGACTTTCGAGGGACCCTCGTGGGGATTCACGGGCCGCCAGGAACACAAAGGGGAGTACGCGCACGTGACCGACGACAACCGCTATCCATGGACCCACAAGGATCTGCTCGACGTGTCCCAGCTCTCCCGCGAGGACGCGCAGCACCTGCTCGATCTCGCGGAAAGCTTCTCGGAGATAAACAGGCGCCCCGTGAAGAAGGTCCCCACCCTCAAGGGCAAGACCGTCATCCTCTTCTTCGTGGAGAACTCCACCCGCACCAAGACGAGCTTCGACGTGGCCGCCAAGCGCCTCTCCGCGGACACCTTCTCGCTCGCCAAGTCGGGCTCGAGCCTCAACAAGGGCGAAAGCCTGAAGGACACGGGCCTCACCCTCCAGGCCATGAACCCGGACGTGATCGTCATCCGCCACTCGAGCTCCGGGGCCGCCGAGTACCTGGCACGCCTTCTGCCCTGCTCCATCGTCAACGGCGGCGACGGCTGGCACGCGCACCCCACCCAGGCCCTGCTCGACAGCTTCGCGCTGCGCCAGGTCTGGGGACGCGACTTCGAGGGCAAGACCCTGCTCATCCTGGGCGACATCGAGCACAGCCGCGTGGCCCGCTCCAATATCAACCTTTTGCGCAAGCTGGGCGCCACCGTGCGCCTGTGCGGCCCGAGGACGCTTCTGCCCCGCCAGGTGGCCGCCTGGGGCTGCGAGGTCTTCACCGACCTCGACAAAGCCCTGCCCGGCTGCGACGCCGTCATGTGCCTGAGGCTCCAGCTCGAGCGCCAGGAGGCGGGACTTCTGCCCATGCTCTCGGAATACTCCGAGCGCTTCTGCCTCACCGAAAAAAGGCTCGGCCTCGCCAACCCGGGCGCCTTTGTCCTGCACCCGGGCCCCATGAACCGCGGCTGGGAAATCTCGGACGAGGTGGCCGACCACGAGCGCTGCCTCGTGCTCGAGCAGGTCTCGGCCGGCGTTGCCGTGCGCATGGCCATCCTCTATCTTCTGGGAACGCGCAGCGACGGCTGAGCGGCCGACTCGGACCGTCCGGGCAAGGTGGCCTTCGGGCCCGATTTTTCCTACACTGGAGGGCGCGGACGGCCTGGAGCCCATTCCCCGATCGGACGGGGCCCCCAAAGGCCCCATCAAACAGCCGCTCCCTGCAAAAAACGCCCCCAAGACAATTTCGCCCAAGGAGGCGAAAGCGCCAGGCAGACAGGCCCGGCCTTTCGACAACATAGATGAAATTCACCCTTCACAACGCCCTTCATCTCGAGAGCCCCGTGGACGTCCTCGTGGAGGACGCCCGGATCATTTCCATGATGCCCGCGGGCAAGGGCAGGGCCGAGAACTTCGGCGAGCTTTTCGACGCGAAAGGCCTCGTGCTCCTGCCGAGCCTCACCGACTGCCACGTGCATCTGCGCGACCCGGGCTTCGAGTACAAGGAAGACATCGCCACCGGCCTCGAGGCCGCGGCCCGCGGGGGCTTCGGCGCCATCATGTGCATGCCGAACACCCGCCCCTGCAACGACAGCGCGGCCGTGACCCGCTACATGATCGAAAAGGCCGAGAAGGCCCATCCCCACGGGCCGAAGCTCTATCCCGTGGCAGCCGCCACGCCCGGCCTCAAGTGCCAGGGGCTCTCGCCGCTGGCCGAGCTCAAGGAGGCCGGCTGCGTCGCCGTCACCAACGACGGGCGCCCCATGTCCAATTCCGAGCTCATGCGCAGGGCCATGGAATACGCCTGGGATCTGGGCATGAAGTTCACGGACCACTGCGAGGATCCCGATCTCGCGCCCGGCTACCTCATCAACGAGGGCGAGGTGAGCGCCGAGCTCGGCGTCATGGGCCAGCCCGTGGTGGGCGAGGCCGTGCAGGTGGCGCGCGACGTCATGCTCTCGGAATACCTCGACATCCCCGTGCACATCGCCCACGTCTCCTGCGCCATGGCCGTGGACATCATCGCCTGGGCCAAGGCCCGCGGCGTGAAGGTCACGGCCGAGACCTGCACCCACTATCTCCTGCTCGACGACACGGCCCTGCTTGGCTACAACACCCTCGCCAAGGTCAACCCGCCCCTGCGCACGGCAAAGGATCGCGCTCGCCTGCGCGAGGCCGTGAAGGACGGCACCATCGACATCGTGGTGACCGACCATGCGCCTCACGCGGCCTCGGAGAAGAACACGACCCTCGATCTCGCCCCCAACGGCTTCACGGGCCTCGACCTCTCCCTTGCCCTCATGTGGACGCTCGTGAGCGAGGGCGTGCTCTCCCAGGCCGACATCGTGCGGCTCATGTGCGAGAAGCCCAACGACATCTTCAATCTTCCCTGCAACCGCTTCAATCCCGGCGATCCGGCCGACTTCTTCCTCTTCGACCCGGAAGAGGAATGGAAAGTGGCCCCCGAGACCCTCTACTCGAAGAGCTGCAACACGCCCTTCCTCGGCCAGACACTCAAGGGCCGCGTGAAGCACCACTGGCAGGGAGGCCATCAGCTCTTTTAGACCGGCCGCAGGGAACAAGCCGCCCGGGCAAGCCGTCTGGACGGGCCCCGGGGGCCCCGGGTGCGGACAGACCGCCCTGCCCCGACCTGCGGCTCACGCCCCCTGCAGCCGGCCATGGGAGGCAAGCCCATGAACATACGCATGCCGGCCGTTGCCGGCCGCTTCTACCCCGGCAATCCCAAGGTCCTCTCGGACCTTGTCGACAAGCTCTTCGCCACCCACGCGGAAAAGGAGGCCGAAAGCCCCCTGGCCGTCATGGCCCCGCACGCGGGCTACATCTTCTCGGCCCCGGTGGTCGCCAAAACCATCGGGAACACGCGGCTCCCGAAAACCGTGGTCATCTTCTGTCCGAACCACACCGGCCTCGGGAAGTCGCGCTACGGCGTGTGGCCGGACGGGTCTTGGGAGACGCCCCTCGGCAGCGTGAAGGTGAACGAGGATCTGGCCGCACGGCTCTGCCGGCACCAGCCCTACCAGGCCGACACCCTCTGCCACGTCCGCGACCACGCCATCGAGGTTCAGCTGCCCTTTTTGCAGCGCATGGGCGGGGACTTCGACATCGTGCCCGTCTGCGTCGCCTCGAGGAACCTGAACAATCTTCGCCTTGCCGGCGAGATGCTCGCGAAGGAGGCGGGAGCAGGCATTCTCGACGGTTCCATCGGCATCTTCGTCTCGTCCGACATGAACCACTACGAGAGCGAGGCCGTGACCAACGAGAAGGACATGGAGGCCCTGGACCACGTGCTCAAGGAAGATCCCGCGGGCCTTGTGAACACCTGCCAGCAAAAGCACATCACCATGTGCGGGGCCTCGCCCATGGCCATCGGCCTCTATGCCCTGAAGGCCCTGCGCAAGGAGCCCCGGAAGATGCCCCGTCTCATGGGGCACACCACGTCCGGACCCGTGGCGAGGAACTTCGAGAAGGTGGTCGGCTACGCGGGCGTCAGGCTCTACGCGTAAGAACCTGGACCATTCAGGGGATTTGCGCACTGTCAAAAAAGCCCCGCCATGCGCGGGGCTTTTTTGTTCTGCCGTCTGTTCCGCCGTCACTTGACGCGATGCACCGTCTGGCCGGCGGGCGCAACAATGATGATCTCCGGGCTTTGCCCCGACACGTTCGTGCCGGGCGCGCCGGTGCACTGGTACTTCATGGTCGCGCGCATTTTCACGCAGCCGAAATCCTCCATGAAGGAACCGTACTGGACGCAGTTTTCATCGACCCCGCCGAATCTCTCCGCATCCTCGTAGCCCCACCGACGGCATCTCTCGGCCGCAACCCTGTCGGCCTGCGCCAACTCGTGGATCGGCTTTTCCGTTTGCGGATTCCAGGACAGGGCAACAATGACGTTTCCGTCCATTCTGCTTCCGTCGATGGGGACCCATTCCTTGGGCACCTGCCTGGCGCAGGCCGCTGTCAGGAGCAGTGCCAATGTCAGGAGAGAACCAAACAAAAGCCTTTTCATAACCATATCCTCCCAAGCTTTGAGAATACTTCGCCTGGAGTCGAAAGGCAATTTGTTCGTGGTCGTTTCGCATATGGCGAGAATAGCAATATTTTGGCCTGCTTGCAGTGGCCCTGTGCAAGGGCCAGAAGCCATGGGCACACGGACACACGTCAAAAAAACGCCCCGGGCCCAAAATGCGGGCGCCGCAACCGGCCGTCTCTTGCGGCTGGTCGAAGCGCCTTTTTTGCTTTTTGCCCCGCTTCCCGAAAGCCTTTGGGCCGGGAACGGACAAGAAAAATTTGTGGTCGGGATGGCCCGATTTGAACGGGCGGCCCTCTGGTCCCAAACCAGATGCGCTACCAGACTGCGCCACATCCCGAGACTGGTTCCCCCGGGAGCCCTGAAGGCTCCCGGGGAAGAAAAAACCCCGCATCGTCATAAGGCCGGTACGGGGAGTGCGTTCAAAGTGGGGCGAAAGAAGAGGCTTGAACTCTCGGCCCTCTGAGCCACAATCAGATGCTCTACCAACTGAGCTACTTCCGCCACGCAGGGAAAGCTTTTACGCCAGGGCAGACAACTTGGCAAGCACAAATTTGAGGGTTGATCGCCAAGAACACCTGTTTCCAAGTTTTTTGTAGGTACAAAATTTTGAACCAATAAAAAACCGCT